>JAEUUV010000166.1 GCA_016787285.1 Saprospiraceae bacterium | reverse complement strand
GACACCGCCGGCGACCCTTTCATCCCCGAAATCTACACCCCCAACGGCGACGGTCAGAACGACAACTGGCTCGTGGTTATGCCCGATGGGGTGGAAAAAGGCGAGTACACCATCTTCAACCGCCTCGGCGGCAAGGTATATGAAGGCGATACCCTCACCCCCTGGGACGGCACCGGCTGCCCCGACGGCGCCTATTTCTACGTGCTGCGCTACGCCCAAAACGACCGGGAAGTGGTCAAAAAAGGCGCCATCACAATCATTCGCACCAGCCGATAGAGGTTGGAAGGTTTCTGGTTGGAAGGTTTCTGGTTACTCCAACCAGCAACCTTCCAACCAGAAACCTTCCAACCCGAAACCTTCCAACCCGAAACCTGTCAACCTAAACAATGCTTGCCATGAAAAAAAATCTTCTCCGCATAGTGGTTGCCGCAGCACCGGCAATATTCGCTGCGCCGCTTTTTGGACAGCAGATGCCGTACTTTTCGGCCTATACGTTTCAGCCGAAGTTTTACAATCCGGCCGCGCAGGGAGGCGCCTCGGGCGGCGGCGTGGCCGTGGCATACCGCTCGCAATTTGCCGACCTGCCCACCGGCAGCAGACCGGTGAGTTACCTGCTTCAGGCCGATATTTCCCCCTTGCTCGGCGACCGCATCGGCCTCGGTATCATGGCTATGCAGGACGAGGTGCACATCACCAAACGTACCAACGTGACGGCTTTTTTCGGCTACCACCTGTTCCCGGCAGACGGCGATTTCAACCTCTCGCTCGGCGTGATGGCGGGCCTGCTCAACCAGCGTCTGGACCTCGCCACCGCTACCGTGAACAACCCGTTCGACCTGACACTGATGCAGGCCGCCGAGTCCAGGTCGCAGTTCGACGGCGGATTTGGCTTGCAGGCGCGGTTTGCCGGGCTGCAACTCGACGTGACGTTACCTCAACTGTTCACCAGCAATCTGGAATATGCGCCGGCGGGCGAAGTCGGCACTGTGCGATTCGATGTTTTTCCACACCTGTTTACGTCTTTGCGCTACCGGTTCCAGGGCGAAGGCTTTGCTGTGGAGCCGGGTATTGTGTACCGCGAAGTATTTACAAAAGCGCTCAAGGCCGGCAATTTTGACTTTGGCCTGCGGGCGTATTTCCTCGACGACGACCGCATCATGGTCGGCGCCGGTTACCGCACCGACGAGGGTGGTTTGCAATTTTCGGCAGGCGTGCGGCCCGTCCCGCAACTGCTCCTTTTTGGCGCCTACGAAACCCATGACGCGCTCGGTAGCAGTTTTGAAGCAGGCGTGCAATACGCTTTTAGCAGAAGTAGCGCCACCCCCGCCGACGACACCCGGACAACCGACACGCCTAAGCCGCCGAAACCGCCCAAAGCACCGAAACCGCAAAAACTCCCCAAATTTGATCAAACCGCCGAAGCCATGCTGGCCCAGTACAAAACGACTGCCGAAAACGCCCGGCAAAAAGTAGCCAAAGATGCCGTAGCGGCACGAGAGAAAATCGAGATTGCCCGCTACGCGCTCAACGAGGCCAAAAGCACCAACAACCACAAGACGCGCCAGACAAAAATTGCCAACGCCGAAAAATATTTCCCCGAAATCGAAGCGATCGGGGCAGGTGTCTCCATTGAAGCCGGCAAGGCCGTGGCCACTCAAAAAAGTGCCGACTCGCTGGTGCAGCAAGTGGCGGCGCGCAAACAAAAAGTGCACAACGAAAACGACCTGGTATTGATTCGCACCGCGAGCAGCGAAGCCGCCCGAAACGACACCGATGTGCGCGCCAAGTTTGCCGAACTAAAAATCCTGCGCTCCTCTCTGCCGGCCCTGCTCGACATCAACGACCCAGGTACCATCCAGAACTACCTCGTTGCCGAACTGAGCGCCCTGCCGAACAAACCGGAAGACGTCAAAGTGGTGGCAGGCGCTCCAAACAGCATCGCCGTGCAGTATGCCGACGCGGAAGAAGCCTACAAATCCTCGGCGAAAATCAAACTGCTGGCCGACTGGCTCGGCGCGCGCGTGCAGGAACTGAAATCGGAAGGGCTGGTATTCGAGTCGGCCCGGCTGTCTGCGGAAATTCTCTACAACAACGTGGAAACCCGCACCGACGCCAAATACGCCTCCGACTACGGGCAGCCGTTCAAAACCGCCTACAAACTCAACGGCAAGGACAAAACCGCCAACATCAAAAAAGATGCAGCGCTTACGCTCGAAACGCTTGCCGTGCTGAAATTGCACGATTTGAAACGGTATCTGTCAACCAAAATCGGTGTACCGGAAGACAAAATCACGCTGGAACTCACAGCGCCGAACCCGAAAAACGACTACCAGCAGGTAACGCGCATTGCGGTGAATTACCGGAAACCGTAACCGCCTACACCGCCACCGGCGCTTTGATCGCCGGCCAGGGATCGTAGTTCAGCAGTTCAAAATCGTCGTACCGGAACGCGAAAATGTCGCGCACCTCCGGGTTGATTTGCATGACAGGCAATGCGCGCGGTTCGCGGGAAAGTTGCAGTTCCACCTGTTCGAGGTGGTTGAGGTAAATGTGCACATCGCCGAAAGTGTGTACGAAATGCCCCGGTTGCAGGCCGCATACCTGTGCCAGCATAAGGGTCAGCAGGGAATAGGAGGCGATGTTGAACGGCACGCCGAGGAACACATCGGCGCTGCGCTGGTAGAGTTGACAGGAGAGGCGCCCGTCGGCTACGTAAAACTGGAACAGGCAATGGCAGGGCGCGAGTGCCATGTCGGGCAAGTCGGCTACATTCCAGGCCGACACGATCATGCGGCGACTGTCGGGGTTGGTTTTCAGCGTGCGCACCACTTCGGCGATCTGATCCACCGTGTGCCCGTCGGGGCATTGCCAGGAGCGCCACTGTTTGCCGTACACCGGGCCAAGATTGCCCTCGGGATCGGCCCATTCATCCCAGATGCGCACGTTGTTTTCTTTCAGATAACCGATGTTGGTGTCGCCTTGAAGAAACCATAGCAGTTCGTGGATCACACTTTTCAGGTGTACTTTTTTCGTGGTGACCAGGGCGAAACCCGCTTGCAGGTCGAAGCGCATCTGGTAGCCGAATACGCTGATGGTGCCGGTGCCGGTGCGGTCGCTTTTGCGGGCGCCGTTCTGGAGAATGTGCCGGAGAAGATCGTGGTAGGCTTGCATGACGGCAAAGGTACGTTTCGGATTTTTTTAGTGTCGGAGGAAAAAAGTATCACAGAGGCTCGCAGTGTTTAAGAGGGCACAGAGTTTTTTTGTCATTCCGAAGGAATCCGTCCGCTCTACGAACAGAGTGGCAGCGCGCGACTGCCCTTTGAGCATGTACGTATTCATCTCCTCCGGAGTGACAAAAACTCCGTGTCCTTTTAAACTCTGTGAGCCTCTGTGACACTCTTTCTTACTACATTTGGGGACTAAAAAAACTACACCATGCTCGATCCACGAATCATTGCTCTGTACGACGAATATACCCACAAACCGCTCACCCGCAAGGAGTTTCTTCAGCGCCTGACCTGGATCGTGGGCAGCACGGCAGCGGCTATGTCGGTGTTGCCGCTGCTGGAATCAGCGCCTGCACCGCCTGCCCGTGCAGGTTCCGACGGACTTTTTACCGACTACATCACCTGGCCGGGCGCGAACGGCGAAATGAAAGCCTACCTCGCGCGCCCGGATGTCGAAAAGCCCTACCCTACCGTGCTGGTCATCCACGAAAACCGCGGCCTGAACGCACACATCGAGGACGTGACGCGCCGCGCCGCGCAGGCGGGTTTCCTCGCCGTGGCGCCCAATGCCCTCGCTCCCGCAGGCGGCACACCCGCCGATACGGATGAGGCGCGCAAAATGTTCAGCCAACTAAACGCCGAGGAAACCCTGAAAAACTTCGTCGGTGTGTTCGATGTGCTGCGTACCCGGGCAGACTGCAACGGGCGCTTCGGCTGCGTGGGCTTCTGCTGGGGTGGAGCCATGGCCAATAACCTGGCAGTGCACGTACCCGAACTGCGGGCAGCCGTGGCATTTTACGGCCGCCAACCCGCTGCCGACGAGGTACCCAAAATCAAGGCTGCCGTGCAACTCCACTACGCCGGCCTCGATGAGCGGGTAAACACCGGCATGACAGCCTACGAAGAAGCCCTGAAAACTCACGGCATCGCCTACGAACAGTACCTGTACGAAGGCGTCAACCACGCATTTCACAACGATACCTCGGCAGCACGGTACGACGAGGCAGTAGCCAAATTGGCCTGGGAACGGACGCTGGCGTTTTGGGGGAAGTTTTTGTGAGAGCGACACGGATTATACTGTAATTTGCAATCCGGGTCAGCAGCCGGGAAGGTGGGGACTCCCTCCCGGCTGCCTCCACCTCATTGAGGCAAGAAAGCCTTTTTGTACAACGTCACCCGGCAACTATCAATAAACGGATCATCCAGTGTGCGATCGGAAGCCTGAAAGTAGATGTTCATCCGCACGCTGTCCGGGTATATTTTGCAGTGAATGTTGGAGAAGTACCAATAAACACCGGGGCCACCCAGCCAGTCTCCACAAACCGGCATCACATCCCACATGATATACTCATTTTCACCCAGTTCTTTACTTACCCAGAGCGTTCTGAATTCCAAGCCCACCGGACGGGACTTCACAAAGTATATGAAGGACTTCTCGTTCCCCAAAGCGTTGTCGGTGCCGTTGAAGATGATGGTGTCCACGCAGGAGTTTCCCTCCACTACTCCGAGGTAAAGGTTGTCGAAGCAGACAGCCGTGTTGTTGAGTTCGAAACAATCCTCTTCCAAAACGCACTCGCCGTCCACGCAAACTTTGTAATCCGGGCAATCCGGGCAGCGTTCCTTGCAACCCTGGAGTAGCCCCAGGAAACAAAGGATCATCAGAATTGAATGTGTTTTTTTCATGATTCTAGCAGTGTTTTTAAAATATGATGATTTTGAAATTTTGTCTTTTCAAGTCCGATTCGCATTGCACAAGGTAGGCGCCTTGTGGGAGATCGCCCACTGATAGTCGAAGCAGATGACTCCCGGTATTTACCTCGCCTGAGAAGGCATCTCTGACGTAGCGTCCATAGGTGTCGTAGAACCTTATGCGCAAATCCGAGCTTTTTTCGGTACTAATCTGAACGTTAAGCAAATCGCTTGTCTGACTCGGGAATACTGCAAATTCAATGACATCTTCCTTTGCCGCTCCTTGTGCCTGAATACCAGTAGTGCGCTCTTCATCGCCGCTACTGATACAGGAGGGACCCGACAGGTCGTTGTAATACTGATAAGGCACAATCACGATTCCACTTCCGGCAATAGTGCCCAGATTATACCATCCACCGAAAAGGGACAGGAGGTATCCAACGCGCTCCGCTCGATTGGTAGCACTATTGACTGCATTGAGGCCGAAGGTTATCGTGTTGCTGTATGGGGCTGATTGTGAACCTAAAATATAGTTCCCGTACTTATTTGCACAACACTCCGGGTTAACCGGATCGGCTTCGCTTTCAACTATTCCCAGGAGGTAGTAATCGCTGGCCACACCTGCTTCGGAGCGCCAGCAACCGTATCCGCGCGTACGAATGTAGTAGGAACTGAATAGAGTAACACGTATGGGTTCATTCGGTGCAAGCATGTAGGTTTTACTACCTGTCACCAATGCAGCATCGCGTTCTTCATCCTTGCACCCACCACTGTCGGTAATTTTAAACGGGGTTTTAATAAGCGTTTGAAGCCCGCTGATAAATTGACTGATCTGGTTGGTGGTCGGTATCTTGTTACCTGACGTGGAGTCGAGTGTTTGGACATAATGTTGGGCAACAGGATTTAGCACATCCAGCAATTTTATCCAAAAGTCCGGGTTCCAGTTGGATTTACACGAAGAGTTGAGTGTAGCCCGTCCGGCGTCCACCGGAGTTATATCCCCGGTCTTGCCCCGGTAAACACCGATAAATGCCCAGTCCTCGGCGGTAGCCTCCGAGCCTTTGCTCCAGATGCAACCCCTTGTTTTTGACATTATCCGAAGTTTCGTCGTGTACTCATAGTAAACATGCAGCGGGCGTACGCAGTCACACTCAGGAGGAAGGTTAGTATTGGGTATTCCCAAATTATTTAAACACGCCAGAAAAAAACCTAGTTCAGAAGTTTCCGTGGTCACGCTCTTTGGGTCGCCACTTAGAGGTAAGTTGCTCCGCACAAGAACACTGCCACCACTTGT
Source organism: Saprospiraceae bacterium (assembly GCA_016787285.1). Taxonomy (GTDB): domain Bacteria; phylum Bacteroidota; class Bacteroidia; order Chitinophagales; family Saprospiraceae; genus M3007. Next base: position 14,481 of record JAEUUV010000166.1, on the reverse strand, counting down.
CCTGTCTTGCTTGAGTGTGGCGAATTTTGCTGCGCCGGCTTCGCTTCTGGACTCAAACTCTCCCGTGCCGTCAGGGAGCACACCGATTATTTTCGCAAATTTTTTCGGAACGATCTGATAGTTGGCCATTTTAGCGTTCGGTGTAGCAAGATTTGATCCCTTGCTGACCACCTTGCATCTGCAGTTACCACTTGTCATCGGGACACACCACTGCTCCGGTCCGGCACCAAACACAGCATCAGTCGGAAAATAGGCTTGGAGGTTGCCGGTGCTGCTGCTTGCAGGTTTTTGAAACGCAGCATTGTCGAAGGCATAAGCCTGTAAAAAAGACAGTATTTCATATTGGCTTACCCCCTCAACCTCATTCAGGAACTGGCAAAAACCCTGTTCGTTTTGCTCTTTGGCAAACCATGCTTCCAAACAATTGTAAAACCCATGCGACACAACGACAGGTTCCCTTTGAGGTGCCGTGGAAATATTGACTAAGTCCGACTGCCACTCGCCCTCAATGCCGATCCCCAGCGGAATCACTTCGCTTAGTATGGTAGTATCCAACGGAACACCCTCCAGCAGCAGTTCATTGGTGTTTGATTGTGTCGTCAGCCAGGTTGCTCCCATGCCGCTAAATTGGTAAAGTATAGTATAACTTGTTGCGCCCGGCACGACTTCCCAGCGAAGATACACATCTGCATTAAGTACATATCGTATCGCACAAGCAGCCTCCATCGCAATTCTGTTGGGGCTTTGGAGTATTACGCTATCAAGGTAAACCATCTCCATAGTGTCGGTACCAATGCTGTCAATGGGAGGATCCTCCGTTTGGGCATGTAAATTTGAGGAAAAAGACAGCAACATTGCCATCAGGAAAAAAAAGAGTTTCATTTCGAGTCAAATTTTGTGAACGTATCAGTTGCATGCTCGCATTCCGGCCGGGACTGCATCTGCCTGCGCCATGCAGCGTAAACAGGTCGGCAAGATACTTTAGCGGTGAGGCCGTTGTCAAGGCCGAGCTTGTAACTGTGTCATTTCATCTTGTAACTATGTCGTTTTCGCCTGTAACTGTGCAAACGTGGCTTCTGCGCCGAACCTCTCTGGTTTGACAAACCCGGAGGTATCGGTGCCCGGTAGCACGCATATTTTAAAACAAAAAATTTAACTAATCTCAATCCCCATTCCCACAGCAAACGCTACTTTTGCAGGCCGTCTGCCGCCACCCGCCTTCGCCGAGGCTACGGGAAATTGAATCCACCCGCCTTCGCCAAGGCTACGGCGGGTAAACCGGAGATACAATGCTGAAACGCCTGCACATCCGCAATTACGCCCTGATTGACCGCGTGGAGATTGACTTCTCCGAGCGGCTGACGATCATTACCGGCGAAACGGGCGCCGGAAAATCCATCCTGCTCGGGGCGCTTGGACTCGTCATGGGCGACCGGGCCGACACCAAAATTTTTTACAACGACGCCGAAAAATGCGTGGTGGAAGCCTGGTTCGACGTAGCCAAATACGATCTGCGGGAGTTTTTTGATGAAAACGAACTCGAGTACGAAGACGAGGTGGTCATCCGCCGCGAACTGTCGCCCGCCGGCAAGAGCCGCGCATTCGTGAACGACACACCCGCCAACAACCAGGTGCTGCGCCGCCTTACCGAGGCGCTCGTGGACCTGCACCAGCAGTTCGATGTGCTCGACATTCACAATGTCAATTTCCAACTGCGGATGCTCGACGCCCTGGCCGACAACGCCGCCCTGCTCGCCGAATACCGGCGCGGTTACCGGCAGTATCAGGCCGACAGCCGCCAACTCGCCGACCTGCTTGAGCGCAGCGCCAACGCCGGTAAGGAAATGGATTTTCTGCGTTTCCAGTACAACGAACTCCGGCAGGCCGAACTGGCCGAAGGCGAGCAGGAAGAACTCGAAAACGAGCTGGCCCGCCTGACCAACGCCGAAGACATCAAACGCACCTATGGCGCCGCCGCCAACTACCTGATCGAGTCGGAACAAAACGTGGTCGGCCAACTTCAGGAAATCGCCCGCTCCATGAACGCTACCCGGAAGGTGTCGGGTGAATTGGGCGAACTCAGCGCGCGCCTTGACACGCTCGTCATTGACCTTCAGGACATTGCAAAAGATTGCGCCCGCATCAGCGAACATACCGAGCACGACCCCGCCCGCATCGCCGAGGTGCAGGAACGGCTCAACACCGTGTACAAATTGCAGAAAAAACACGGCGTGGGCACCGTGGCCGAATTACTCCAGATTCAGGATGAGCTCGAACAACGGCTCGGCGGCTTCACCGACCTCGGCGACCAGATTTCTCGCCTGGAACGCAGCATTGCCGCACAGGAACACGCCTTGCGCGGGCAGGCGCGTCTGCTCGGCGAGCGCCGCCGTATCGTACCCAAACCCTTCGAGGAGAAGGTGCATGCCATGCTCACCCAATTGTCCATGCCGCACGCCCGCATCAAAGTGGACATTCAGGAAACCGAAGCACTCACCCCTACCGGTACCGACGAGGTGCAGTTTCTGTTTGCTTCCAACGTGGGCAGCCGTTTCCTGCCCATTCGGGACGTAGCGTCCGGCGGCGAACTTTCCCGCCTGACCCTCTGCATCAAAAGCCTCGTAGCCGACGCCATCCCGTTGCCCACCCTTATTTTTGATGAAATAGACACCGGCATCAGCGGCGACGTATCGCTCAAAATGGGCCTCATTCTGCGCGAACTCAGCGACCGGCACCAGGTGGTCAGTATCACCCACACACCACAGATCGCCGCCCGCGCCGACAAGCACTACTTTGCCTACAAACAGGTAGAAAACGGGCGCACCATCACGCAGTTGCGGGCACTCACGCCCGACGAGCGCGTGCGGGCGTTGGGGGTCATGCTCAGCGGAAACCCGCCCAGTGAGTCGGCATTGGCCACTGCACGGGAATTGATGCAGCAGTAGCAGGGCTACTCCAGTTCCACATCCGTCGAATCACCCTGAAACAGGATGTTTTCGTCGCCCGGAGCAAGGGTGTCTACCGGGATGACCATGAATCCTTCCACCCGGTGTACCAGCCAGCGGCCGCCAACCCGGTAGAGCACCAGCGTGTCGGGGATTTTTTCTTCCAGTTCGCCCTCAATCAGGTAATGGCAAACCGCCGAATCTCCCTGCACGTTGCAGCGGAGTTTGTAGAGCACGGTATTGGAAATATCGGCAGTATCGTCCTGCACGAGTGCGTCCAGAAAATCAATGTACGAGCGGGCCAGTTCGGTGCTGTACATCCGGGCCGAGTCGAATTGATTGCGGTCAATGTACGACTGCCAGAGCCGGACGACGGACTCCGGAGAGGCGTCCGAATCGCCGCGACACGACCAAAGGCTTAGGGCAAGGAGCGCGCAGCAAAGCGCAAAAAATCGCATAGTGTAGGTGCTTTGTTTTGATGCCCAAAAGTAGGGTGAATTCTCTGGAAATATTTTTTGGAAAAAGGTTTGGGCATTTGCGCGCCGCGCATTTACCTTTGCCGCCGCTTCAAGAAAAAGGGCGCATAGCTCAGCCGGTTCAGAGCATCTGCCTTACAAGCAGAGGGTCGGAGGTTCGAATCCTTCTGCGCCCACATCTTGAAACAAAAAAGAACCCGTTACAAGTCAGATGCTTGTAACGGGTTCTTCATTTTTTGAAAATCCTGAAGTGTTTGCGCGCCTACTGCACCATTAATTTCCCCTGCCACACTTTCCCTTCCGACAGGTAGCGCACCACATACAGCCCGTTTTCGAGGCTGGAAATATCCAGCGTACGATTGCCATCCGTCACTTTTCCATCGAAACGCAGTCTGCCGTTCAGGTCAAAGATTTGCGCTTGTCCGCCGGCGGGCAGGAAGCGGATTGTGACCGTTTCCGTGGCTGGATTTGGCCACAGTTCCAATGGTTCGGCTGCCGCCAATTCTCCGGTACCGGTAAAAAATCCGACTTGCTGGAAGCCAAGGAAGAAGAGTAATGTACTGGTCAGAGCGGGCGTTACGCAGCCCCCGTGGTCGGCAGCGGAATTCACATCCGAGGCGGCCAGATTTACAGCGCCGCGGGCAGTCATGGTATCCCGGGCCACCAGGCTGTTGCGGAACGGTACCTGATCGTCGGCCATGCAGTAGAAAATACGCGTCGGTTTTTCGGGTGCCCAGGCGTATACGTTGTTATCCTTAAGCGCCACATTGAACGGGTGCCCCGGATCGGCAATGATTTCTTGCAAGATATCCGACTGAAGCATACGCAGTGGACGCGATGCACCTTCATTGGCCTCCAGCAAGTCAATAAGGTCGTCGTTCAGGCTGGAAAGCGAGATCGTACCGGCGTAAAATTCTGCGATTTTGGCTGCATAGGGTTGTTTGAACACCTCGTCCAACTGGCCGAACAGGTTGCCGTAGACCGTTTGGTACGACAGGATCGTGTTGGGCAAATACCCGGGGTAGAAGTACACTGAATCGGACAGGATGAGTTCGCGCATAACTTCGGCAATGCTGTACGGACCGGACAGGTGCGCGGCTGCCGTCATTTCAAATTCATTCTGCCAGGTATTTTCCACATCCCGATGGAAAGCCATCGAACTATGCCCGCCTTGTGAATAGCCGGTACTGAACAGTTGTTCGTTCAGGTGCACGCCGTACTGGGCCGCAAATGCCGGCAGCACGCGCAGCATATCCGCCGCTACCCACGATTCGCTGGCGGCATGGACGTAGGGGTGAAAACCATCGGACACCCCCAGCCCGAGCAGGTCGGGCAGGATAGCGACGTAGCCCATGCCGGCAAAGAGGTTGCCGATAACCCCCTCACCGCCGGAAACGACGTTGAAGGAGGGCACACCCAGTTTGGAGCCTGCTGTACCATGGTGATAAACCACACGCGGGTAAATGCGGGTCGGGTCGTCGGGCACGCACACGAGGCCGGAAACGGTGTCAAGTTGGCCCTGCAGATTGTTCGTTGTATAGGTGATCCGGTAGTACTTGACGCCGTACTGAATAAGCGGTACGCCAAACTGGGAGACCAATTGCGCGCGCGTCCGGCTGCCGAGCAGCGTGGAGGATACGAGCGTTTGGGAATGCAAAAGCGTCGGGAAAAGCCCGCACAGGAAGAAAAACAGTGAGATAAAAATTCGCATGAGCAGGTAGTAGTTTAAACGTGAAGAGGTTGAACGCCGGCAAATGTATTGGATTTGGCAACCGGAGGCACACACATTCGTGGCATTTTTACGATAGAAACTTTGTCGCTTTGCCCCAGAGTTGCGCGTACCTTTGCGCCCCGATTCCACGCCCTTAGCACCAGTATTCGAGTATCATGGAAATTTTCAAACAATTCACGTTCGATTCCGCGCACTTTCTGCCCCGGGTTCCGCTCGAACACAAATGCCGGAACATCCACGGGCACACCTACCGGCTGGTAGCCTACTTCGAAGGCGAACCGGATCAGGAACTCGGTTGGCTGATGGACTTTGCCGACATCAAGAAAGTGATCAACCCGATCATTGACCGGTTGGACCACAAACTGCTCAATGAAATCGAAGGACTGGAAAACCCTACCTGCGAACGAATCGCCGTCTGGTTGTGGGAGCAAATCAAGCCGCAGATGCCGTTGCTGTCCAGAATTGAACTGCACGAGACGCCTACCTCCGGGGTGGTGTACAAAGGAAAATGACCTGAGCCGTTTGGCATCCCGGGAAATCAGCCAACAACCAACAGCCACCACCCATGCCCAATACGTTTCAGCAAAAACTTGACGCCTTTGGCCGCCTGCTCACCATCATGGATGAATTGCGGGAAAAATGCCCCTGGGATCGCAAACAAACCCTCGAATCGCTGCGCCACCTCACCATTGAGGAAACTTACGAACTGGCCGACGCCATTCTTGACAACGACCTCAAGGGCGTCCGGGAAGAGATAGGCGACCTGATGCTGCACATGGTTTTTTACGCCAAAATAGGCTCCGAACACGGTGCATTCGACATTGCCGACGCCCTGCACGGCGTGTGCGACAAACTCGTGGCCCGGCACCCGCACATCTACGGCGACGTGACCGTGGCCGACGACGAGGAGGTGAAGCGCAACTGGGAACAACTCAAACTCAAGGAGGGCAAAAAATCCCTGCTCGCCGGCGTACCCGGCAGCCTGCCCGCCATGGTGAAAGCCTACCGGATGCAGGAAAAAACCGGGCAGGTCGGTTTTGAGTGGGAAAACACCCAACAGGTGTGGGCCAAGGTGCAGGAGGAAATCGGCGAATTGCAGCACAACCTGCAAAACGGCGCCTCGCAGTCCGCCGTGGAGGATGAATTCGGCGACGTACTGTTTGCCCTCGTCAACTATGCCCGCTTCATCGGCGTGGAGCCGGAAGCCGCCCTCGAGCGCTGCAACCGCAAGTTCAAGTCCAGATTTGAATACATCGAAAACAAGGCGCCGCGCCCCTTGCAGGAAATGACTCTGCAGGAAATGGACGCGTTGTGGAACGAGGCAAAGAAAGGGGAACGGTAGGGGCGACCCTCTGTGGTCGCCCGGCCCCAAAACGAAATCGCCCGACCAGAACTCGTCTGATCGGGCGTCGCAGGATTTTTTTGTGACCACGACTGGAGTCGAACCAGCACATCCGTAAGGACACTACCCCCTCAAAGTAGCGCGTCTACCAATTCCGCCACGTGGCCTGGTGACAGGGGCTTTTTTCAAAAGCGGCGGCAAAGATACGCGCAGCATCTAAAATTCAAAACCTGAACGAAATTGTTTTTCATTGCTGTTTCGGTGCGCCGTATGCTACCGACCAACCCGGCGCCGCCATTGCCCCGGTGTAGCCTCCTTTTTTTGGAGAAATACCCGGTTGAAATAGGCCAGACTTTCGAAGCCACTGGCGGCAGCCACCCCCCCTATGGATTTGTCCGTTTCCAGAAGCAGCGTGCAGGCATGGGTGATCCGGGCCTCGTTGACGTAATCGGAAAAGGTCTTGCCTGTGGTCTTTTTGAAGAATTTGCAAAAGGCACTCACCGACAGATGTGCCCGCTGTGCCGCCTCACGCAGCGAAATCCCCTTGACAAAGTCTTCCTGAACATACTTGAAAACCTGGTGCAGGCGCTGTTCGTTGCGGGCTTCCGCCAACGGCAAAAAATGCACAGACGCAAGCGGTAATGCCTCCGCACACGTGAGCGAATCGAGCAGCAGCAACAGGTGCGCGAGGGCCTGAATACCGCCGGCTTGGCGCACGCAATCAAACAAGTCCGGTAGTTTATTGTCGGTATGTGGGAAATGCAGGCCCGAGGCCGACCGCTTCAGCAAAGAAGTTACCGGCTCGCTATCGGGAATGGCCGCAAGCACCTCAAAAACAGCCGCCGAAAATTTCAGCACCACAGCCCGGCAAGGCCCCTCACTTCTGCTGTCGCCGACCCAGGTGTGCGGCAAATTCGGGCCAAGCAACACCAAATCACCCTCCGAAAATGCCTCCTGACTGTCGCCAACCAAGCGCCTGCCCCGACCTTTTACGATATACGTCAGTTCATACTCCGGGTGATAATGCCAGTAAAACTCAAACGATGGAACGGCCACTTCGAAGCATTGAATGGACGGAGGCTCTCCCGACTGTGGCCGATGTTCCCGTTTTGGCTTCATATTATGTTGCTTGCTTTTTTTAATAAAAGCGCAAAAATAGTCAATATAGTATCAAAAATTGGTTTTCAGGTACAAACAGAAGCCGGATACCTGCGCAGACCTTTGCCCAGAAAATTATTGAAAAATATGAAACAGGAAATACCCGCCGCCGTCATGGCCGAACTCCGGAACGCTTATCCGCTCACCGACGAGCAGCTGCACTTTTACCAAAAAAACCGTTTCATCAAACTCAAACAGGTCTTTTCGGAAACGACAATTCGTTTCTTTAATGCCTGCATCAGCCAAAAAGTGGCCGAATTGAATACCGATACCACCGATCTGGCTGAGCGAACGACATACGGCAAGGCTTTTCTGCAATTGTTCAACCTGTGGCGCAGCGATCCCGACATCCGCGAACTGGTCTTCTCTCGGCGTCTGGCGCAAATTGCTGCTGATTTGATGCAGACCACCGGCGTGCGGCTTTACCACGATCAGGCACTTTTCAAGGAAGCGGGCGGAGGCATCACGCCCTGGCATGCCGACCAATTCTACTGGCCTCTCGAAACAGACCGAACCGTGACGGCCTGGATACCCCTTCAACATACCCCCCTGGATATGGGACCGCTCGAATTCAGCGCGGGCAGCCATCGGATTGTTGCCGGACGCGAACTGGCCATCAGCGACGAGAGCGAACAAAAAATCGGGGAAAAACTCCGGGTGACGGACTTCGCACATGTCGTCGAACCGTTTGACTCCGGGGAGGTCAGTTTCCACTCCGGTTGGGTATTTCACCGGGCCGGAGCCAATACAACCGACCAGATGCGCAAGGTGATGACCGTGATTTACATGGACAAAGACATGACCCTAAAAAACCCCGAAAACGACAGCCAACGCAACGACTGGAACACCTGGTGCCCGGGAGCGCAAATCGGCGCTGTCATTGATACCCCCTTGAATCCTGTCCTTTTTTCACGAATATGAGCAAACCTGTATTTCTTTCCCTGTTTTTCCTCTGCCTTGCCGGTTGCCCCGATCTATGCAGTCAGAACACCCGCTACGTCCAGGTATTCCTCGGCACCGACGGTACCGGGCACACGTTTCCCGGCCCTTCGATGCCTTTCGGCATGGTGCAGCCCTCGCCGGATACCCGCGACGAAGGCTGGTCGCACACCAGCGGCTACCAGTTTCAGGACACCACCGTGCTGGGCTTTTCACAAACCCACCTGAGCGGGACGGGCATTGGCGAAATGGGCGATGTGCTGCTGCTCCCCTTTGTTGAAACGCCGGATGCCGGCCTGAAAAACCGCCTGGACAAAAAGACCGAAAGTGCCCGTCCGGGGTATTACACCGTACACAAAAAAGACGGGGTACGCGTGGAACTGACCGCTTCCGAGCGGGTGGCCATGCACCGCTACACCTTCCCGACTCGAACGGCGAATGTACTGGCCGACTTTCAGCACGGCATCCGTTTTCTGACCGACACCCTCGTGCTCGAAAGCGATGTGAAACTGGAGGATGCCCACACTATCTCCGGTTGGTGCCACACCAAAAACTGGGGTAAGCGCAGGTATTTTTTTGTTGTTCGATTTGACCAACCCTGCATCCAAACCGACACACTGGTCAGAAGAAAAAAGGAAAATGCCCCCCGGTTTGTGCTCCGGTTCCATTTGCCCAAATCGCGGATATTGCACGTGAAAATAGCCCTCTCTACGGTGGAGGTGGCGGGCGCAAAACGAAACCTGCAAGCGGAAGTGCCACACTGGAACTTTGACAAAGTGCAGAAAAACGCCGAACGAGCCTGGGCAAAATACCTCGACCGCATCCAGATCGAAGCACCCGAGCGGCAAAAAACGATTTTTTACACCGCCCTGTACCACCTGCTGCTCCAGCCCTCCAATATCGCCGACACAGACGGCCGATACTGCGGCCCCGACAACCAGATTGCCCAAGCCCCAAACAACGAGTACTACTCCACCCTTTCCATTTGGGACATATACCGGGCGGCTTTCCCATTGTTGCAACTTTTGGCGCCGGAACGGGTCAACGGCATTGCCCGTACGCTGTTGCTCCACCACCGATCTGCCGGTTTTTTACCCATCTGGACGGCCTGGGGACAGGACAATTACTGCATGATCGGCAACCACGCGATACCCATGCTTGCATCCGCCGCCCGCAACGGGTTCACCGGCTTTGACCACCACGACGCGCTGCGTGCGATGGTCGAAACCTCCACCCGCAGCCACATCAATTCGGACTGGGAACTGTACAACCAATACGGCTATTACCCCTTCGACCGGCTGGACAACGAAGCCGTGTCGCGTACACTCGAAAGCGGGTACGACGACTGGTGTGTGGCAGACATGGCCGCCTTGCTGGCCGATACGGCCACAGAACGGATATTTCGCCGCAGGGCCGGTTTTTACAAAAACCTGTTTGATCCCGAATCCAGGCTTTTCCGGGGAAAAAACACGGCAGGGCAGTTCCGTAAGCCTTTCGACCCACTCGCCGCCACCTCGCCAATGAACAATCCGGGCGACTACACCGAGGCCAATGCCTGGCAATACTTTTGGACACCTGCCCAGCACGACCTTCCGGGAGTGGCCGATCTGCTCGGCGGCAGGCCGGGCCTGACCCGGCACCTCGATGCGTTTTTTAGTCTGGAGGCCCAAAATGCCGACAAATTCCTGGGGCAGGAAGCCATGATCGGGCAGTATGCCCATGGGAACGAGCCAAGCCACCACATTGCCTGGCTGTATGCGTTTTCGGATGCTCCGCAAACCGGACACCGGTTGTTACGCCGGATTGTCCGGGAGTTCCACAACTACACCCCCGACGGCATGATCGGCAACGACGACTGCGGGCAAATGTCCGCCTGGTATGTTTTTGCTTGCCTGGGGTTTTACCCGGTCAACCCGGCATCAGGTGCGTTTGTACTGGCCGCGCCGCAGGTGAAAAAAGCACGTATCCGGTTGTCCAATGGAAAACAATTCGAGGTGACGGCCAAGCATTTCTCGGAGCCAAACGCATGCAGCCGCCAGGTTTGGCTGAACGGCGTTTTGAAGCCAACCCCCAGCATCGGATTTCAGGAAATTATGGCCGGGGGTAAACTGGTGCATGAAATGGGGAAATGCCCTTGAGGCGGTACATGAACCAGCAATCATTCAAAAACTTATTTTCAGCATAAAAAACATGGGCCGCCCCGAATACCGGAACGACCCATGAAGAGAAAGCGTGTATGATCGAAGGAGAAGGGTCAGGCCCTGGCTTTCTTTAATCCATCAAAATCAAACGCTTCGTGTACACCTGACTGCTTGCGTGCACCGACACGGTGTGCAATCCGGCCGCAGCACCTGCCTGACGCAGGTTCACCCGCAACAGCGATTCTTCCACCGTCGGGATGCGTTGCTCCCAAATCAACTGACCCAACTCATTGTGAATCGAGACAACAACAGTCTCGCCCGCAAAGTCGCTCAATCCGATACTTACCCAGTCTGTGGTCGGGTTAGGAGCCAGGGCCACAGTTTTGAGTTTTGTGTTTTGAGTTTCGAGTGCGTCGCTGTGCTGATCGCGGTCTTGTGTCGGTGCCTTGACCTTGGCTCGCAGACTTTGAGCATTCGGGTCATTGACCGGTCCAAAGTTGGAAGCAGGCAGTACCGTGAATACTTGCGTGTGCTGCTTCGAGTTTCCGCAGGCGTCGGTCGCCGTCCAGGTACGCGTCACGGTGTAACCCGTGGAGCAATCCCCTGTAGACTGTTGCTGCTGCATGGTCACGGTAGCCGAACCGCAGTTGTCGGTAGCTGACAGTGTCGGCGCTACCGGGATACAGTTCGGTGCACAAACCACTGTCGTGTTGGCCGGCAGGCTACTGGTAAAGGTGGGCGCTTGCGTGTCCTGTACCGTGATCACCTGTGCCCGGGTGGTGGAGTTACCACACAAGTCGGTGGCTCTCCAGGTACGCGTCAGGGTGTAGTTGTACAAGCAATTGCCGTCCGTACGTACCTGACCGAGGTAAGTGATCTGCACATACCCGCCACAAGCGTCGGTGGCCGTAGGATTGCTTACTGCCTGCAAACCCTGGCTACACTGAAGCGTTGCATCGGCCGGGAAGGTGGCAAATACCGGCGGCGTGTTGTCCTGAACCGAGATCGTCTGTGTCGAAACGGTACTGTTACCACAGGCATCGGTAGCGCGCCACGTCCGCCGGATCTGGTAGTTGCCCGGGCAGCTCGCGCTGGTCGTCGTCTGGCCGAGATAGGTCACCGTTACTGTTCCGTCGCAGTTATCCACTGCTGTAGCCGTGCCTACTGCGGGCACGGTCTGGTTGCACTGGATGGTCACATCGGCAGGCAACGTCAGAGTGGGTTTTCCGTTGTCCACCACCGTGATGCGCTGCGAGATGCTCACCGTGTTGTTGCAATTGTCGGATGCCACCCAGCGACGGGTCAGCGTGTACCGGTTGATGCAGGTACCGTTGGTGCGCGTCTGGCCCACATATGTTACAGCAACATTTGCATCACAATTATCTGTCGCAACCGGATTTACTACCGGCGGAACAGCATCACATTGCACCGTAATGTTTGCAGGCATATTTACAAAGTTCGGCTTCTGCGTGTCGCGCACCGTTATGCGCTGCGTTGCCGTGCGGGTATTGCCGCAGGCATCTGAAGCCGTCCATTGACGTACTAAAACGTACGAATCCGTGCAAGAACCGTTGGTTTGCGTTTGTCCGTTGTAGACAATCGTAGCCTGACCGGCACAATTGTCGGCAGCTGTCGGTGTCCCCGGTGCCGGTACACTGTTGCACTGCACCGTCACGTTGGCCGGCACGAATGTGAACGTCGGCGCGATGTTGTCCACCAGTGTGATCTGGTGCGAACAGGTGGCCGTATTACCCGAACCGTCGGTGGCGATGAACGTGCGCACCAAACGGCGACCCGTTACGCACATCATTGGCGGATCAAGGTACACCATGCTGAGCAGTTCAACCGACTCTACGGAGCAGTTGTCCGTAGCGGTGGCGTTCTGGTTCGACGGCATGCACTGCACCGTCACATTTGGCGGGCAGGTAATCACCGGGTCTTCATTGTCTTCCACCGTGACCGTAAACGAACAGGTAGCCGTGTAGCCGGTTCTGGAATCCGTTACCTTCCACACAACGGTAGTCGCTCCCGGCGGGAAGGCCGAACCACTCGGCAAACCTTCTTCCAGAGTAAGCGTACAGGTGGCGCAAAGCGGGTTTGTTGTAACCGCATACGTCACTACAGCAGTACATACACCCATATCGGTATCCTGAATGATGTTGCCGGGACAAGTAATTGTAGGCACAACAATATCCCTCCAGTCGCGGTCATTGCCCGGATAGTTCACATCCGGGTGGCTGTTCGGATTGAGGCCGCCGTTGGTGGCGTCGGTCGAGGCCGTGTTGTTGTCGTAGCCGTCCAGCAATCCGTCGCCGTCGGCGTCCGTCGTGCCCCCCGATACGCCCGTATTGGCCGGTGAACCCGCATCGGGCGTGAAGTCGCCATCCGAGTCGTGGCCTTCTACCACATCAGGCACCAGATCATCATCGGTGTCCAGATCGCGGTAGTCAGGCTCGTCTGCCGCACCGTCGGTGTTTACGGGGGTTAGCCCATTGTTAACGCCGCCCGCGAAGATGCCGTCATTATTATCGTAGGCGTCGTCAATGCCGTCGCTATCGGTGTCCACACCGCTTGGGGGCACATAGCCCGCCGTGGATTGGGCCTCCGTGTTGTCTACGATACCGTCGTCGTCGGCGTCAATGTCCAGATAGTCCGCGCCGCCCGCGCCGTCGGTGTTCGTCGGCGTGTCGGTGTTGCCCGCGTCGCCGAAGGCTGCCGGGGACTGGTCGGCAGCGTCCACCAGACCGTCGCCGTCCGTGTCCGTCGGCAGCAAACCCGTTCCGGCCAGACCGTTGTTGTCCGGGTCCGAAATGCCGGCCTCGCGCGTATCGAGAATACCGTCGTCGTCCGCATCCAGGTCTTCGCTATTCGGCTGTCCGTCGCCGTCCAGATCGGGCAGCGTGTTCGTGTTGCCCGCATCGCCAAAGGCCGCAGGCGACTGATCGTTCACGTCCGCCAGACCGTCGCCGTCCGTATCCGTCGGGATCGGGCCCGTGCCGATGATGCCGTTGTTGTCCGGATCCATGCCGCCGTTCTCCACCACGTCCGCAATGCCGTCGTTGTCCGAGTCCAGGTCTTCCGCATCCGGTTGTCCGTCGCCGTCCGTGTCTTCGTTCGGCGTCGTGTTGCCCGCATCGCCGAATCCGTTCAGGTTCTGGTCGGCCACATCGGCCAGACCGTCGCCGTCCGTATCCGTCGGGATTGTGCCCGTACCCACGATGCCGTTGTTGTCAGGGTCCATGCCGCCGCTTTCCACCACGTCCGTGATGCCGTCGTTGTCCGAATCCAGATCATCCGCATCCGGTACGCCGTCGCCGTCCGTGTCTTCGTTCGGCGTCGTGTTGCCCGCATCGCCGAATCCGTTCAGATCCTGATCCGCCACATCGGCCAGACCGTCGCCGTCCGTATCCGTCGGGATCGGGCCGGTGCCCACGATGCCGTCGTTATCCGGGTCGGAGCCACCGCTTTCCACCACGTCGGTGATGCCGTCGTTGTCGGAGTCGAGGTCTTGCGCATCCGGTTGTCCGTCGCCGTCCGTGTCCTCGTTCGGCGTCGTGTTGCCCGCATCGCCGAAGGCGTTGGGATCCTGGTCGGCTGCATCCACAAGGCCGTCGCCGTCCGTGTCGGTCGGTACCGCGCCCGTGCCGGCTATGCCGTTGTTGTCCGGGTCGGAGCCGCCGCTTTCAACGATGTCGGTCACGCCGTCGTTGTCCGAATCCAGGTCTTGCGTATCCGGGGTGCCGTCGCC
>JAEUUV010000119.1 GCA_016787285.1 Saprospiraceae bacterium | reverse complement strand
GGCATGGGCAGCAACGGCCTCACCGCCGCCCGCCACGATGTACTGAAAAACGAGTACGCCGGGCGTTATCCGGAAAGTTACGACCCCCATGTGCCCAAAGACCTGGTGTACAGCGGGAACCGCAGCCTGACGGAAACCCTGCCGGTGGAGGACGGCCAGGCGATCCCGGTCGGCAAACTGATCCTGTCGCCGACACGTACCTACCTGCCCGTGCTGCGGCAAGTGTTGGAGCAGCATCGGGAACACGTGCACGGCCTGATCCACTGCACCGGCGGCGGTCAGACCAAAGTGCTCAAGTTTTTGGAAAAAGCACACGTAGTCAAGGATAACCTGTTCGACCTGCCGCCGCTTTTTCGCCTGATTCAGGAGAGCAGTGGCACCGCCTGGCGCGAAATGTACCAGGTGTTCAACATGGGCCACCGGATGGAAATTTATCTGCCGGAGGAATACGCTGCCGACATCATCCGCATCGCCGCCGGCTTCGGTATCGAAGCCCGGATCGTAGGCCGGGTTGAGCCATACTCGGGATCAAAGGTGACGGTGAAAAGCAAATACGGCACATTTGAGTACACGGAATCGTAACAAGTTCAAATCCGCTGCGATCCGCAAAATCCGCGTCATCTATGTTCCCATTAATCCGCGAGCGGATGTTCAATCTTTCAGAAAGCCAAACCTGATACGCCACTAAGCAAACACGATATGAGAATTCTTCAGTCCTTCCTTTTTGCCTTGTTTGCCGGCCTGATCCTGTCGGCTTGCGGGGAAAATTTTTCCAAAAAAATAACCGCGCTGGAGCAGAAACTGGCCGCCTCCAATGACCCGGTAGTCGCCGAGGAACTCTGCAATACCTACCAGGCCGCCGCTCAGGCAAACCCCGGCGAGCACGCGCAAAACCTGCAGTACCTGACCAAAGCGGCGGAAATCAAGTTCGTCCACAACAAGGATGCCGTGGGGGCGGTACGCTTGGTCAATACTGCCCTGAAAGAACACGGTGAAGGTCAGGACCTGGCCGAACCCATAGGCATGCTTGCCCGGGTGTGGCGCCTGTACCAGCACAAGGCCACGCCGGATTTGTCCAAAGAGCCGGACGACATTGACCTGACCAAACTCAACCTTGAGCGCAACCTGTACTGGATTGACTCCGCACTCCTCCGCCTCGATCGGGCGATGGGCGGCGCTACGGTCACCGACAAATCCAAGGCCCAATTGTTCCTGCAACTCTCCGAAGGCTACGCCACGCTGGTGCAAACCGTTGACCCGAATAAATTTGTAGACCTGAACATGAAAGCCGCCGGGCTGGCAAAAACCATCGGCGAGCCGAATACGGCGCTGCGCTTTTACTACAATGTGGCGGAAAAACTGCCCGCCCACGCCAAGGCGCCCACGGCGCTGTTTATGATGGGCTTCATCTACGAGAACGACCTGAAGGACCTGGACATGGCCAAGAGTACCTACGAACGGTTTTTGCAGCAATATCCTTCCGATCCGGATTACGCCGACGACGCCCAAAATGCGCTGCAATACCTCGGCATTCCGCCGGAAGAGATCATCAAGCAGTTTGAAAAAAATCCGCAGTAACACGAAACCGGACATCCATACCGAGGCTTCTTTCCCGTCGGCCTTTCGCGCGTTCATCCGAACCGTAGGGCCGGCGAGCCGGCTCCGCATGGCGCCGACGCCCTCTGGTTTTCTGCACCTCGGCAACGCATACAATTTTATCCTGAACTGGCTGGCCGCGCGGCACACACCCGGCGCCCGGCTGCTGTTGCGCATGGACGACCTCGACGCCGAACGCAAACGCCCGGAGTACGTGCAGGATGTGTTCGATACGCTCCGGTGGCTGGGGCTGGACTGGGACGAAGGGCCGCGCTCGGCGGAGGATTTTGAACAAAACTGGTCGCAGCATCGGCGTTTGCCGCTGTACGAAATCACGCTCGACCGGCTACGCATGGGCGGCCATCTGTTTGCCTGCGCCAAATCGCGCCGCGATCTCGCCCCGTTTGCCGGAGACTACCTGCCCCAATTCCGGGAGCAAAACCTCCCGCTCGACGCGCCCGACGTGGCCTGGCGCATCAAAACGCCGCTGCCGAGGGTGCCGGGCTTGCCGCCCGACTTTGTGGTGCGCCGTCGCGACGGTGTTCCCGCCTACCAGATCGCCAGCCTGACCGACGACCTGCACTTCGGGGTCACGCACGTGATTCGGGGCGCCGATCTGGCCGAATCCACTGCCGCACAGCAATTTCTGGCCGAATGCCTGGGCCGGACGGAGTTTTCCCGGATTTATTTTTTGCACCATCCCTTGCTGCTCAATTCGGACGGAAGCAAGTTATCCAAATCGGCCGGCGCGGCGGCCCTGAAAACCCGGCGTGAGCAAGGGCAGTCGCCGGAAGAGGTGTTTCAGGCGGTGGCGCGTTGGTTGGATGTGGGTGCAGCCGATACGGCCCGAGGCTTACTGCAAAAAATCCAATTTTCATTCCATGGAGGAAACCCGTAAACTTGTGCTCTATTTCAGTCAACAGATATGATGAGCACGTCAGTAAAATTTCCGGTAACCAATCAGGAACTCCTTGCGATTGCAGAGGGAGCGCCGGTTCGATTTCCGGCTTCATTTGAAGAGTTTTGGGAGCTGCTTGGCGAAGCAGAATACAATGTGGAATACCTCAACCAGGAAATCATAGCCTCCATGAGTTACGAAACCGACATTCATGCCGACCTGGCCACGCAAATGAGCCATTTGCTGAAAGAAGCCTGGGCCGGCGACAAACATTTTCGCGTGCGAAACGGAAACCGCCCTGTTTGTATTCCCGAATGCGACCACGCCGTGTTCAACCCCGACGGATCGGTGATCGGCATGCCGGCGAAGTACTACGAGTACCGTCCCGGCATGAATGCCGAACTCACCCCGGTACTGATTTTTGAAGTGCTTTCCAAAAGTACCCGCACGCATGACTTGGGCGAGAAACTGCCTTGTTACAAAAAAATACCGACGCTCCTGCAAGTGATTTTCATTGACTCGCAGCGCCTGGAGGTAGTCGTGTGGGAACGACCGACTTCGCAAGACAAATGGGTGGAAACCAATCTGAATCAGCCGGATGCCTCCTTGTTCGTCAACAACAAGGCCATCTTGCTCCGGGACATCTACGAAGACACATCGCTATTGTCGGAGTGATTCCAAGACCTCCCGGATTTGCGCCACATCGCTGGCCCAATACCCCCATTCCAGCCCGGGAATGACATTCCCGGTACCCGGCTGCACCACTTTCTTTTTGGCCGACAGGTGGAATTCCTGTGCGCCGGTAGTCTTCGCCATCTCACGAATATTCCGGGCCGACAACCCCGCGCCCGGCATGATCGAAATGCGCCCTGCAGCGTGTTCCACCAGGTTTTTCAGCAAAAACCGCCCCTCGAACGCGGAAGTCGCCTGCCCGGATGTGAGCACCCGCGGTATGCCCAGCGCCACTAAAGTGTCCAGCGCTTCAACCGGGTCGGGCGTGAAATCGAACGCGCGGTGGCAGGTGATGTCCATGCCGGCGGCGGCCTGAATCATGGCTTGCATTTTGGGTACATCCAGCCGGTTTTCGGCATTCAGCGCTCCGATGGCCACCCCATCGGCGCCGGCTTCGCGGCACAGGCGTATGTCATCGAGCATGACGGCCAGTTCGGTGTCGTCATAGCAAAAGTCGCCCTCGCGGGGGCGGATGAGCATGTTCACCCGGATGCTCAGGTGCCGGCGCACGGCGCGTATCAACCCGAGCGAGGGCGTCAGGCCGCCGGTGTCGAGGGCGGCGCACAGTTCGATCCGGTGGGCGCCGCCTTCCTGTGCGGCGAGGGCCGACTGCAAATTGCCGGCGCAAATTTCGAGAATGGGCATGGTGGATGTTTTTGGGGGGTAAGATACGGGCGTGCTGTTCAGGTTTTTCTTTCCTCCAAAACCCGAAATTTGCAAGACTTTTGCCGCCATGACAACCGCGCCGCTGAAAACATTCATCATCTACGCCCGCGCCGATGCCGCGTTCAAGGACGAACTGCTCACGCACCTGCACGGGTTTGTGGAAAACGCCCTGATCGAAAAATGGGTGGACTCCGACCTGCTACCCGGCGAGGAGTGGGAAAAACGCATCGAACGCGAACTGGAGGCCGCCCACCTCGTGCTCATGCTCGTGAGTGCCGATGCGCTGAAATCGGAGTTTATCCGAAAAAAAGAACTCAAGACCGCGCTGGAAAAGAAACGCGCCGGCAATGCCCGCGTGGTGCCCATTCTCGTGCGGGACTTTTTCTGGGAATTGCATGCCGATCTGGCTGAACTGCAATTTTTGCCCAAGGACGAAAACGGCAAAGTCCAGGGCGTAGCCGCCTGGATCAGCCGCGACTCGGCCTGGACGAGCGTGTGCAAGGAACTGTTCGCCCTCATCCGGGACATCCGGGCCGGACTCGAAAAAGAGGCTGCCGAACTGGCCCGCCGCGCCGCCGAGGAGGCCGAAAAACAGCGGGAACAAACCGAGCGGGAAAAAGCGGAACGCGCCCGCCACCGCCGCGACGAGGCGTTCTGGAAAACCCTGCTCGCCGACGCGAGCGCTTCCGACGACCCGGCCCACAAGATCGCCCTGTACGAATCCTACCTGCACGACCCGGAGCATCGCAACCACCGCGCCGAGGCAGAAGACGCCGTGGACGAAATACAGGCCGAACTTGAGGCCGCTACCCGCCGCCAGGCCGCGCTGGATGCCGCCCGCCGCAAGCGCGAAGAGGCCGAGCGCCAACAGCGCAAAGCCGAGGCCGCCGAGAAAAAACGCCGCGAGGAAGAAGCCGCTCGCAACTCAGGCCTGCCCGATATGGTGCGTGTACAGGGCGGCACTTTCCAGATGGGCCAAAAAGGCGTAGCCGAACCCGTACACGCCGTCACGCTTTCCGACTTCGAGATCGGGAAATACCCCGTCACCCAAAAACTCTGGCAGGAGATCATGGGCACAAACCCCAGCCATTTTAAAGGCTGCGACGACTGCCCCGTGGAATCCGTTTCCTGGGACGATGTGCAGGCGTTCCTGAAAAAACTCAACGCAAAATTCCCCGGCAAAAACTACCGCTTGCCCACCGAGGCGGAGTGGGAGTACGCCGCCCGGGGCGGTGCCCTGAGCAAGGGGTATGAATACGCCGGTAGCAATAATTTGGATCAAGTGGCCTGGTATGACCAAAATTCCGTTGCCAAGACACATCCTGTCGGCGGAAAAAAAGCCAACGAACTGGGCCTGCACGACATGAGCGGCAACGTGTGGGAGTGGTGCGCCGACTGGTAAGGGGACTACCCCAATACCGCCCAGACCAATCCGACCGGGCCAACGTCCGGCTCGGACCGCGTGTCCCGGGGCGGCTCGTGTTTCAACACGGCGGTGTTTTGCCGCGTTTCGAACCGCAACTACTGGCATTCGGGCGGCCGGAACCTCGCTCTTGGCTTCCGCGTCGCTTCTTCCTTGCAGTGAGGTGGATGCGGGGTCATCGAGCGAGCAGGGGCGTGGCGGTACGGCGCTCGTCCGACGAATTTTTCGTCGGACGGATGGTAGTGCTCCGTGTATTCGTCCGACGACGGACTCGTCGGACGATGGTGCGCTCGTCCGACGAATTTTTCGTCGGACGAATGGGTAGTGCTCCGTGTATTCGTCCGACAACGGACTCGTCGGACGAATCGCTACATTTTGAAAATTATAACCTATGGAATTCATACCCAACCACCTGTACCACATTTACAATCATGGAAACAACCGGGAACCAATCTTTTTCGCCGAAGAAAACTACCGCTATTTCCTCGGCAAAGTGCGTTTGCACGTCAAGCCATACTGCCATATTCTGGCCTGGTGCCTGATGCCCAATCATTTTCATTTTTTGATTGGTACAGATGCGCGTTCAACACCCAAACGGCGTATCGGCAACATCGAAATGTCGGAACTGAGCAACGGTTTTCGCATTCTTGAGAGTAGTTACACCAAGGGTGTCAACCGGCAGCAGGGGCGTTCCGGTTCGCTATTCCGGCAACATACCAAAGCCAAATGTTTGACGGAAGAAGCATTTGACTTTGAATCAGATCCGGCACTGTTGGCCCCGGATTTTCTGAATATGTATCCCTTGGTATGTTTCCACTACATCCACCAAAACCCGGAAAAAGCCGGCCTTGTTACCCATGATACAGATTGGGAATATTCCTCTCTGCGGGACTACCTCGGGTTGCGAAACGGAACCTTGTGCAATTATGACCTCGCTTTTCGCTGGGTCGGGGTTCCTACCGGTGATCTGGCTGATATGCATCCCGTGAAACTGGAGGAGGAGAAGGTTGCAGGGTTGTTCTGATATCTCGCGGCTACGCATTCGTCGGACGAATTTTTCGTCCGACGAGTCCATGCCCCTACTCCTCCCCCGCCTTCCCCGCCTCCGCCCTCGCAAACGCAAACCCGATCCCGAACGACCACCACATCTGGCCGTGGTGCGCCCACTGGTTGCCCACTTCACTCGCGTAGTCTTTGCCGAACATCAGGCCGAGGCTGTACTGCTCCAACTGAAGAATGGCGCCGATACACCAGGTAATGCCCGGCACCACCTCGGCCTCGTCGAGGTCGCGCGCGAGGGTGGTGTTGCTGTTGTGCAGGCTGATGAACGTCAGCCCTGCCGCGAAGGGGACGGTCAAAAAGTAGTTTTTGTGGGCCGAAATCCGTTTCGACAACCCGATGTAGGCGCCTACCGTCACGTCGGTGGTCAGCCGGAACGACTGCGTTTCGGCCTTGGGCCGGATTTTAAACGGCAACGTCAACTGGCCGCCGGTGACCTGAACATTTTCCCAAAAACCGGCGGGCCGACTTCGGGCCTTGTCCGGCCTGGAGGGCGCCGGGCACACCGGCGGCGCCGGCGGCGGGTCGGGCAGGGAGTCGTTTTCCTGCGCAGCGGCAGGCGTGGCGGCGAGGAAGACAGGCCACACAAGGGTGAAAACTAAATTTCGATTCGTCATAGAGCAGCACGGATAAGTGCGGTGATAACGCCACATTAACAGTTTATGATAAACGCTGAAGGGTTTTTGTGAAAAGACTGTTTGAATGCTCCCTTTTGGCGTGTGAATGCATTACTTAGCTCGTGCGTCGGGCTGTCCGCCACCCGGAAAAACAGCCGGATCGGAAGCAGGCCGGACACGCCGTAACCACACCCCCATGTGTATGCACAAGAAATTCATCGGCAGCGCCGGCCTGGGTGCGTTGCTCTTGTTGCTTTGCCTGGCCACCAGCCAGGCACAAACATCCGTTTGTTCGCAAACAGGCCCGAATCTGGTGCGAAACGGCGACTTCGAGCAGGGCTACTTCGGGTTTCTGTCCGACCTCGGGCGCGGGCTGAACAACGCCACCAAGGGCAACTGCGCCACGCAGGGTTGGGTGCTCGTCACCCAGACCGACCCGCACGTCAGCCCGGCCTGCCAGTACTACCCCGCCGCCCTGTCGGCGCAGTACGGCCCGCCGAATACCGCCACCAGTCCCGACCCCAACCACCCCAGCAACACTTCGGTGGTGACCCTCGCCACCTGCAACAACCCGCTGCCCGACCACACCAGCGGCAGCGGATTTTTTCTGACCATTGACCCCGATGCCATTCCCGACCGGGCGTTCTGGAAACAACAGGTGCCCGTTTGCCCAAACACCAACTACGTGTTTTCGGTCTGGGGGCGCAATGTGGCCGGCGGCTGCGGGCTGCCGGCGCCGCTGTTTCACTTCGAGGTGGACGGCTCGCCGATCAACGCGCCGACGAGTTACCCCGACTGCGCGTGGAAGCAGACGGCTGCGGTGTGGCATTCCGGCAATACGCAGGGCGATGTCTGGATCGAACTGATCAACGACCAGCCCGGCTGCGACGCCAACGACGCCGCCATTGACGACGTGTTTTTCGGTATTTGTGCAGGTGTGGTGCTGACTTGCGATACCCGCTTCCGCTTTTGTGGCGATACCTCCGCCCTGCCGATCCGGCTCTCGGGCCGGGCGGAAGGCTTCGATCCGCCGCAGTACCGGTGGCAAAAATTCGATGCGGCAAGTGGCTGGTCGGACCTGCCCGGTGCTTCGGATTCCGTGTTGCTGCTCAACCCGCCGACTGCCGCCGATGCCGGCTTGTACCGCCTGGCCGCTTCGGCTGCGGGAAATACCAACTCCCCGTACTGCGCCGTGTTCAGCCCGGTGATTTCGGTGGAAGCATTTCCGCAGTACCACACCGACCTGACCGTAGACTTGTGCCCGGGCGAGTCGTATGCCGGATACTCGACGCCCGGTGTGTACGTGGATACGTTCCTTTCCGCCGCCGGTTGCGACAGTGTGCGGGTATTGCGGCTCATTGCGCGGGAAAACTACCGCGTGGAAGAAAATCGCGCGATTTGTCCAGGCGAAATCTACGCCTTCGACGGAAAAAACCTGACAGAGACCGGCGTGTACGAGGCAACCTTTCCTTCTGCATACGGCTGCGACAGCACCGTGGTGCTGAACCTGACGGTGTCGGTCACTCGTACCTGGGGCGATGATGCGCCGTTTGTGTATGTGCCCAACGTATTCAGCCCCGACGACAACGGCTTGAACGACCTGTTTTTACCTGGTTTTGCCCCGGCGCCGTTTCGGGCGTACCTGTTGGAGGTGTACGACCGCTGGGGTAGCCTGCTATTTTCGACCCAAGCCCCCGAGTCCGGCTGGGACGGCAAATACCGCGGACAGCGCTGCGCTCCCGGCGTGTACCTGTACCGCCTCGAACTGCAAACCGAAACCTGCGAGCGCGCGGTGTTTTCGGGCACGGTGACGCTGCTGCGGTAGAGTGGGCCTGCCGTAGTGCGGATTCCTGCGGGATGACAAAAAGCCTAATGGCACTTGAAATAATCGAACGGTTCCAGGCAGTCGAGGCAGCGGAACAGGGCCTTGCAGGCTGTAGAGCCAAACTGGGAAATCATTTCGGTATTGGCCGATCCGCAGTGGGGGCATACGAGCGCGCGGCGTTCGCCGAGCAGGGCTTTTTTGTCCATGCTGCCTTCGGCAGGTGGAGCGATGCCGTATTTCTGCAATTTGTCGCGCCCCTCGGCACTTAGCCAGTCGGTCGTCCAGGCAGGACTGAGGATTGTGGTGACGGTTACGTGGTCAAATCCGCCCTCCTGAAGCGCTGCGCGGATATTTACTTCGATGGCGTTCATAGCGGGGCAGCCGCTGTAGGTGGGTGTAATGACGACCTCCAGGGCGCCGTTTTCCTGCAGGCGTACATCGCGCAGGATGCCGAGGTCGGCAATGGTGAGCACGGGGATTTCCGGGTCGCACACGGTGTCGAGCAGGCGGCGAGCCTCGGATATGGCGGGTTCGGTTGCAGAATTATGCATGGTCTGGTACTATTTTTTAATCCAGCCGGCCGGGTTCATTCGCTCTTTTTGGTGCCAGAGTTCGAAGTGTAACTCCGAGGCGCCTGTGATCGGGTTGGTGCTCACGCGCCCGATCGTCTGATTAGCGGTCACCCGGTCGCCTTTATTCAGTTTGGTCTCGCTCAGGTTGGAGTACACGGTGTAGTAGTTGCCGTGTTGCAAAATAACGGTGTAGTCGTGGCCGGGGATAAATTGTACGCCGGCTACGACTCCTGCATACACCGACCGAACGGCTGAATTTTCGTCGGTACGTATGTCCACGCCGTTATTGGTGATTTCAATGTTGCGCAGGGTGGGGTGTTTTTGGCGGCCAAACCCGCGCGCCACAAAACCTTTTTCCACCGGCCAGGGCAGGCGACCGCGGCTTTGGCGGAAAGCGAGCGAGGTTGCGTCTTCCTTGAGTTCTGCCGTGCTTTCGGACACGGCTGCCTCTTCGACAGCAGCATTTGATGCCGAGGCAGCGGGCGTTGTCGCCGGCGGAGTAGCAGTCGGATTGGCGGACGGAGCCGGCGTGGGAGCGGCTGCCCGGCGCGATTCCAGCATTTTTTTGCGGATTTCTTCCTGGATAACCCGTTCGATGGCCTGGTTTAGCGCCTCGTGTGCGGCCTGTTTTTGTTTCAGTTCATCGCGCAGGCGGCCTTCGTCCTTTTTCAGGGCTTCGAGCAGTTTTTCTTTGTCCTGCATTTCGGTACTTAGGGCGGTACGTTGTCCCTGCAGGGATGCGAGCAACGTTTCCTGCTCGCGTCGGGAGGCATCCAGTGCGGCTATTTTTTTCGACAGGGTTTGCTGGGTGGCCACAATGGCTTCGGCCTGGGTTTTGCGGTAGCGGTCGTATTTGCGCAGGAACAAC
Source organism: Saprospiraceae bacterium (assembly GCA_016787285.1). Lineage (GTDB taxonomy): Bacteria > Bacteroidota > Bacteroidia > Chitinophagales > Saprospiraceae > M3007. Next base: position 36,898 of record JAEUUV010000119.1, on the reverse strand, counting down.
CAGCGCCGGAAGGCCTGATTGAGGTTGTCGGCAGACAGCACGTACAGCAACGGATTACTCATTTCCTTGCGCCGGTATGCGTTGCGTACGATGCGCCCGTAGTCCTGCTGCATCGTCTGGATGTCGCGTGTAAGCGACTCAACCACGACCACCGTTCGCCCGGCAGCGGCTTCCGATTCGGCTATTTCCTCTCCAAGGGTTTCGATGAGTTTTTCCCGGCGTTCAATTTGTTTTTGCAAGGTCACATAGCGGTCGAGTGTGGCGGCTTTGTTCCGGGTGGTTTTATGGAGCAGGTTGTCTGTTACTTCAATTTCCCGAATGAGTTTTTTCCGTTTTTCCTCCAAATCCTGCTTGTTTTGGGCCGGGCAAAACACCGGCAGGGCGAGTGCCAGCACCACCCCGATGAGCCATCGGTTGACCGCCGGGTGGCTACTCCATGCGCTGATAATGGTCGGGGATTTCAAAACGGTAAGGTTTCGGAACGTTGATTTCAATTTCGGTGAATTCGATTTCCAGGCGTGCGGTGCCCGATTCCGGGCTGAATATTTCGATGCGGCGAAAGTACGGAAAAACGCCTGCGCCCGGCAGTTTTTTAAATTGTCCGTACTGCAAGCCCAGCAGGCCGGCATCCTGTTGCTGGAGGAAGGTGGCCTGCCGCAGGACGAAAGCGCCTTCTTCCACCCGGTAGTCGGCAGAATAGCGTCCGTTGGTGCCGGCCAGCCGGTGCAGGCTGTCCTTGATGTCGGCCTGCAGGTGCAGGTCGGGAGCGATCCAGGCAGATGCGAGAAGCAGGTGTTGCAAGAGCGGGAAGCCCTCCGGCAGGTTGTACTCGCGTTGCAGGGCGTCCAGACCTTTCGCCTGAACGGTTTTTTCGAGCCGGTTCAGCACAATCACGGAGTCGGGCGTAACCAATGCGCGCACCGCTTCGATGCCTAATTTTTTGATATTTACCCACAGCACGCTGTCGCGAATCCAGATCAGGTTGGCGCCGGCCTCCACGGCGCCGGCCTCACTTTCGGCGTAGATACGCGCGTGCGCCGAAATGGTGTTGATTTTCTCCGGTGCGTTTTGCCGCAGTTTCTGAATCAGCACATCGGCCGACAAAGGCGTCGTGGCGGGCGTGATCGTGTCGTCGGGTACCCGGCGGCGGCAGGTGGCGGAAAGCAGGAGAAGGGAGAAGAGGAGAAGGGTTAATTGGGTGGAAACCCGGTGCGTGTCGGCCCCACCCCCGGCCACGGCCCCAAGAGGGAGGGGGGCTTGCTCACCTCCAAGTTTAACAACCAAACTTTTAAATCTATCATATCCTGAATTGGGAGGTTTCAAGCGAAGCGGAATGATGCCCCCCTCCCTCTTGGGGGAGGGGCCGGGAGTGGGGTTGAACTGCGCGGGCGCCCCACAACTATTTTCTTCAAAAATCATCTTCTTCATCAATTTCCAGGCGCGCGCCGTTAAGTTCACTGTACGCGTGCATATCGCCGGCTTTGCGGGCTACCTCCATACCGGTACGGTAGGTTTGGAGTGCATCGTCCGGGCGGTTGAGTGTGATATAAAGTTTCCCGAGGTGGTAGTACAACCCGACATAGCCGGGGTCGGTTTGTTGCAGGTGCAGGTAAAATTTCAGTGCCTGCTCCGGGTCTCCCATTCCTTCGTACTCTTTGGCAATGGCAAAAAGAGCGAACGAATCGTTCGGAGACTTTCCCAGAATTTGTTGCAGGAGTTGCAAACGTTGAGCCATAGCCAGTTGAACGAAATGCAGAACGGTTTGTTGAAGCGGCGCAATGAATGTTCGGGGACAAACCTGTTCGCAACTCGGATCAGATTGCTACTTTTGCGCCGCTTTCAGCGGCAAAGGTAACGTGGCGCCGTTGGCTGTTTGCTTTCAAGCGCCCGCTTTTCAATACAAATACGGAAAAACTTCGCAGCGGCCACAGGCCAAAGCATCCGGCAAATCCTTGATAAACAGGGCCTAAACGCCCGAAACATTCCTTGTTTTATGAAATTTCTCGTTTGCATAAGCCAAACCCCGGACACCACCGCCAAGGTGTCGTTCAACGCCGACAGCACGGAATACAACAGCGCCGGCGTGCAGTTTATCATGAACCCATACGACGAATGGTATGCGCTCGTGCGTGCGTGCGAACTGCGCGAGGCGCTTGGAGGCACGGTAGTGGCGCTCAACGTAGGCCCTGCGGCTAATGAAACCACCATCCGCAAAGCTCTGGCCATTGGCGCCGACGAGGCTGTGCGCATTGATGCCGACCCCAAAAGCGCCGCGTACACCGCCAAACAAATCGCGGAATACGCCAAAGGGCAAAACTTCGACCTGATCTTTTTCGGAAAAGAGACGATTGACTACAACGGCGCCGAAGTGGGAGCCATGCTCGCCGAGCACCTCGATTTGCCCTACATCGCCTTTGCCAGCAAACTCGACCTCAACGGCAATACCGCTACGGTGGAGCGTGACATCGAGGGTGGGGTAGAGGTGCTGGAAGTGGACCTGCCCTTTGTGCTCAGTGCAGCCAAAGGAATGGCTGAGCAACGCATCCCGAACATGCGCGGCATCATGTCGGCTCGCACCAAACCGCTGCAGGTAGTGGCACCTGTGGCTGCCGACGAAACGGTCAAAACCGTGCGTTTCACCCTGCCGCCCGCCAAAGCCGGCGTCAAACTCGTGGACCCGGAAAACATGGACGAACTGGTACGTCTCCTCCACGAAGAAGCCAAAGTGCTCTAACTCAAAACTCAACACTCAAAACTCAACACTCAAAACTCAACACTGCAATGGTTTTAGTATATGCCGAAAGCCCGCGCGGGCAATTCAAAAAAGCCGCTTTCGAGGCGGTGACCTTTGGTAAAAAAGTAGCCGACCAGTTGGGAGTGCCCTGCGCTGCCATAGTTCTCGGTGCCAATGTCGGCAGCGCCGGCGAACTTGGCCGTTACGGTGCGGGTCGGGTTGTGCAGGTTTCGGACGCCAATCTGGATCATCTCGATAGCCAGTCTGCCGCTGCCGTTTTGGCGGATGCCGCCAAACAACTCGGTGCTACGGTGCTGGTGCTCAGCCATTCATCCACGGGCAAATCCATAGCCGGACGCCTGGCGGTACGCCTGAACGCAGGCCTGGTTTCCGGTGTAAATGCATTGCCTGAAATGCGCGGGAGCGATTTCATTGTAAAAAAATCCGTGTTCTCGGGCAAAGCCGTGGCCGAATACGCGGTTGTCAGTCCGATAAAAATCCTTTCGCTCATGGGCAACGCCGTGAAACCCGACGCCATAGGCACTCCGGCCAACGTCGAACCCTTGTCCGTGCCGGTCCCCGCCGGTCGCATCCGCGTGAAGGCGGTGAAAACCGTGGAAGGTACGGTCCCGTTGCCCGAAGCCGAAGTGGTTGTGTCCGCCGGACGCGGCATGAAAGACCCCTCCAACTGGGGCATCGTGGAAGAACTGGCCGTGACGCTCGACGCCACCACCGCCTGTTCGCGCCCCGTGGCCGACAGCCACTGGCGCCCGCACCACGAGCACGTCGGCCAAACGGGTATTGCCATCCGCCCCAACCTGTACATCGCTATCGGCATCAGCGGCGCTATCCAGCACTTGGCCGGCGTGAACAACTCCAAGGTAATTGTGGTGATTAACAAAGACCCCGAAGCGCCGTTTTTCAAAGCCGCCGATTACGGCGTGGTGGGCGACCTGTTCGAGGTGGTACCCCGTCTGACCGCCGCGATTCAAAAATTCAAGGCAAATAATTAGTGATGAGCGATGAGCGATGAGCGATGAATACGGTTTGTTACTTTTGCATCGCAAAACCTTCCAACCCGTAACCTTCCAACCCGTAACCTTCCAACCAGAAACCTTCAAACCATTTTGCTGTGGCAATGAAACGAATTGAATTGGATATCGTGGCCCTTTCGCACAGTGTGACCCAGTCGCACAATTACGCCGTCGTATTGGGCGAACGGCGGGGCCAGCGGCGACTGCCCATCGTGATCGGCAGTTTTGAAGCCCAGGCCATAGCGGTTGCCATGGAACGTATGGTTCCCAACCGCCCGCTCACACATGATCTGTTCAAAAACACCCTGGAAACGTTCAACATCGAACTGCGGGAAGTGGTCATAAACAACCTGCTGGATGGTATTTTCTACGCCCGGCTGGTGTGTGTGAAAAACGGGGAAGTATTCGAAATTGACTCCCGTACCTCCGATGCCATCGCCATGGCCGTGCGTTTCGATTGCCCCATTTTTACCTACGATTTTATTCTGGAAGCCGCCGGCGTCATCCTCGAAGATCAGGACGATGATACGCGCAAAGGCGGTTCCGGCAAGACGCCTGCCCAGGTCATTGACACCGGCGCACTCGATACCTACCCCACCGATACGCTCCAGCGGCGCCTGCAGGAAGTTCTGGAGGCGGAAGACTACGAAACTGCCGCCAAAATCCGCGACGAGTTGAAAAACCGGGAAGGAAAGAGTTGACAGTTTTGAGTTTTGAGTTTTGAGTTTTGAGTTTTGAGTTTTGAGTTTTGGGTTTTGAGTTATCGCGAATAACTCAAAACTCAAAACTCAAAACTCAAATTTATACTCCACAAACTCAATCCGGGGTACCCCGTTTGCGTGGGTGTTTTTGAACACGATTGTGATCGAGATTGTCTCGCTTTTTTCCTTTTCCGTGCTGTCGAACGTCACGTCGAGACGTCCTTTTTTCCCGGGTTCGATGACGCCGCGCGGAAAATCCACCTTGGTGCAGGAGCACGCATCCACAATGTCAATCTGAACGTTTTCGCCGGAGGTGTTCGTGAACTCGTACGTCATGGAACGCTTCTCTCCGCGCTTGACGGGGCCGAGTTCCACCATTTTTTTGTCCCAGGTCACAAATGCCGGCGGGGCACTTTGAGCCTTTTGGGACGTGTGGCATGCGAGGTGCAGGAGCGCGCTGAGGGCAAAAAGTAGTGTTTTGTGTGTCATGGTAAACAGGTTGAATGGTTCTGATTTGAGAGGTTGTTTGAATTTCAGCCACTGGGCTGCAAGGTTGACTTTTCAATTTTGAGTCTGCGAAGATAACACCCGCTGCTCCAAAAAATCCACCACGCTCTCCGTCGCTCCTTGGCTTTCCTTAAGGTAGCCCTGCACAGCCGCCGAGGCTTTTTGATAAAAATCCGGGTCGTCCAGTTTTTTCAGCACCTCGGCCAGTTCCGCCGCATCATGCACCGGAAACGCGCCTCCCCGGGCCACGAACTGTCGGGCCTCTTCAAATTTTTCATACTTCGGCCCGAAAATAACCGGCAATCCGAATGCCGCCGGCTCCAGAGTGTTGTGGATACCCTTTCCGAATCCGCCGCCGATGTAGGCCACCCGTCCGTAGCGATAAAGCGTGTTGAGCAGTCCGATACTGTCTATGACCAGCACCTCGGTCGGAGCGCCGTCCCAGATAGAGTGCCGCACCCAGGGGCGTGAAATGCGCGGCAGCAGTTGGGCGAGGTGTTTTTCCGAGGGTTCATGCGGGGCGATGATCCAGCGCAGGTGGCCAAATGCCGGATCGTGCAGGACGGGCAGGAGAATGTCTTCGTCGGCTGGCCAGGTGCTGCCGGCGATCAACCCCACCCCCATCCCCTCCCCCAGGGGGGAGGGGGGCTTGGTCGCACGGTGCGCTTGGATTTCCGTTTTTAGGAATCTTTCTGTTTCCCGCGATGTAGCCCCCCTCCCCTCCGGGGGAGGGGCCGGGGGTGGGGTTGCCAGCGCCAGTACCCGGTCCACCCGCGTATCTCCGGCGACCGTAATTGCCTGAAAACCGATGCCCTGGAGCAATGCCGCCGAAGGTTCGTTTTGTACAAAAATGTGGGTAAAACAACCGAGCATCTGCCGCCAAAGACCGCCATACCAGCGGAAAAACGGTTGCCCGGGTCGGAACAAGGCAGACACGAGCAGGGTCGGTGTGCCTCGTTTTTTCAGTTCGAACAGGTAGTTTGCCCAGAAATCGTACTTGACGAAAATCGCCACATCGGGCTGGATGAGGTCGAGAAAGTCGCTGGCATTGCGCCGGGTATCGGCGGGCAGGTAGCACACCAGATCGGCAAGCGGGTAGTTTTTCCGAATCTCGTAGCCGGAAGGGGAAAAAAACGTGAGCACGACCTGCCGGCCCGGGAATCGCTCCCGGAAGGCCTCGATGACGGGTCGCCCCTGCTCAAACTCGCCAAGTGAGGAAACATGCACCCACAGCACCTGGCCTTTTTTTACAAAACCGGAGGCGATCCGGGCACGCCAGTTGCGACGACCGGCCACCCATTTTTTAGCCTTTGGATGGAAAAACGCCGCTGCGCGCAGCAAGCCGGTGAGCAAAAAAATAGCCCCGTCGTACAGCCGCCGCATCAATAGTAGATTTGGTTGGCAGGTTTTTGATAAAACGGCAGCGTCCAGCCCAGTCGGATGCCGAAGCGAAGGTCGGTACGGCTTTGGTCCAGTTTGCGCATTTCGGAAACGTCCCAGGAGCGCAAGGTATTGGTGAATCCCTGGCTTAAATCCAGCCCGATGAACCAGTTGGAGCGGCGGTCGGGACCAAGGTGTTGCCAGCCGATGAACTGGCTAAGAGCCAAGCCACCGGTGAGGCGGTCGTACCCTTTTTCGTAATCGCCGGTGACCTGCACGATGGTGTTTGCTTCGTCCTGCACTCGAATCCAGTGTCGCAACATGCCGGCGCCGAGGGTGATGCGGATGCCGGAACGACGCCCGCCGACGGGAAACAGTTTCCCGATGGAGCCGCCGATGGAGAACCCGCGTGCGCGAAGCGACAGGTCGGCCAGCAGTTGGTTGTTGCCGATGATATCGCCTTCCGGTGTGCGCAGGATGGCGACCGGGTCTTCCCGGACATCGGCGCCGAACATGTACTGCCCGTCCACGCCGAAAAAGAAATTATTGGCAGTTACCCATTCTACACCGCCGCCGAAACTGCCGGTAGCGCCGAACCGATCGGCCATGTCGCCGCCCGGCAGTTGCATACCGCCGGAGAGGTTGACGAGCAGTGCCGGTCCGTCGTTGTTGGCGACTTTTTCGCGGTGCTCGGGGAATTTCTGGGCCTGCGCGGGTATAGCGGATAGCAGGCAAAAAAAATAAAACAGGTTGCGTAGAGTCATGGAAAAACTTGTGTTTATGCTCGGATTGGGTGGCAAAGGTACTACATGATGAAGATCAAAACAGGGCCTAACCCAAGTCACCTGACGCCCTTTTTTCGCGCCGATAGATTTGTGCAAAAATTATTCAAGATGAAAGTCAAGATAGCATTCCTGTTCATGTTCGCGCTCTCGTACGCCTTTGGCCAGAGCGGATTTGGCACAGCCACTTTTACGATGACGATCAAAGGCACATCCAACCTGCACGACTGGGAATCCACGGTCAAGGAACTGAAAGCAAACGGTTCGATGACCGCCGACGCTGCCACCGGGCTTCAGTCCATTCAGTCGCTTACGGTGGAAATTCCGGTCAAAGCGATCAAAAGCACCAAGGGCAAGGTGATGGACAACAAGACCTACGACGCCTTCAATGCAAGTGACAACCCGTACATCACCTACAAACTGGAACACGCCACCGTCAGCAAAAAAGGCGACGGCTACGAGGTGAACGCCTCCGGCAAACTGAGCATGGCCGGCGCATCCAACAAAATTGACATGACGGTGCGCGGCAAAGCCGAAAGTGACGGCAGCATCACGTTCAGCGGCTCGAAAAAACTGAAATTGTCTGACTTTAAAATGAAGCGCCCTACTGCTCTTCTGGGTACCATTACCGTAGGAGACGAGGTGGAAGTTATTTTTAAAGTAACCTTAAAACCGTCCTAAACCCCGGATTCCTGTCATTTCAACCAACTGTTTCTTGAACAAAACAAATTTCATTCGTATGAAAAACAACCTTATTGTCTCGATTTTCGCACTTCTTTTCTGTGCAACATGGGCTTCTGCTCAACAACCTGAATTACAATACTACCGTGGATGGGACAAGGATGCCATCAACGTGTTTGAACCCTCCAAAAAAGCCGAACAGCCCGAATATACCGGTTTTAAAATCCGCATCGGTGGCTCATTTACGCAGGACTTCCAACGCCTGACCAGCGAAAACAGAGCGTTTTATGTGGCTACGTCAGGCAACAACCCATTGAATAAAAACCTGCTCTACGGTTCGATAAAAGCCGAAGACTCCACTTCTTCCGTGCTCTCCGGTTTTAATCTGGCTATGGCCAACCTGAACTTCGACATGCAGATCGGCGACGGTATCCGGGTTTGCCTCGAGAACTACATGTCGGCACGCCACCACTCCGAATTCTGGGTGAAAGGCGGCTACATCCAGATTGACAAACTTCCGATGTTCGACAACCCGGAATGGTTCACGAAATATGTACGGGTAAAAATCGGCCACTTCCAGCCGAACTTCGGCGACATGCAGTTCCGCCGTTCCGACGGTGGCAATACCATGTTCAACCCCTTCGTGGAAAACGGCATTCTGGATGCTTTCTCCACAGAGATCGGCGGTGAGGTGTATATTTTTCCGGCCGACGGCTTCATGATCATGGGTGGTATGACATCCGGTTTTATCAACGGCAATATCGTGAAAACCGCAGATGCCAACAACAACTTCGGTGTAGTGCCCACCAAACGTTCGCCGTCTATCTTCGCTAAAGTAGCCTACGACAACAAATTCAGCGATGACTTCCGCTTCCGCCTGTCTGCTTCGTTGTACAACAACCCGAACTCCCAGCGGAATACCATGTTTGCAGGCGACCGTACCGGCTCCCACTACTTCGGCATCATGGAACCGGCAACGATCAACGGTCTGCCGATTTCGATCGGTACTTCTCCGTCGAACCCGGCAACCCAGGCCGGCCCGAACTTCACTTCCGGCCGTTTCGATCCGGGTGTTGCCAACCGCGTAACAGCCATCTCGATCAGTCCGTTTATCAAGTTCAAAGGCCTTGAAATCTTCGGTTCGTACGACATCGTGAACGGCGCCGTATATGGAGATACGCTTCGCGGCGAATGGAACGACCGCGCTTCCAGTCAGATCATGGCCGAGGGTGTGTACCGCTTCCTGCCCAACGAACAAATGTACATCGGCGCCCGCTACACCAAAGTCACCAGCGAACCCAACGGCGTACGCTACAGCGCCGACGATGCCGGTAAAACTGCCGGTACACAAGCCGAAGTCGGCATTGACCGCCTCGCATTTGCAGCGGGTTGGTTCCCGACCAAGAACTTGCTCCTCAAGTTCGAATACATGATGCAGAACTACACCGATTTCCCCATCCGCGACTACCGCTACGAAGGTAAAGTAAGCGGCTGGATGGTTGAAGCCGTGATCGGGTTCTAATCAGGTAAACGGGTTGAGCGGGTTTAACGGGTTGAGCGGGTTTAACGGGTTTCACCAACCTTGGCCGCTCAACCCATTAAACCCGTTAAACCCGCTCAACCCGTTAAACCCGCTCCAAATCAAATACAATTTCAAAAAAGATGAAAAAGTCCCCGTTCTTTTTGCTCCTGATGATTCTTGGAATTTTGGGCATGAGTGCTGCTTCATTCGCGCCCGGTTCTCCTCCTGAAAAAAAGCGCTACTCTATCGTCAAGCCGAGCAGGTTGTTTCTGAAAGGCACCACCAATATCAACAAGTTTACCTGCAATTGCGAGGATCAGTTTGTATTTCAGGAGCTGGAAGTGGAAGTCGGCGATGCCGCGTCGAGGTTTCAAAACGCCCGTCTTGGCATGACTACCCGCAAGTTCAACTGCAAGAACGGCAAGATGGATCGCGACTTGCAAAAAGCCCTCAAAGCCGAAGAACACCCGAAAATCCTGATTGAACTATTGGAAGCCCGCCACAAGCCTGAACAGATGAATAACCCGGAAGCAGGCTGGTTTGATGTGGAAGCAAAAGTAAACCTGACGATTACCGGAGTAACCAAAGTCAAACGAATCAAAGCACAGGCACGGCGGATTTCCGAAAACCAGTTTGCCCTGAAAGGCTCCGAAGCCGTCCAGATGACCGAGTTCGGAATTGATCCGCCCACGGCCATGTTCGGCCTTATCAAAGTGGACGACCTGATCACATTCCACTTCGACCTCACCGTTCAGGTTGATCCGATCGGATTCAACTAAACCTTTTCCCCGCAAATCCAACTATTCGAATCAATCGAATCAATCGAATCAATATGCAAAAGTTTCTTCTCAAAGGTATCGTCGCGGGCGTCATTCTGCTCGTACTCAGTTATGCAGCGCTGTGGATTCTGGTGAATTTCTTCCCGGACATGGCAGAGCAGTATTACAACCCGGTTTTCGACATGGAGGGCGACAAAACGTACCTCTATTTCCTGCACCCGTTCATCCTGAGTTTCGCGCTGGCTTGGTTCTGGCGGCGTTTCAAAAGCCTGTTCCACGGGACCTTCTGGTGGCGCGGCATCGAAATGGGCTTGGTGTACGGACTAATTGCCACCCTGCCGTCCATGTGGATCACCTTCAGTTCGCTGGCGGTTTCGTTCACACTTGTACTGACATGGCTGCTCTACGGTGTATTCCAGGGTGTAATTGTGGGTATCGTTTACGCCAAAATCAGCCCTTGACGGTTTTGAGTTTTCAGTGTTGAGTGTAACAAAAACGGGACATGAGTTACTCCGTATGTGCGGAGTGGCTCATGTCCCGTTTTTTTAATCACATGAACAATTAAAATCCCAGTATGTCTACGAGACCTTTGAAAATGCAGATTGCTCCGACTGAAGTGAGTACATACATACTTGTCTGAAAAGAGCCGCCGGAATCGAACAGGAAAAAGTTGACACCGAAACTTACAGCCATGAGCACGATACCTGCCCCCAACCATTTCAGCCCTTGTTGAAAAAGACGCTGTTGCCGCTCTTTCGACAGGTTTTCAGATGCGGAGATGTCTGTTTCCGGTGCGGTACCGGATACTGCCGGGTAGTCGTGGGTTGACGTGTGCGAATGTTTCATGTTGCAATACTTGCGCTTTGTTCCGAATTCAGACCATAAGCCAAAAGAACCATTGATTCTTGCGGCCTGCAATGGTAAAAAGTATTTTGGAAACACACAATTGCCATCAGCGGATTTCCATCCGAATGCGTCGCTCTTGTGGCAAATAGTTGTTCCAGCGGGCGGGCAGGGCTTTCAGCCAACCGAGGTTCAGACCCTGGTGTCGTGCCAAAACCCAGCCTTTGGCCGGAGCGCCCGGAGGAAGATCAAAGTTTTCCTTTTTCAAATAAAGCAAGGCCTGCTTGAGGTTCAGGCCAACGCCGGGGAGGTCTGCCGACACTTCGTTGCTGAGCGCCAGTGCGTGGTCAGGCACAAAGTCGCGGCCCTTGAACTGTCCGATCCGGGTGCCGAACCACTTGTTTTTCAAAACAGCATCCAGTGCCAGGTATCCTGTTTCTAAAGATGCCGGCAGGCCGAGTACATCGCCGGCAGGGGTTTGGAAAAACCGCATATCTGCTTCGGCGCGCAGCCAGGCGCGCAATTCCGGGAGCAGGGTTTTGGCTGCCGGCGTGAGGCTCCGGAATGCCGGCGGCGCGTTTTTGCTTCTGCCTGCCGGCGCCTCTTTTTTTCGGAAAACAGAGATAAAAAATCCTTCGCCGCGCAGGCGATGCGGAAAAAAACGGTAGCCACCGTCGGTTTCGGCAATGCCCCAGGTGGTCGGAACAGAAAGCCGCAACGGTTCCAGGTCATACATGCGGGTAAGCCACGCGGCATTTTCCTCGTTTTCCTTCCGGTTGTACGTGCAGGTGGAATACGCCAACACGCCACCGGGTTTCAGCACCTCGACGGCCCCCGCCAGAATTGTCCGCTGTCGCAGGGCGCAGGCATCCACGTGTCCCGGCGACCACTCGCGCACGGCGTCGGGGTCTTTGCGAAACAAACCCTCACCGCTACAGGGTGCATCGGCCACCACTACGTCGAACCAGGGGCCAAGCGGCGCAAAATCTTCTGCACCGGCACTCGTGACGGCAATATTGGGTACGCCCCATTTCTCCAGGTTTTCGCGCAAAACGCCTATCCGTTGGCGAACAAACTCATTGGCTACGAGCAGGCTATCGGGGCCAAGCATGGAGGCCAGCAAAGTGCTTTTGCCACCTGGAGCCGCGCACAGGTCGAGTACGCGCAGGGGCTGGGAAAAATCCACTGACTGCCGCAGTGCCTCATGCAGGAACATGGACGAAGCCTCCTGCACGTAATACGCCCCGGCATGAAACAAGGGATCAAGGGTAAACACGGGCCTTTCGGGCAAATACCATCCATCCGGACACCAGGGGACGGGGCTGCTGGCCGTTGGCTGTCCAGTCGGTATTTTAAATGGATTGGTTCGGATGCTGACCGGCGGTTGTTCCTGCAATGCAGCGGCAAAGTCCGGGTAGGCATCGCCAAGGATGGTTTCCATTTGTGTGATGAACGGTGCAGGCAGCATAGGTTGGAAGGTAACAGGTTGGAGGGTTGGAAGGTTTCCGGTTTTCTGCCCACGGATTCATCCATGGGAAGCGGATTGTCCGCAGCGGAACAAAAATCACGCATTTTCGCAAGCACTCGATCCGACCGCGTACATTTACGGCCTTGAAAAAAATGCTTTGCAGTTTATGAAAGCAGAAACCGCCTTGCTGACGATTGTCCACCAAATTAACCAGGTCATTGCTCAATTGGAGCCGGAAGAGTACCGGAAGCCGTTGCCCGAATTTGAACACAACAGTCTTGGCCAACATTTCCGGCACATTCTCGAATTTTTCCAGTGCCTCGAAGCAGGAGCCGGTATTGGGACGATAGACTACGCTGCCCGCAACCGCAATCCGCTGTACGAAAACCACCCGGATATTGCGCTGGCGGCATTCGAAGCGTTTTCCATCGCCCTTCCTGCGTTTGATGCCGAAGCGCCGATACAGGTACGGGCAGAATTCGGCAGCGACGAGCGCCCTGTTTACGACAGCACAGTAGGCCGCGAAATGCTCTTCGTGTACGACCACGCTATCCACCACTTGGCCATTGTCAAAATCGGACTGCACTGCTGCTTTCCCCACATTTCAGCCCGAAAAGACCTCGGAGTGTCCCCCTCTACGATCAAGGCCCGCGCAAAGGTGGAAAACTGAGTGCAGTTTTGAGTTTTGAGATTTGGGTTTTGAGTTTTGGCGCCAGTTTTTTGGACGGGGCTTTTGCCCTTTGCCTGCTTATGCGGAACTTCGCCGCGCAATTGGCCGGGCCTATGACCCGGCCCGGCATATCCGCACATGCTTTCCCTTTTTCGCAACAACCAGTCCACCACGGTTTTTCTCCTGGCGATTTATACCGTTTGCCTGCGCCTGCCGGCATTGATGGGCTGGGTGCATCCGCCGGAAAAACTGGGGGAAGGCGACGGCGGGTTGTTGTTCCAGAGCGTTTTTGGCTGGGCTGATAAAAACGCGTTCGTTTCGGCTATTCTGGCGGCCGGGCTGGTATATGTTCAAGCCCTGTTGGTCAATCGGCTGGCGGATTTTAACCGCATGATGGACGACCGAAACTGGCTGCCTGGCGCCCTGTACGTACTGGCCGCTTCCTGTGTGCCGGATTTTCTTTTTCTCAGTCCGGCAATGGCCGCCGCTACTTTTATCCCCATTGCCCTGCAACGCCTGTTCTCCGTATATCGCCAAACGCAGGCATACGCTGCCATTTTCGATGGAGCGTTTTGGGTTATGGTGACTGTCTTTTTCCACCCACCGGCATTCTGGTGTATCGGAATGGCTTATCTGGCGTATTTCAGCCTGCGTTCGTTTTCACCCAAAGAGCAGTTCGTTTTCCTGACCGGGATGCTGACGCCCACTATTCTGGCTCTGGCAGGGTACTTCTGGTTTGATCAAGCCGATGAATTCCTGCGCATGCAGTTCAGCCGGTTCATCTTTTGGCCCTCCTTTGATCTGCCCGGCGACTTGTACGGCACCCTGAAAATCACCTTGCTTGGCCTGTTATTGGTTGCCGCCCTGCTGGGGTTCAATGTGTACTACCACAAGCGGCTCATCCAGATTCAGAAATACGTCACCATCCTGTACTGGTTCTGCTTTGCCGGTTTGCTGGCCACCTTGTTCCAGTACGACCTGCGACCGGAATCCCTGATGCTGGTTATGCCCTCCATGGGTATTTTTCTGGCCTATCTGTTCCAGTCGTCCCGAAATAAACCGCTGCTCGAGTTGTTCCACCTGACGCTTTTTGTGGTGGTGCTGCTCCTCCAGTTTTTCCCAAAATTCTGACCCATTCACTCTATCTACTACTCAATCACGCAGACACTCAATGAAATTCGGAGTTGTTGTTTTTCCCGGTTCCAATTGCGACGACGACATGGTGCATGTCCTCCAGGATGTGCTCAATCAGGACGTTGTGAAACTTTGGCATAAAACCACCGACTTGCCCCCGGGGCTAGACTGCGTGGTGCTGCCCGGCGGTTTTTCTTATGGCGACTACGTGCGGGCCGGCGCCATTGCACAGTTTTCGCCCATTATGAAAGCCGTCAAGGCGTTTGCCGAAGCCGGCGGATACGTATTTGGCGTGTGCAACGGATTCCAAATCCTTTGCGAGGCGCACTTGTTGCCGGGGGTCTTGCTGCGCAATGCCAATCAGCAGTTTATTTGCGACAATGTGTGGATCAAGCCGGCCACCAATAATTCGCCCCTGACCGCCGGGCTTGACCTGAGCCGGGCGCTGAAAATTCCGATTGCGCACGCAGAAGGGCGTTTTTTTGCCGATGAAAAAACGCTGAACGAACTCGAAACGAATGATCAGGTACTGTTTCGCTACTGCACACCGGCAGGAGAGGTGACTCCATCTGCCAATCCGAACGGCGCTGCGCGCAATATCGCAGGCATCTGCAATGCCCGCCGCAATGTGTTCGGCATGATGCCGCACCCTGAACGCGCCGCCGAACAGGTACTGGCCAACATAGACGGGTACGGACTTTTTCAGGCGCTCGTCGCCTGAAAACTTACGCAGGGGGCTTGCCCGGTTCGAAAAGGGCGAGAATGATGTTGCCCATGTACACACCAAGGGCCGACTCCACGAGCGTCAGGAAAATAATCATGTCCTGATAACTCAGCAGGTTCGGCGCAAATGCCTTAAGCGAAATCAGGGTCATCACCGTAATGAAGTGCCCCACAACCAACCACTTGACCATGCTGTTGACCGGCGTGTCGTTTGTGCTTTTCATCACATTTGGCTCGGTGATGCTGCGCCCGATGTACCGGAACACCGCTCCACCGTACATGGCGGTGATGGGGCCGAGGATGCCGATCAGCGCTGTAAATTCTTCAAAGTCGAAGCCCTGCGCGAGGTAGTACACGCTGGAGGCACCGATCAGGATGAAGTGGTAGATCAGGATTTGTTTGGCAATGCGACCCCGAGGCCCGAGCGGTAATGCAGAAGGTCGGGCGCTCTCGGTGGGCGCCTGCGTCGTGGTGGTGGAAGTGGCTTGTGTGGCTGCCATAGCGTGCGAACTTGTCGTTGTCATCGGCGAAGGTACTCCAATAATTTTTTAAAAAGACGTCGTTGGTACTCGGTCAGGTTGTCCTTGTAACGCAAAGACAAGTCCTTGTAATTGTTCTTGCGGGGCGGAAAAAGTATACCGCTGCCATATTTTCCCTGAAATTCCCAGGTAAGTTCCACATCGTCGCCTTTTTGTACCCCTTTTACGTCAATGCGGTGGTACTCGAAATAGCCGTCCGGGCAGATTTCGTAACTCAGGTGCGTCACTTCGAGGACAAACTCGTCCACGGCGCTGTATGAACTGTCCACTTTGGCTTTCCACAAAACAGGCGTCCCTTTGGGTTTGTAATGCGCGATCAGGAAGCGGCGGGCATTGGTGCACACGGCCTCCACTTTTTTGCCGGGCAGCAGCACGGTGTTTTCGCCCACATTGATGCCCTGCAGGGATTGGGGTAGTTTGACATCTGCCACGGCGCCCGAGCGTACGCTGCGCCCGTCAAGCGGGATACGTCCGTTGGTGCTGTTGATGCGGGCAAGGAAATGCGCCGGTTCGTGGCAACGGACGATCACTTCGGCATTAGCCGGGTGTACTTCAGCGAGGAAGGCCCATTTGTGCAGCAGCCGCTCGCGGAAAAACTGACCGTTCAGGCGGAAATTTGTTTTTTCGAGCCGCTCCCAGGCGCATTGCAGGGAGTCGCATACGCGGGTGCCCTTGTAGGCAGCCTTGAGAAAAAGCGTGACTTTTTTGGGCGATGCGGCCACACTGTCGGCGATGAAAATGCCGTCCAACTGGTTTTGGCGCAGCCAGACCTGAAACTCGGGAACCTTGGCCTTGAAAAAAGCCATGTCCTTGCGCAGGTCCAGACCCTGACCCGAAACGGAAGGGAGAAGCGGGGAGGCGGTTATCGAGAGGATAATCAAACAGCCTGTAAAAAGGCTCGATCGCATAGCGGGAAGTTTTACGATGGTTGAGCAGCGGGGGAAAAGACGGCACCTGCTATGCCCTTATTTTCAGCCGTTTTTACTTTAACGTTTTAGAGGACTTTTGTTCACGCTCGGTTTTTTAGTCAAAACACCCTTATCGCCGCTGTTGGCGTTATCGCCGCTGTTGGCGTCCCGCCAACAGCAACGGCGGAGCCAGATGCTAATTTTCTCAGTTTTCGCCGTTGTTGGCGTCCGAGCCAACAACACAGACAGGCTCAGGGGCCAACGTTGAACATGGAGTTCCACCGTTGCTGTTGGCGGGACGCCAACAGCGGCAAAAAAAACATTGACCGCCGGAAACTTTTACCTTCGCCCAAACTCGACGCAACGACCTTTCAGCCATGCACAAAATTGACATGCATACCCACCTCCTGCCCGAACGGCTGCCCAACTTTGCAGACAAGTTCGGCTACGGAGATTTTATCCACCTTGAGCACCACAAAAAAGGTTTTGCCCGCATGATGAAGGGGCAAACGTTTTTCCGGGAAATTGCGAGCAACTGCTGGGATCCACAGGTGCGCATCGGCGAGTACCTCCACTACCGCACCCCGGTACAGGTGGTGTGCACCATCCCGGTCATGTTTTCCTACTGGGCCAAACCCGCCGACTGCCTCGACTTGTCCCGTTTCCTGAACGACCACCTCGCCGGCGTTGTGGAGGATTTCCCGGAGCACTACATCGCCCTCGGCACCATCCCCATGCAGGACACCGACCTGGCTATTCAGGAACTGCATCGCCTGCACGAACTCGGCTTTCCCGGCATCCAGATCGGCTCCAACGTGAACCAGAAAAACCTGAGTGAACCGCAATTTTTCCCCATTTTCAAAGCCTGCCAGGACCTGAATATGGCCGTATTCGTCCACCCCTGGGAGATGATGGGCCAGGAACACATGGCCAAATACTGGCTGCCCTGGCTGGTGGGTATGCCCGCCGAAACCAGTCGCGCCGTGTGCTCGCTCCTCTTCGGCGGCGTCATGGAACGCCTGCCCAACCTGCGGTTTTGCTTCGCCCACGCGGGCGGCTCTTTCCTCACCACGGTGGGCCGTGTGCAGCACGGTTTCGACTGCCGGCCCGACCTCGTGGCGGTGGACAACGACAAGCCGCCCCGGCACTACCTCGGCAAATTCTGGGTGGACTCGGCTACGCACGACCCGCAACTTCTGCGCTACATCCTTGACGTGGCCGGCGAAGACAAAGTGTGCCTCGGCACCGACTACCCGTTCCCGCTCGGCGATCTTGAGATCGGTACGTTCATCGAACAGATGAACCTGCCGGAGGCAACGCTGGAGAAGATTTTTTACAAAAACACGCTGGAGTGGCTGTACGGCCCGAATTTGTAAATGTTCCTCCTTGGCCTCGACATCGGCAGTTCTTCCATCAAAGCAGCCCTCGTGGATGCCCGCAGCGGCGCCACGCTTGGCACAGCCCACGCGCCCGACACTGAAATGGCGATCCATGCCCCGCAACCCGGCTGGGCCGAACAAGACCCGGAAATGTGGTGGGAAAACTGCCGCGTCGCCGTACACCGCCTGTTTCACCAAACCGGCGCCGATCCCACCCGCGTGGCGGCCATCGGCATTTCGTACCAGATGCACGGTCTGGTTACGCTCGATGCGGCGGGGCAGACGGTGCGCCCGGCCATCATCTGGTGCGACGGACGGGCGGTATCCATCGGCGAGGCGGCTTTCCGGGCGCTGGGGGAAGACTTTTGCCTGAAACACTACCTGAGCGGGCCGGGCAATTTCACCGCATCCAAACTTCGCTGGGTGCTCGAAAACGAAGCGGAGCGGTTCGCCCGAATCCGGCATTTCATGCTGCCTGGCGACTACATCGCCTACCGCCTGACCGGCGAAACGGCCACCACCGTATCCGGCTTGTCGGAGGGCATCCTGTGGGATTTTTCCAAAAATGACCGGGCACACGACCTGCTCGACCACTTCGGACTGGATCGCTCGCTCGTGCCGCCGCTCGTGTCCACCTTCGGTGAGCAGGGGCTTCTCACCACCGCCGCCGCCGAAGCGCTCGGCTTGCGCCCCGACGTGCCCGTGACCTATCGCGCTGGCGACCAGCCCAACAACGCCCTCGCACTCAACGCCCTGCGCCCTGGCGACATCGCCGCCACCGCCGGCACCTCCGGCGTGGTGTACGGCGTGGTGGATCGCCTCGCTTCGGATGCGCAAAACCGCGTGAACAGTTTTGCCCACGTGAATCACCTGCCCGAGGCCCCGCGCATCGGGGTGCTGCTGTGCATCAACGGCTGCGGCATCCAGTATGCCTGGCTGCGCCGCCTGCTTGGCGACGGCGCCCTGTCCTACCCGGAATTAGAAAAAATGGCCGCCTCCGTGCCCGTCGGCTCCGACGGCCTGTGTATTCTGCCGTTCGGCAACGGCCCCGAGCGCATGCTTGGCAACCGGGACATCGGTGGTCAAATCCTCGGCCTGAACTTTAACCGCCATGACCGGGCGCATCTGTGCCGGGCCGCGCTGGAAGGCGTGGCCTTCGCGTTCGGCTACGGAATCAATATTTTACACGAACTCGGCCTCGACCTGTCCGTCATCCGAACCGGCAACGACAACCTGTTCCGTTCGGCAGTTTTTTCCCAAACGCTGGCCACGCTGGTCGGAGCGGAAATCGAAGTGCTGGATACGAACGGGGCCGCCGGCGCCGCTCGGGCTGCCGGCGCAGGAGCGGGATTTTTTGAGTCGCCCGAAGCGGGAGTGGGTGCAGCAATGGCGGTGATGCGCTATGCGCCGGAGCGGGACGGGGAGGCGTGTCAGGAGGCGTATGAGCGGTGGGTGGGGGTGTTGGAGAAGAGGTGACTCCCAGACGCTTCAACAATCTTAAATCATGAAATCTGCAATCATTAAATATTTTTTTATTTTGACTTTGCAGGTGTTTACGCTTAAATTTTCATGCATCTGCTTTTTTTTTGGGGGGGGGACTTTCAAAAATTTTGTTCTGCTTTCAAATTGTACCTTCGCAAGGGTCGCCAACAACGAACAATTCTTTTGTATCGACAGCAAAACTGTTGTGAGTTGCTTTCAAATTGTACCTTCGCAAGGGTCGCCAACAACAGTGTGGCGCCACCTAACGATGTGAAATTTGTTGTGAGTTGCTTTCAAATTGTACCTTCGCAAGGGTCGCCAACAACGAAGCCCTCGAAGACCTGAGAAAGGAATTGGTTGTGAGTTGCTTTCAAATTGTACCTTCGCAAGGGTCGCCAACAACTCTCCATTCAAAAAGGAGATATACCTCGTCGTTGTGAGTTGCTTTCAAATTGTACCTTCGCAAGGGTCGCCAACAACTTACAAATAAACTTGCAATCTCTTTTGCGAGTTGTGAGTTGCTTTCAAATTGTACCTTCGCAAGGGTCGCCAACAACAGTCTTTTCCAAGGTCATATACCCATTCTTGTTGTGAGTTGCTTTCAAATTGTACCTTCGCAAGGGTCGCCAACAACTTCGACACCTTCGGCACCTTCGATCTGGAGGTTGTGAGTTGCTTTCAAATTGTACCTTCGCAAGGGTCGCCAACAACCAGCCTTTTTTCTGGATAATCAGGCTGCTGGTTGTGAGTTGCTTTCAAATTGTACCTTCGCAAGGGTCGCCAACAACGATTTCGAGAATAATCCGTGCCGCGTCGCGGTTGTGAGTTGCTTTCAAATTGTACCTTCGCAAGGGTCGCCAACAACCGATTTTCTCTCACAATCATCATATAGTGGGTTGTGAGTTGCTTTCAAATTGTACCTTCGCAAGGGTCGCCAACAACGAGGGTTGTAGCCAAAAATGCCTTCCGGATGTTGTGAGTTGCTTTCAAATTGTACCTTCGCAAGGGTCGCCAACAACATAACTACATCCGAATGCCCCCCCTCGGCAGTTGTGAGTTGCTTTCAAATTGTACCTTCGCAAGGGTCGCCAACAACATCTGTTCTTTTTCATATATCAAATTTCTGGTTGTGAGTTGCTTTCAAATTGTACCTTCGCAAGGGTCGCCAACAACAACCGCCGAAAATCCCGCACGCTCATCCGCGTTGTGAGTTGCTTTCAAATTGTACCTTCGCAAGGGTCGCCAACAACTGGCCCCTACTCTTCTTCTTGACGCTTCCAGTTGTGAGTTGCTTTCAAATTGTACCTTCGCAAGGGTCGCCAACAACAATGCCCCGTTCATGGCAAGAGCATGGCACGTTGTGAGTTGCTTTCAAATTGTACCTTCGCAAGGGTCGCCAACAACAATTCACTGATTTTTTTTATCAAAAGATAAGTTGTGAGTTGCTTTCAAATTGTACCTTCGCAAGGGTCGCCAACAACGCCATCACGAAGTCAATCTGTTTCTGACTGGTTGTGAGTTGCTTTCAAATTGTACCTTCGCAAGGGTCGCCAACAACCACCGGAGGTACCGGAACGTATCTGATGTTGTTGTGAGTTGCTTTCAAATTGTACCTTCGCAAGGGTCGCCAACAACGCACGGCGGCACGGACTACATCGTACAGCGGTTGTGAGTTGCTTTCAAATTGTACCTTCGCAAGGGTCGCCAACAACCCGCTACGCACAAAGCGCAGGACTTGCGCAGTTGTGAGTTGCTTTCAAATTGTACCTTCGCAAGGGTCGCCAACAACAGACCTTGACACAACCTGCTGCAATCCAAAGCGTTAGTTGAGGTTGGAGACCAGAAAAAAATGCCGTCCCGGACACACCCGGGCGGCATTTTTCGTCATTTTTTTCATCCTGTAACCGGCGCTTCAAAACAGCATGAGTTGCTCATAGCCTTCCGGCTTGGGCGCTGAAGCCACGCCGTAGTAAATCTTCATCAAGCCAAACTGTTTGTCGGTTACGGGCATAATGCCCACTTTGCCTCTTGGAGGCAAAATTTTTTCGATGCGGCGCACATGCGCCTCCACATTTTCACGACTTGGGCAAGGCCGGGTATAGATGGAAAACTGGAACATGGTGAAGCCTTCTTCCAGTAGGTTTTTGCGAAAGTCCGTGGCAATTTTCCGCTCGGCTGCGGTGTACGTCGGGAGATCGAAAAATACAAGAATCCACATAAGGCGGTATGCGCTGAGCCTTTCGGCATTTGATGGTGGGCGTTTCATTTTGAGTGGTTTTAAAGGAGTTCAGGGTATAGAATGCTCCGCTCCTGGCCGGCGAAACAAGCCGACAGGGAAGCGGCCGTACGTTGAGCCGCCACCTGTAAAGGCTTCTGTTTGTTTTCCATCAACACGTCGAGCACAGGAATCATCAACAACTCGCGCTTGAGTGCCGGTGTGAGCACGTCACCTGCTTTCGTCGGCTCCGGGGGGATAGGATGTCCATGCAGTATCCGACACACCAGAGCATCCACACTGGGGCGGTATGGCTCCATGATGTCGTCGGCAAGGCAGTAGGCATTGTACTGATTGCGGTGGTGTATGCCGAGTGTGGGCAACAAACCGGCGCCGACAAGTGCCCGGGCAATCACGGCTCGCAATATGGCATAGCCGTAGTTGAGCAAGCAGTTGGGCCAGTCGCCGTAGCGTTCCCGGAGGAATGCATCGGGATCGTTTTCGTCTTCAACTTCCTGGTACAGCGGCGTGTTTTGGAACAGTTGTGGCCAATACCAGGCTGCCGCCCGAGCCTCCACATTATCGGGGTCGCCGCTGCGCACTTCGAGACTCCACCTCAGCAATGGTGTTCCATCTATGTTCTGCCGGTTGAGCGCTCGTGCCTGGTTGTAGATTTTCTGCCTGACCGTTTGTTGCCACAGTTGCTTTTTGAGCGGCAATGAGGCTTCGATCTGTTCCTTGAACCGGCGGCTTTGCAGGGAGTTGCCGTCAAGCGGCAACAGAAGCCCGGATGGCAAATGCTTCTCGTTGCAGGTAATGACCACGGCGTTTTGCTCCAGCAGGGCTGCCAAAGCCACATGGCTGATGGTGATCTGCGGGTTTTCGAGCACCACCACGCCGATGTCCTCGAACGGGACGGTGGTTTTGCGGGCAGGCTGGCCGGCCACACCGGGTTGTTCAATTTCCAACTGGCGCAGAGCGGCCCGCAAATAAGCAGGATTGCTGAAACACAGGGTTTTCTTCATTTTGCACTGGTTTTGAGTGAACTGACGCACGATCAGTCCAAAACCGTGCCTAATGAAAGGAGAAAAGCCCGCTTTGTTGTTTTGCCCGTTAAACTGTTCGGCGGCTGGCAGCCAATTTAATATTGCATCAAACTATACTGGCGGCTCCACAACTACGATATGCCCCAAGCGGTTAATTTTGACTTTTACAGCGCCGGCAAGGGATCCAAGTGAGAGCCTTTTGCCACGTTTATCTGGCCTGTTATATTCCGATTGTTCCAACACACTTGTCTCAAGGTGGTGAATCAGAACATATTGATTGGAACTCAGTTTTTGTACACGATACAGGTTTCTACTCACCTTCTTTTGATTTTTCGGATCCGTAAAATCCAGTTCCTTCGGGTCGAGGTCGAATACAAACATATCGTTGATGGCCAGGGAAGTCACGAACTGCCAGTCCGGGTTTTCCGGCAAAAAGAGGTTGGGCAGGTCACCTTGCATCTGACTAATTTTTTCGAGCGTAGCGCCCACATCGGTAATGACAGCAGGCAGCCCCAGCCGCACACGCTGGAAGGCATCCCAGAACGTGACTACGTGCTCGTGTTTTTTTCCTCCGGTGTCGCGGTACACGGCAATGTGGTGGTTGCTGCCCGGCTCCACGAAACCACGGGGGAGAGTTACGTGTTTTTCGGCAGGATTGAGTACTCGTACCCGCTGTACAGGGCGCTGGTTGGCCAGTACCGGATCGTTGCCCACGTTTTTGAAAGCCTCCTTGGACGTACCACCACCTGCATTGAGCCGTTCTTGTACCGCCGCCCGCACTTTTGGGTCTACGATTTTTGAGACCGATTTTTCGCTTAGGAGCGGCCCGACTGCTTTGCGCGACACTAAAGAGTATTCCCAAACGGTGACCTCCACAAGTCGCTTTTCAGCGTTTTTGCCGTACAAGATCGGCTTCTTTTCCAAATCCTTGAATGCCTTGCGCGGATCACCATCGAATTCGGCAAGACGTACTTCCACCAGTTCCCGTTGATGTACATGAGGCATTTCGTTCAAAAGGGCAAGATCAAATCTGCCGTTGAGCGGCACTTTTTTGTACCATCGAATACGGCCGTACACGGTTTCTTCGTGCAATGATCCGCGTGGTGTAAGTGTCTGCTGTTGGCGTTCTTTTGGGATACCCTTGATTTTGTTTCGCGAACGCGTCGCCACTTTGTTCCCCTGTTTGAAGGAAACCAGCACGTTGTCCATCGCAGCGCAAACCTGCGCATGGGTGAAGGGGGCGGGGCCGGCAATATACTTGTCGCGACCTGCGCCAAGCAGGCTCTGGCGGCGCTCTTGGCCGAACTTGCCTTCCAGCGTCTGGTTGAGGTTGTTGATACGCTGGATATGCGCCTGGCGGGTACATGCCACGGTGAGCGCGTCAAGCGCATGGTGGCGGTGATCTTTGCGCTTGTCCCAGCCATCAATGACTTCTTTGTCCTGTTCCCCCTTTCGGATTTTAATGGTTTTGGTGAGTCCAAGTTCTCGGAATTGAGGCATGCGCAAGTCCTGAATTACCTCGTCCCACCCCCACTGGTGCCGCAAAAAATCGGTGATGCTGCCGGATGACGTGTACACGTGGTGGCATACGTCCTGGAGCAGGTCTTTGGCTTTTTTGGTGATGTACTGGGTTTCGCGCAGTTGTCGGGCGATAAACTCGGTGTCGTTGCTCACGTCCTCGGCGGTCATCATTAGGCGGGAGTATTTGGCCTTGCTGATCTTGCCGCGATCCAACAGGTCTTTCACCATTCTCAGGTATGCGTCATAATCCTGCAAACCGGAGACCGGTTGGTTTTTCATAAAATCATGCGCCGTGCTCTTGTTTTTTTCCTGGTTGAGTTTTCGCTCGCAAATGGTTTTGTTCTCTAACGAGTCATCGAAGCGGCGAACCTTGGGGATGATGTGCTCCACGTCAATTGCTTCGGCCCGGAGGAACGTGGCCCGATCTAACTTTTTCCCGGTGTAAAGCGAAACTCCTTCCGTTTCTTCCCAGATTTTCCACTTTTCGATCTGCACCTTGGTGACGCTTTCCGGCTGGATTTTCAAATCTTCGGCGATGGATTTTCGAATACGGTCATTTTCGCGTTTCCGATCATTGTTTCGTTTGGTCACACCCTGCCGCTCTTTGGCGCTCTGCTTGAGTTCGCGGGCAAGTTCGACGCGGATTTCATCGGGTGTCCCGTAAGTGGAGATCAGTTCGTTGACGAGATGGATCAACTGATTCAGAATTTTTTCCACCACTGGGTTGCGCAGCGAGTTTTTGGGCAACACGTCTAATTTGGCAAGCAATTTCCTGCCTTCGTTTTCGGCTTTGGTCAGGGAGTTCGAATGGTTATAGCCAGCGGCCTTGCAAGCATCCGTATAATCAAGGCCTTGCCGAAGCTGCGGCAACAACCGGCGCATGGCACGGTGGCTTTTATTGGCATAACCAGCCGAGGTGAAATCAATTTCGGCCAACGCCTCGGCCTGTTCGGGTGTAAACTGATAGCGCTCCTGCAAGAGTCGCACAAGATCGCGTTCCTCCTGTGTGGCGTAGATGAGGTGCCACAACCGGTACAGCGGTTGCTGATCGAAATCCCCTCGCAACTGCAATCGTCGAACCCGCTCACCGGTCTCGGGATTGTCCCACTCCACCTCTTCCACTTCAGGGTTGAATTCGAGCAAATCCCGGCGTTGGATGCCGGCTTTTTGAAAAACCGAAAGCAACTTGGCACGGGTGCGGTTGCTTTCCAGACCGTTCTCCCGCACGAGTGCGTCCACGGTGTAACTTTTGGGAGACAATTTCAGTACATTTTTGAGCAGCCGGCTCGCCGTCAGTTTCTTTTCCTCGCTTTGCAAAATCTCGAAAATCTGCCGCTTATGCTCATCCGTGACCTTGAACTCGCCGCCTCGTTCATCGTATACACGCAGGTTGTGGATGCTTTCCCATACTTTGCATTCCTGTGCTAAAGGCGAGGACTTGGGCGCGCATTTGGGCCGAACAACTTTTTTCAGGCCGTTCGGGAGGAAGATCGGCTCATGGGTATTCTTGTCAAGGGCGTAGTTCCATTCAAGAGCGCATTCGCCGATAAGCCCCTTTGCCGATTTGAGCGGACGCTGTCGGTAAATAATTTTGTCGCGCAACAAGCGGAGGTTGGTTTGTGTAAGCACATCAGGATGGTGCTTCGACTGCTCCTCCCAAATTCGATCAAATTCCTCGATATATGTACTTCGGTTGAAAATCTGCTGCCGCACCCGGTAATTGGCAGAATCCCGAAGTCCTGAGGCAAAACGTTGGCCAATGGTTTGGTGTTTGGTTGCTAGTTCGGCTTCTCTTCCGGCGATTTCTTTGAGGTAATCGCTCTGTATTTTGCCGTCCGACTCGGTTTGATCTTTTCGACTGCTGCGGTACCCACGACGCACGTTGAGGTGAAGCAGTACCCGTCCGATCTCTGGCAAAGATAGCGGCTCGCGCAATGCGCGGTCGCGCAGGTCGAACAGATCACCGGGTGGTGTTTTGGTGAGCAATCGTTCATCGGGCATCATACCAAGGCGGGACAAGGCGCGATACAGCAAATGGCGCCGAAGGCGGTATCGCTGGAGATTACGGCGGGCACCGCGAGCCATACGTCGGGCAACATTGGTGGGCACATTTCCACCTTTTCCGAATTCCTTGATTTCATCGGAATTGAGCGGCATTACCCGAACACCACAGTCGAGCACATCATTATTTTCTTCGTTTTCAGCATTTTGAGTGGCAACAGCCCAGCCAATTGAAGCTACGCCAAGATCGAATCCAAAGATTTTTTGCATTTTCAGGAAATGTCATTTGGTGAAAAGAAGCGCAAGATGCTACTTTCGCAGCACAATTTGAAGCAACTTACAATAAGGATTTTTTTCCGTTGTGAGAACACCACTGGGGGGCGGGAACGCCTCCCTTTTTTGTTTTTTCCGAAAATTTCTGGCAGATACACTCAAGAACCTTACGCAGACTGCAGCAAGGCGCTCACCGACAGGTCTTCGTCCACCGCCTCCCAATGAATGCCCTTGCCTTTGCCGATGAGCCGCCATTGCTCGCGTTGGGCCGGAGTGGCCGCCGCGAGTCGCGGAAACCAGGAATATGGCACGCCGATTTCCCGCCCATCGTCCAACAGGACGAAGAACTTATGCGCTTCGATGCGAACAGCGACGGCTTTGCCGGGTGATTCAATTCGTGAAGTAGTCATGCCAGTCCTGATTAAATTTTTCCCTGTGTTGAGTTTCTTTCTCCCCAAGGCGGGTTATGTAAAAGACTCGGCCATCCGCTGGGCCACGGAACGTTCCACCACGGCCTGGATCGTGGGGTTCATGTTCTTGAGTCGAACGATCTGGTTGAAGCCGAAAAAGCCAAAATAGACGATCATCTTTCCCACCAGTTCATCGGCAAAAGAGGACGAGACAACTGCGATGCCCTCGAAGTCAATCACGATCCCTTTTTTGGAGTCGTTGTACAGATTGATAAGGTCGTTCCGAATTTTTTCGCCGGATTTTCGAGTGCCGGTACCCGTTTCGGCATCGGCCAGCCGATACACCACGGTTCCGCTGTCGTCTTCGAAGTACTCCGTTCGGTAGTTAACTGGCTTATGACCTTTAAGCGCCTCTGTGAGCGAGATGCGTTTGTCGTAGTTGAGTTGAAAATCCACCAAACACGCATGGTGTTTGGCGTCGAGGTAGGTCAGGTCGTTTTTGGTTTCGATGTGCCCGTTCGATCGAAAATACAGTCCGGGGCCGGAAAGTATGGAGAGCATTCCGGAGTTGTTTTTGACAATTTCCGAAAGCCCCCACATGCCATTTCCCTGCCCAACCTTGCTGTCTCTGGTGATGCGTTCTTGAATTGACAGTTTTATGGCCTCAATCGCGGTTGTGGGGGCGTGTTTGCTGCTTTTTAGTGAGTTGTAAATTCCCTGTCCGTTGTCGTACACACAAAAGGAGATATGCCTGCTTTTCTTGTGTATTTGCCCCATGATAAACCCGTATTCATTGCCCGAATGCTGGAGCACGTTGTCCATGATCTCATTGAGACACCACATCATGGCATCTATGACACCCTCCTCGCAGACAATGGATTGAGATACTGATGCAATCAGTTCGTTGCACAGCAGATTTACACCTGCATCTGATGCAAACCGCCAGACAATGTTCATGGGGCTTGTTTTAAGCAAACCAACATGATCGGCAATATCCTTGGGGGCATCCATGCTGGTACTTTGAAGAAACTTGGGCAAGTTGTCAAACCGGAAAGAGACTTCCCGGTACCTGACATAATAGTCAATGATGCCGGCTAAGGGGACGGCCACATTTGGAAATACGCGCTCCACATTTCTAAAATCAAGTACCACGTCACCGTAACCTTTCTTGGCAGTCGCTTCGAAAAGCGCGTGCAGTAGATTGCTCACGATGATGGGATGATCCATGGCATCCACAAAAATGACGTTGCCCGTTCTTGTCACCGAAGTTTGCATATTCCGTTCCAGTAGGGTGAAGTACTGCTTGGTTGGGTATGTGTTTTTTAGGGGATCAAAGGTACGCCCGATTCCCAAATCGAAGTGCTTTCTGAAAAAAGGGCGGTACCAAGCAGTAGCACCCCTCACTCCACCTTCACCCGCACGCCTTCCGAATGGCTCGAAAACTCCGGCGCGTACATGCACTGGAGCGTGCTGATGCCGTTGGAAAACTCGCCGCGGTGGTTGGCCACAAGCGGATACTCCAGCACGAAGGTGCCACGCGGCAGGTAGTCTATGAAAAAGTGCGTGGCCAGGTCTTTGGTACTCTCGTAGTAGCCGAGGCCGCCCTGCCAGCGGTAGCCGCTGAGCACGTTCACCGGCTCGAAGCCGCCGGCACGCATGTCCTTCAGGTGCACAAATTCCATGGCGCGATCCACGCGGATTTCGATACGTACTTTGATGCGGTCGCCGGGCTTCAGCACGTTGCCGTCGCTTATGGCGGTGAGTTTGGGGCCGGTGGGCGTGTTTTCCTCCTTGAACAATTGCTTGACGATGGTCAGCGGCGTCTTCTTGAACGAGGTGATCTTGTCCAAATCCTCAAAATACTGCCAGTAGGCCGCGCCCCATACGATATTGCTGTTCGGATTTTCCACCTTGATCGCGCTCCAGGCGGGTTTCACCTCGCTGCCGTTCCAGGTTCCTTTAAAATACCCGGTGCCGGCCTCGTATTCGGCGGGCTTGAGCGTTTTGCCGCCAAGGCTTACCTGCACGGGCTTGGTATTTTCCAGCCAGTTGTCGCCGTGCAGGAGCAGGGCGTACACGGCTTCGGCAGTGGCTTTGGTGCTTTCCCAGCGGTTGGTCTGTTTGTTTTTCAGCAGCCAGATGCGCATTTCCTCCACGGCCTTGCGATCGGCAGCCACCTCGTCGAACACCTCCACGAGCAGGGCCTGCGTCTCGATGGGCAACTGGTACCAGTACATGCCCCAATCGAAGGGCCAGTACATGCCCAGTTCCTCCTTCACGAGGGCGCGTTCGCGCAGGCTGGCCACGATGCGTTGAGCAGCGTCGGGGCGGCCGTGGCGGTGCAGCGCCAGGGCGAGCATGCCCTGTTCGTACAGGCTGCGTTTGAGCCAGTATTTGGCGCCCTGATCGAGGTAGTAGCCGGTCACTTTGTCTACGCGGTCGAGCGGGAAAAATGAGCGGGCATACAGGTACTGGATGGCCATACCGTCGAGGTGGTCGTCTTCCAGTTTGGTTTTACCGGCCTGAGCGAGGCGTTCCAGTTCGGCGTACTGGCGCTGGATTTCAGCGTCGCAAAAACTCATTGCACGGTCGAGGATCGAGGCGGCCTGCTGGTCATTTTCCAAAGAAAACGCGCCGAGTTTGTTCAGGTGCCCGAATCCGGCGACGATGTGCTGGGTGATGTACCAGTTTTCGCGTCCGCCCGGGAACCAGGGCCAGCCGCCGCCCTCGCCCTGGCGCTCGGCCAGCGTGGCGATGGCGCGCTCGCGCTCGTCGGCCATGCGGTTCAGGTCGAACAGCAGCGCGATGTTCTGCTTTTGCTGTTCCTCGCTTTGGGCCTCCAGCACCCAGGGCGTTTCCTCCAGCAGGGCGGTTTTCAGTTCCTGATTTTTGCTCAGGTTGGACTGCATGGCGCCGCTTCCGGCAGTTTTCCATTTGTCATAAACCCGCCGCAGACCCGGCATTTTCTGCGTCACGCCGTGTGCCAGCGTGTTGGCGTAGAAGCGGCCAAAAATCTGTTCCGTGCATTCGTGCGGGAACTCCATGATGTACGGAAGCGCCTGTACGGCATACCAGGCGGGGTTGCTGCTGAACTCCACGGTGTAGCGGTGCGAGCGCAGCGTGCTGGAGTTGCTGTTCTTCAGGTTTTCAAACACCACGGTTTTGCTCTGGTTGCCGCGCACGGTGATGGGCAGCGTTTCGGTCACGAGCATGCGGTTGGTCAGCACGGGCAGGGTGTTTTCCTCGCCGTCGCGAAATTGTTTGCCTTCGGCAAATACCTGCCATGTGAGGCCGTCGGCCTTGCCTTCGGGTACACGCAAACGCCACGAAACGGGCGCCGACTGGCCGGGCTGTACCGTAAAACTCAGCGTTTTTTGCCCCAGTCCGAATGCGGCATCCACGGGCTGCATGCTGAGCGCGTCGAACAGGTTCAGCACCGCCGTACCGGCAATGGGCTCCTGCGAGAGGTTGCTCACCTTGGCCGAAAACTCCAGTACGTCGCCCTCGCGCAGGAAACGCGGCGGATTGGTCAGGATCATCAGCTCTTTTTGCGTGACCACACTTTTTTCCGACACCGCCCATTGCAGGTCTTTGGTTTGGGCGAAGGCCAAAAATTTCCAGCGGGTGAGCGCCTCGTTCATCGTGAATTTCAGCACCACGTTGCCCTGCGCGTCGGTGCGCATTTCAGGGAAAAAGAACACCGTTTCGTTCAGGTTCCGACGGGGAGCGGGAGGGGCGGGTTTTTCAGCGGCAGGTTTTCCCGGCTCTTGTGCGAGCTCGTCGGCCTCCGGATGGATGATACCATTGACCGCTACGCCGCCCTGGGCCGCAGCCGGGGGTGGTGGCGCCGATGAATCGGCGGCAGCGCGTTCTTCCATAGCCGGGGCGGCTTTCATCATGTACACCTCGGCGCCGCCGTCGCGCAGCATACCGGGGAAACGCCCGCCGTAGAGCGGGAACCCGAACCAATTCATCCGGCGGTAACTCCGGTCGGGCGGCTGCGGCATGCCGGTGGGGTTGTGGCGCACATCGCCCTGCACCTGGCGGAACGTATTGCCGCCAAAATGTAGCCGGTGGTAGTGACCCGGGTACCGGATGCCCGACCAACTATGCGGCAAAAACTGATCGAGCGAGGCGTCGTACATGGCGGCAACGAGTTCGGCAGCCACCCGGTCTTTTTTCGGGCCACTGATGCGGATGCGCCATTCCTCCTTGTCGCCGGGGGCGAGTTTGTCGCGGAAGGTTTCGTAACTGATCGTCAGGTCTTTGTTGCTCCAGGGCACCGACACTCCAATTGGGCCGACCTGGTAAAAACGGTTGTTTCGCACGGCGAAGGCGTTCATAGCCAGGCCGCCGCGGTCGCTTTCCAGAACAGGCGTTTCCACGGTTTGCACACCGGCCACGTCAATCCAGCGCGGCTCCTGGTTTTTGCCCTCGCGGCCCAGCAGGAACAGGAAGCGCATTTTGTCGCCGCCGCCGAGTCGGAGCCGGGCAGTTTCACCGGGTTCACAGACACTTTTTTCGAGAATGCCGCCCGGGCCGTCGAACTGTGTGGCCGGAATTTTGGAATCCCACACGCGCACAATACGCTTGACCTCAATGGGTTCGCCGAAAGCGTCTTTGGTTTTCAGCACCACTTCGTAGTGCCCTGCAGCCATACCGCCGTCGTTCAGGTTGATTTTAGTGGCCGCGCCGGTGTTGAAATTCAGGGGGCGCGTGAAATCCTGCCGGCCCCATTTTTCGGGATTTTCCTCGCCGTTCCAGGGGTACAGCGGGAAGTCGTGGCGGAAGTCGGCTTCGGTCATGGCCGGCACATCGGGGTTTTCCCAGTAGCGCTGCACAAACTGCTGTTTCGGCGACACGAGTCGCGTGATTTCGATGGTGCCCGCAGCGGCCTGAAACTGCCCGGCGGTATTGGTTGTGTTCAGGGAAATGCTGCGCAGGCTGTCCAAAACGATTTCCTGCGGCAAGGCGAAGTCCACGTTCAGTGCCACATAGCCCGCGGTCACGAGGATTTCGCTGCTGCGCGTTTCGCCGGTTATGTCGGTTACGTCGGCCATGATGCGGAAATCGAACATGGGCTGGTCTTTTTTCGGGATACTGCGGTCGGGCAGGGCCGTGAATTTGATATCGAACCCGCCGTCGGCGCCGGTGGTAGTTTCGCCGTTGGCAATTTCCATCGTTTCAGTTGCGAACGGTTTGCTGATGCGCCACCAGTCCCACCAGGGGAAACGCGCCTGGCGCACTACGCGGTAGCGCACCTTGGCGCCGTCCACCACACTGCCCGCGTAGTTTTTGGCTTCGCCGCGCACCGATACGGCGTCGTTCACGCGGTAAGCGCCCGTCACGGGTTTGAACGTTACCTCGAATCGGGGGCGTTTGTACTCCTCCACGTTGAACCAGGCGCCGCCGCCGAGGCCTTCGGCTTCGATGCGCATTTGGCCGGTCAGGCCCGAAACGGGCGCCTGAAATGCACCGTTGAACGTGCCGAACTCGTTGGTGCGCAGTTTGAGGCGGCTTTTTTCCTGACTGTTCGCATCGAGGAAGCGCACCACCACCTCCGTGTTTGGGATGATAGCGGGCATGTCCTTTTCGTTGCGCTGGAGCAGGATGCCTTTGAAATACACCGTCTGGCCGGGACGGTACAGGCTACGGTCGGTGAAAAACTGCGTTTCGCGGTTCAGGCGGCGTGGGTCGGGGCGGTAGTTGTTGTAAAATTCATCGAGCCAGAGGCTGTCCTGCCCCTGCGAGAGGAGCACATTGAACCCGCGGCGGGTGTCCACCTCGGGTTTCAGCAGGCCGTTGCGGTCGCTGAGTGCCTGGCCGATGCGGTTGCGCATGTTTCGGCGTTCATTGCGATCCCAGCGGGATTCAAAAAACTCGCCTCGTACGCCGCTCAGTGGCGAGCCGGTTTCGCGGTTGACCACGGCAAAATGCTGGTCGCCGTTCTGGTCGAACGACACGGCTGCGAGGCCGGAGCAGGTGAACGGCGCGAAGGACACCGGATGCTCGCCGCCGGCAAAATCGGCAGAGCCGGACAGGAGCGCGAAGTAGCGCCCGGCGGGCAGCGGGTCGAGTTTGATCTCGGAGTTATGGCGGCGGTAGTCGCCCGGATCGCGAAAATCCCAGGTACGTTGCTGCACAGCGGGCAGTTTGTTCAGGTAGGTCAGCCGTTGATTCCACTCCACCTGATCAAGTGCCGACGGATCATTTGGTATTTGCACGACCTTGACCCACACTTTTTTCAGGTTTTTCCAGCCTGCGGACACGAGCACCGGCTTTTCCGGCAGGGCCACGTATTCGGTTTGGAGTTCCACTTCCTCGCGGCGCAGGTCGTACATCAGGGCCGCGCACTGTTTGGCCCCGTAGGTGTCGGGGTGGCGGCGCATGGCGTCTTCGCACAGGTCGGCGGCCTGCTTCAGCAGGGTGACGTCGGCGTTGGGCTGGCCGGCCTGCTCCATCAGTGCCCAGGCCATTTTGTGGACGATCTCGGCGTCGGAAGGGTGGTTGTAGTGGGTTTTGTGCAGGACGGCGAGGGCCTGGCGGTAGCGCTCGGACTTATCCTCCAGCACGGAGTTGTTTTGGGCAAATTGCAGGCGCAGGAGTTCGGCATCAATCAACGCGGCTTCTTCGCCGGCGGCGAGGTGTGCGGCGATGAGGCGCTGGAACAAGCGGATAGCGAGCCATTTGCCCGACGTGGTGTCGCGGCTCTGGAAATTGAACTTTACAAAATCGGCGGTGGGCGCAAAGGCTTCGGGCTGGTCGAGGTAAAACTTGTACGCCGGCTCGGCGAGGTAGCTGCGTTCGTTGGCAAAATGCTCCACGGCGCGGTGGCCGAGGAAGTCGAACAGGTTGGGGCGCAGGGGTTTGGCGGCCACGGAGTCGGCTTGGCCCGGCTGGGAAATGTCGCGCAGATAGTCGGTGGAAACGGGGCGCAGAGCGGCTTCGTTTTGCACGGAGGCGCGGTAAAAATCCAGCGCCCGGCGCTCGATCTGTTCCGCCGACCACGTAAGGATGTCGCCGCCTTCGCCTTCAGCAAGCGGCGTGCGGTTTTGGATGCGCCATCCCTGGTTTTGCAGGTAGGTGGCGTACAGTTCGCCGAGCAGGCTTTGCAGCACCGAGCGCTCCGGCTCGGCGGCGGTTTTTTCGTCGTTTTCAAGCGCCTGCACGGCTTTTACGAAGCCGTCTTCTTCCAGCATGGTGATGAATTTGCCGCGAAACAGCAGGGCTTTGATCGTCTGCGGACCGTTTCGGTCGGCTTTGGCGCGGGCATGCAGAGCTTCGGTGCGTTCGAGCGCGCTTTTGAACAGGCCCTGTTTTTCGAGGCTGTCAATGGCGCGCCATTCCGTGGCATAGTCGCCGGGAGCAGGAGCGGTGGTGGTAGGCATGGGCGTGGGAACGGGTTGGGCGCCGGGGCTTTCCGGGGCTTTTTGAGCGTACTTGCAAAAAGCGAAGGAAAGGGCGAGCAGGAGAATGGTGGAGCGTAGCATGGTGGATGGCTGTTGGTTATCGGCTGTTGGCCGTTGGTTTGTTGGACGGGGGCAGGATGGATGCAGGTTGTGGCAAAAATGCACAAACGCGAAAAAATCTTGCTGCGCACGGCAAAGGAAAGAAATTCCCCGGCCCGCGATGGTTGTTTTGGCCTATTTTTGCACACAAATACATATTCCATGAAAGAGATCGTCAGCCTAGACCAATTGGATGTAGTGAACGGACGGTACACCTACGCCGACTACCTGACCTGGAAATTTGAGCAGGCCATTGAACTCGTCCGAGGGAAAATCCTGGCCATGTCGGCGCCGAGCCGGTACCATCAGGATATTTCGCGGGAGTTGAGCGGCCATTTTTATACCCATTTCAAAAATCACTCCTGCCGTTATTACGCCGCCCCGTTCGATGTCCGGCTGTACGACAAGCGCAAGTCCGCCAAAGCCAACAAGGACATCTACTCGGTCGTGCAGCCCGACTTGTGCGTCATTTGCGACCTGGAAAAATTGGACGACAGGGGCTGCCTCGGCGCGCCGGACTTAGTTGTTGAAATCCTGTCGCGCGGCAACTCCACCAAGGAAATGAAGATCAAGAAACAGCTGTACGAAGAAAGCGGCATCCGGGAATACTGGATTCTGGACCCGGAGCACGAGTGCGCGTTCCAGTTTCACCTGACCGAAGCGGGCGCGTACAGTCCGGCGACGATTTACGTCAAGGAAGATGCCGTCAACTGCGTTGTTTTTCCTGATTTGAAGGTGCCCCTGGAGGAGATTTTTGTGGGGGACTGAGTGTATTTCTTTCCGTTCCGCCCATCCCCGACAACGCGCAAACGCCGATTCCGGTAGGTTTGTCTCCCCGGCGATTCCACCAAACGCGCCCGGCCAGATTCCCATGAAAAAAACGCTTCTCCTCCTGCTTGTTTGGCTGTTGCAAACAAACCCCGCCGCCGCGCAAGGGCCGGGCGACTACCAGTTCCAGTTTCAATTTGACAATTACCTGAAAGAGTGGGTGCAGGGGCCGGACGGGGCATGGTTTGGGTTTGGACACAGCAACCGCGTGGACTTGATTGACGAACTTTTTGTGCTCAAGTGGGACGCCGAAAACGATGTATTGCTGTGGAAAACGAATGTTTACCTGCCCGCTCAGGAGGTGATGCACGATCTGGCCATGCTGCCTGCGCCCGACGGCGGGGTGTTCGTGGGGGCCGTGTACGACGGCTGCGACTACCCCACGCCGGAAGGGCTGGCCAGGCTGAGTGCCGATGGGCAGATTTTGTGGACAATATCCACCCCGGAGGAACACCGGTTCAACAACCGGCTTTGGCTCCTGCCCGCCACCGACGGAAAAGTCATTTTCCAGACAGATAAATTCAGGTTCGAGTACCAACCGGACGGCACCCTGTCGAGCATGAGCACCGCCACGGGATTCCCGTGGAGCGGGTTTGTGAAAAACAGCCTCGGCGGCTACTTAGCCTACGGCAACCAAGCGCTCGGGTCGTTCAGCCCATTTTTTGTGGTGCCTTTCCCCGACAACGTCCGCCATGTTGCCCAGCCCCCCGGCGGTGAATGGTTTGTGCTCGGCTCCGAAAAACTGTACCGCCTTGATGCAGCCCTGACCGTGCAGGCCGAAAAATCGCTGGCAGGTCTTCAGGCTTGGTCGAAAGTCTTCTGGGCCGACAGCGCATGCTGGGTCACCGGCTCCAACACTGCCGGCGCTTCGGTGCTGCATCGTATTGATCCCGTTACCTTGGACATCCTTGACACATACGCCTACGACAAACAATACCAGGTGCTGGCGCTCCTGCACACCCCCGGCGACAGCGTGCTCTGGCTCAGCGGAAACTGCAATTTTCCGCGAAACCGCACGGTATTTTTGAAATCAGTGCCCAAAGACAATCCAGTGATCGAACCGACGCACTCGGTGGCGCTCACTGGCATCCGGTTGGAGCAGCAGCCGACATACGCTACAAATTCGTTTCCCTGCACATTCTGGTTGGGGCCGTCCGTCACGTTCTTTTTCGGAAAAGTATTCGCCACAGTGACCAATACAGGCAGCAACCCGGTGTCGAAATTCCTGGTCAACGGCAGGTTCAGTTCCTGCTGGAATATTTGTGAATATCAGGATCAATTTTCCAAGCCCTTCGAGGCTACCCTGATGCCCGGCGAATCCGCCGAAGTGCATCTGTCAAACGCCTTTTCCCTGTCGGGCACCTACGAGAACCCACTATTCACCCTCTGCTTCTGGACGGCCCTTCCCGACGACCGCCTTGACGCCGTTCCCGAGGACGACCGATACTGCGAGACGTTTTCGGTGATCGTGTCGGACGATGAACCGGCTACCATCGCGAATGCCGTCCGGGTATCGCCCAATCCTGCCCGGGATCAGGCTATCTTTTCTGTGGAAACTCTCGACGCTGATGACACACGCTACCGGATAATCTTAACAAATACAACAGGCCAAGTGATGCTGCAAACAGAACTTACAGGCCCTACGTGGACGCTGGAAACCGGCGCCATGCCGACGGGATTGTATTTTTATCAAATTACCGGCCCGAATGACCTGATCGGGTCGGGACGATTGGTCATTAGCCGGTAGAGTATGGCTCCAGCCATAGTGGCGGGGTGGCTGTCAGTCACCCCCCCCCCAAACTGCCCAAAAACCCCAACAAAGCCGTGTCG
>JAEUUV010000009.1 GCA_016787285.1 Saprospiraceae bacterium | reverse complement strand
TCCATTTGTCCGGAAGTACAGCCCGAGTGGGAAAAGTACGCCTACGACGCGGGCAGCAAACTGCTCTTTGACGATTGGGCCTTCGACAACCTGCATGTGCCGGCATACAACAGCCCGGGTACACATCAGCGATTGGCACAGTACCTTTGCCCGTGTGCAAATAACTCGGGGAGTTCAGGTCTGCATCGGCTTACTGTCCAACGATGGAACCGTTCGGCGGAGCGTTGGGAAAAAATCTCCTGCACCACACTAATCCGATAATCACTTCTATGAAAAGTTCACTGCTCTGGCGCGTCCAACCCAAAATCGGCGGCCCTGTTTCCTTCCTCTTCGGCACCATGCATGTGCGCGATCTTCGGGCATTCAAATGGCTGGAACCGGCCAAAATTTGCCTCGAACGCTGCGAGGTATTTGCTACGGAATTTGATTTTTCCGACACCGACCACGCCGCCGTGGAGGCTGTGCTCCGGCTGCCTACCGGAACTGCACTCAATGAAATCCTGACGCCCGGGGCCTGGAAAAATTTGCAGTTTTACTGCCGAAAAAAACTCGGCGCCCCGGCGGAGGCTATGCAGCATCAGCACCCCATGACGGTCAGCATAGCCCTGACCAACGCCCTGCTGGCCGATGAAGCCGCCCGCTCGCTGGACGAAACGCTCTGGGAGTACGCCTGTTCACTTGGAAAAACTACTACCGGTGTAGAAACCTTTGAGGAGCAATTGCAAACCTTGAAAAATATCCCGTTCGAGCAGCACGTAAAAAGTCTCGTCTGGCTGCTGAAAAACTACAATCGCCAGAAGCGTCGCCTGAAAAAAATGCTGCGCTGGTATCAGGAAGGCGATTTGAAGCAACTTTATCAGGCTGCCAAAAAAGACGCCCGTGGTATGCGCCGCATCATGCTGTACGAACGCAACCAGATCATGGCCCGCCGTTTTGCCGAAATTGCTTCCGACCGCAGCCTGTTTTGTGCCGTAGGGGCCGGGCACTTAGCCGGTGAAAAAGGAATGCTGCGGCTGCTGAAGAGGCAAGGATTTAAAACAAGCCCGGTGTAACGCCATGCGCCGTACCCTGATCGAATTGTTCTACTGGCCGCCGGTTTCGTGGCAGTCCCTCGCTGCAATCAGCGAGGGACTTCTGCTTGAGGCCTGCGAGAATTTTCAGAAAGGCAGTTACCGGAACCGCTGCCACATTGCCGGGCCGAACGGGGTACAGCGCCTGAGCATTCCCCTTCAAAAAGGCAAACACCAGCAAACCCCGATTCGCGAAGTGCGCATTGCCAACGAGGAACCCTGGCAGCGGGCGCACTGGCGCAGCATCCGTACCGCCTACGGAAACGCGCCTTATTTCGAACACTATGCCGACGAAGTGGCGCCTTTTTTTGAAAAAAACTACGCCTTCCTGTTCGACCTGAACCTCGAGATCGTGCAGTTTCTTTTCAAAAAAAGCGGCTGGTCCGGCTCGATTCAACTGACGGAGTCTTTCCAAAAGCCGGGTTCTGAAATGCAAACCACCGGCGTTTTCGATGCCCGGGGCTGCATTTCTCCAAATGCTCCGACACCGGCAAGCCTGTTCGTGCCGACGCCGTACCCCCAGGTTTTTTCGGAGCGGCACGGATTTTTACCCGACCTTTCGGCACTCGACCTGCTGTTTTGCCTCGGCAAACCAGGCCTTCTTCATCTGTCCGCAACTCAAAACTCAAAACTCAAAACTCAAAACTGTGATGCTTAACCACCGCACCCAAGCCCTGCGCGTCCGAATTGAAGACACCATCAAAGACCTGCATGATCTGACGCAGGCCATCGGCCACAAGGCACTTGCCACCACGGTGGGCGAACTGCGCAACCGCATGTCCGAGCCGTACATGTTCGTCATCGTCGGCGAAGTCAAGGCGGGCAAAAGCAGTTTTGTCAATGCCCTGCTGGAGCAGGAAATATGCGCGGTAGCGCCCCAGCCCATGACCGATACTATCCAGCAGATTCTTTTCGGCGAACAGCCCGAAACAGTGGTGGTGAACCCGTACCTGAAAAAAATATTCCTGCCGGCCGATATCCTGCGCGACATCGCCATCGTGGACACGCCGGGCACCAATTCCATCGTGGAGCGGCACCAGGAGATCACCGAAGGATTCATTCCTGCCAGCGATCTGGTCATTTTCGTCTTCGAGGCCAAAAACCCGTACCGGCAATCGGCCTGGGATTTTTTCCAGTTCATCCATGCCGATTGGCACAAGAAGATCATTTTCGTATTGCAACAGAAAGACCTGCTGCCTGCGGAAGATTTGGCGGTCAACGAACGCGGCCTTTACGATTTCGCCCAAAAACGCGGCTTGAATGAGCCGGTCATTTTTGCCACCAGCGCCAAAGCCGAACAGGAGGGCCGTTTCGACGAGAGCGGTTTTTCCGCTGTGCGGGACTATATCCGCTCGCACGTAACCGGCGGGCGCGGTGCGGCATTGAAACTGCAAAACAACCTGACCACCGCGCGCGGTATCCTTGCCCGCATCCGGCAAGACCTCGACACCCGCGCCGAGCAGTTCCGCGCCGACGGGGCATTCCGCGCTGATGTGCAGCAAACCCTCGACCACCAGGAAGCCAAAAGCAACCACCAGAGCCGGGTGCTCATCGAAAACCTGCTGAACGGCTACGACCGCATCACCAAACAAATCGGAGATGAACTTGGCGACGGCCTGTCGTTCCCGGTCCTGCTGCGCCGTTCGTTTCTCGGTATTTTCAGCAAACAGGCTTCCATCAAGGACTGGCTCGACGACCTTGCCAAAAAACTGGAAACCAATCTGAACGCCGAACTGAAGTCCAAACTCAGCGACGGCGTGGTGGACCTGGCCGACAGTGTGCAGCAGATGGCCAAAATGATTGATCTGAAAATCAAAACCAGCACCAACTCCGTGGTGAAAAGCGACTCCTACATATTTGAGGACATTTCCGACAAACGGGCTTCGGTGCTCAAAGACCTGCAGGAGGCATTCGGGCGGTTCATGTCACGTGCAGAGAGTTTTTCCGATGCACGCCTGTTCCCGGAAAACACCAGTGTTTCGCCCAATATCGCCGCCGGTAGCGGGGTAGCCGTCATCGGCATCATTCTCGCCGCCGTCACGCAAACGGCAGTGTTCGACATCACCGGCGGCGTGCTGACGGGTGTCGGCCTGCTTTTCGCCGGTATTACGGCGGGTTTGCAGCGGCGCAAAATCGTGGGCGGATATTTTGCCGAAATCGAACAGGGGCGCCGGCGCATGGAAACGGCCCTGCTCGACAAACTCGGCGGCTACGTGCGAACAATTAAAAGCCGCATCGCCGACAATTTTGCAGATTTGGATGCCATGCTCGCCAACGAAGAAAAACAAATTGCACACTTCGATGCACAATACGAGGCTTTGCGTTCGCGCTTCGATGCCCTGGAAAATGAACTGGAAATCAAATGAATGTCCAACATTAATTCCGATTGGCAGTCTTGGTTCGCTCGGAATTTCGGCTCGCTTTTTGTTTTCTTTGCACAAAAAATTACCGGGCAGCCGGTATGTAAAAACGAGGTTTCCGTGCACTACTTTTGCCTCGCTTTTTTCGCTCGACAATTTGCACTCCGCATAAAGATGTAATCGGTTTTTGGGATGGCCC
Source organism: Saprospiraceae bacterium (assembly GCA_016787285.1). Lineage (GTDB taxonomy): Bacteria > Bacteroidota > Bacteroidia > Chitinophagales > Saprospiraceae > M3007. The sequence continues at coordinate 17,600 of JAEUUV010000009.1, read as the reverse complement.
TCTATCCGCGCAACGCTGGATGAGGGCTTTTCTCGTTTTATGCACCTATTTTTCACCGCGGAGACGCAGAGGCGCGGAGAAAAAATAAAAACTCCGCGCCTTCGCGTCTCCGCGGTGAAAAATAGTATGCGTCTTTGTGGTGCTGTAAGGCACTCACTCGCTCACCACCACCGTCTGCCGAAACACGCCCGCTTTGCCTGAACAAAGCACATTGTACACACCCACCGGCCAGTTCTCCGAAGGCAGTCGCAACACCTGGCGTTGGTTTTCAAGCGAAATTGTCTGTTGCCACATCAGCCGGCCACCGGTGTCGAATACCCGAAAATCGGCCGCCTGACCCGTCCAGTGCTCTGGTATTTCCAGCAAAACCGGTTGCCCGGGCGCCAACAAACTCGGATACACCCGCCAGCCGGCTTCGGTGGCAGACTGCACATGGACTGTTTTGGCGGTAAAACGCCCATTGGCTGTGAACGGCGCCACTGAAACGCAGTTGTACGGGCGTACGCGCCAGAAGTAATTCCAGTTGGGGGTCAACTGGCCGGTAAGGGCAAAGGTGTCGGTTACAATGGCCTCAAAGTCACTGATGCCAAAGCCGGACACCTTGGACACTTGCACGAGGTAATGCGTCGCGCCGGGCACCGACGACCAGGTCAGCAGGGCACTTGCGGCGGTGGCTTGTGCGAAATTAATCGGAGAAATCAGTGTGCTCGCTCCTGTAATGATCGGTTCCGGTGCTGCCGGTGCCAGCCACGCAGCCTTGGCCGTCAGGAGTCTGGCACGCATGATCTGGATTTGCTGGGGGGTAAAGCGGGTCTGGCAATTGTCGTTGGCATACGACATGAACAGCGTGCCGTCGGAGCGGAATGTGGCGCCGGAGGGGTCTTTTTGTTCCACGATGCTGAGGCCTTGTGTGTTGCAATCCCAGCGTTGGCTCAGGTAGTCGGGGCCGGAGTCACAGATGCGGTCGGCGGCGATACCGCAGTTGCTGCCGTCCACGTATTCTACCAGCGCGGTATCCAGCGGCGACGGCACGATGGTGTCGGGCGTACTGTGAAAGTGGGTGTAGTCGTAGGTGAGCGTGTCGGGAGTAGGGTTGTTGGGGTTGTAGGTTTTGCCTTCCCACCCGATGAACGGATGCTGGATGGACAGGGCGTGTCCGATTTCATGGGTCCAGGTGTGGTCGGTCGGGCCGGTACATCCGTGCATCATGGCTACTCCTGCGTAAGGCAGGTTGTAGCCGCAGTTGCCGGCTGCTTTGGCCACAAAGTACGCGTTGAGCAGGTCGGGCACGTTGTTCGCAAACATCATGGCGATGCCCTGCGTCAGCGAATCATGCTGGTACCAGCCGGTGTTATTGATCTGATTCCAGTCGTTTTTGCAGTAAAACCGGATGTTGGAAGGTGCGAAGTCGAGGTTCAGGCGGTGCAAGGCGTCCAACAACTGGGCGGTGCCGAAACGGCCCGAACCGTCGTCTTTGGCCAGCAGGTGAAGTTGCATGCCTACCCAGAGCGTGTCGGAACTTTCCGGAAAACTTTCCGGCGACTCCAAGTATTTTTTCAGCCAGGCGTCAATGTGCGATACGGTGCCACAGGGTTTTACGCTGTTTTTGTCGAACTCCTCCTGACTGTGCAGGCTGAATGCGACGAGGAGAAAAAGCAGGAGGATAAAATGTTTCATGTTTGAGAGCGATTGTGTGTTATGCTGTTTGGCGAAGCGTGCGCCGGATTTGTTTCAGGTGCCGGTTGAAGTGGGTGGTAAAAAACGTGAACATGCCCGGCCAGCCCAGGCGTCCGGCGATGGGATGGCGGTAGACGGCCTTACCGACGACTTCGGCGGGCATTTTTTCCAGATAGTCTGCCCATTCTTTCCGGATGTTCAGCCAGCGTGTGCGGGTTTCGTCAAGCGAGACAAATTCGGGCAGATTTTCGTCGCCTACCATTGGCGGCGCTTTGAATTTGATCGGCACGTTCAGGTAAAACCACAAGGTGCGGGCGCGCAGCCATTCCATCGGACCGGCATCGTTCAGTTTCGGATTGAAACTCAGTTTCTTTTGCACATAGCGCAGGGATTGCTCCTCGGAAATGATCAGGTGGTGCATGACCTGTATGACCGACCATCCGCCGCCGGGCGGGCGCCGGTTGAGCGCCGCATCGCTGCAAGAAGAAATTTCATGGAACAGCGCCTCCACCTGGCGTTGGTAGGCCGCGTTTTTTGCTAAAAGTTTTGTCTGCATGGCGGTTAAACCGGCTGTGTTTTAAAAAAAATCAGTGCTCAATGATGAAGGGATAATACGCAAAGGAAAAAATAGGCGCTAAAAGTCCGTCCTTTGCCCAAGACCAAAAACATTTTTTGTCAATATTTGCCCGAATGCGTCACCACTTGTCCGACAACCAGCGCCTGCCACAGCCCATCCCCGTCTGTTTATACCTCGTAGCCGTGTTGTTCCTGTTCGTACCGGCAGGCCTTGTCGCCCAGAAAAAAACAACGGTACGCCCCGCAGCCTCCAGGCAGGCCAAGCCGGCTAAACCGACCAAACCCGAGCCGGTTTACCTTGTGGTGGAAGCCAAACCCGGCGAATCGGTGCCGACGCTGCTGGCTCGCTTCGGCCTTGACGGCTACGAATGCAACGTCTCGGAATTTTTCCGGATCAACGGCCTTAAGGAGGATTACCGGCTGAAAGCCGGTGCCTCGTACAAAATTCCCGTGCAGGTCGTGCTGTACGACGGCAAAACCATCCGCTCCACACTTGGCATTGACGACTGGCAAACGGCCACACGTATTTCCGATTTCAACAAGGATTGCAAAACCAAAGGCTATCGTTCGCGCGATTTCATTGACGACAAAGAACTTTGGGTGCCCTGGCACGAACTGAATTGCCGCGAGGAGGTTGCGCTCGTTCAAGCCGTACGCGAGGCGGAAGTCGTGCGGGCCAACACCGCCGTCCAACTCAAAGAACCTACTGCCGGCGCAGGTAGCCGGGTGTTCCCGATCTTTGGAAAAAAATACCAGAAAACACCCCTGGCAAGTTCCAAACTGAAGGGCAAAGTATTTTACGTCATCAGTGGACATGGCGGTCCGGACGGCGGCGCCGAAGGCCGTCGGGCCGGACATAACCTGTGCGAGGACGAATATGCCTACGACGTGGCCCTGCGTCTGGTAAGATTGCTCATCAGTCACGACGCCACGGCCTACATGATTGTGCGGGACGATAACGACGGCATCCGCGACGATGCTTTCCTCAAGTGCGACAAAGACGAAACCGTGTGGGGCGACCTGGCCATTCCCATTGACCAGAAGGAGCGCCTCGGCCAGCGCACTACGCTCATCAACGAACTCACGGAAATACACAACAAAGCGAATGTGAAAGACCAGATGATCATTGAAATTCATGTGGATTCCCGCCTGCGGCACAAGGAAATTGATGTGTTTTTTTACTACCGGCCCGACAGCGACCCGAGCAAAGAGATGGCCGAAAAACTGCACAAAACGTTTCTTCAGAAATACGCCCGTGTGCGTTCGCAAAAACGCTACAACGGCAGCGTGACGCCCCGTGCGCTGTACACCTTGCGCGAAACCACAGCGCCGGTAGCCGTGTACGTGGAATTGGGAAATATCCGGAACGACTGGGATCAGCAGCGCCTGGTCATTCCCAGCAACCGGCAGGCGTTGGCGAACTGGCTGTTTGAGGCCTTGAAATAGACGTATACCAAGACTTAAGAAAAAAGTATGCACCAATCTTTTAAACTGTACACGGGTGAACTGGCGTTCGATGGCGAAAAAATTGCTATCTCGGACAACGCTGGTAAACAAACCAAGTACCGGATGATTTCATCATGCATTTGGGTCTTTTACGGAGCAATGTCCGTCCTGCGGTTTTTGAATACTCAGGATCAATTTTTGCTTTGGACAGGGCTGGTCATCGGGCTGAGCCATCTTGGTCTGTTGATCGGGATATACTTCTCAAGTAGCCAGGCTGAAATCAATCTTAAGGAGGTGCAAACCATGCAGGTCAAACGCAGATTTGGTAATGAATTTCTGGACATCAAACTCTCGAATAATAAAACAAGGCGCGTTTCTTTGATAAAAGGCACGGCAATCGAGGTTGAGCAGTGGATTGCTACGGTAATGGCGCAAAAGTGAGGGCTTGGCTTGGCGGTGGTACTGGCAATCAGGTTCACGCGTGCAACGCCCGAATGGTTCCAAGCGCCTTGTTGCACACCTCCTTCCATTCCGATTCCAGTCGTTTGTTCCAGTGCAACTGGTCGTTCTCCCGGACGCATTCCATGAGTACCTGCAAAAAGTTTTCGTAGTCGGCCACTTTGAACGTACTGTGCTTCGATGCGCCGGGGCCAAACAGTTCGACGGCACGATCGTCGTTCTGGTCCAGGTCAATCAACAGGTCTATGGCCATTTGCAGCATGGTGGACTGCCGTTTTTGGGCATCATGGCTGAAAAATGTGCCGTACTTGACGCCATCCGGAGATTTTAATTCGAAAAATTTTCTGTAGAAATCCCGGATAAACTCCCGGTTATTGGCCAGGCACCGCCGGTAACTTTGGCGCACCAGGCTTGATTCCTCGTAAAACGTACGGGTCAGCGGTGTGAGCGCCCGGAGCAGTTCGTGCAGGCTCCGGAATTCTTTTTGCCGGTCAGCCGCTTCGTATCGCAGCAAACGCTGAATAATGGCGGAAAGCGGGTTTCCGGAGGGCAAAGCGGTCAGTTTTTCCTGCAGAATCGCCGGATCACGTTCGAGCATACGCCGGTTTTCCAAAATTTCGTACAGGGTCTTGCCTTCAAACAGGTCTTTCCCGGTGAGCATTTTATATCCGATCAGGCCAATTGAGTACATATCCGAAACACCCATCCGGTCAAAATCCAGGGTATTGCCGTCGGATCGCAGCAATTCCGGGCTGCCGTACTGACACACGTCGAGGTAGCGGCTGAAGGTGCGCTCGCCCGGCTTTTCGGCCCTTGCTGAAGCAGACCCTCGGGAAGGAGCAGGCGAGAACAGCATGATGTCGAACGGCGAGATCATCAGTTGCCATTCGTCGTCAATGTAAATTTTGGAAGGGCGGACATTGGTGTGAAAAATGCGCTTATGGCGCAGGTAGTTCAGGGCATCGGTGAGTTGGTACATCCAGTCGGCTACCTGAGCAGGCGGGCGTTTTCCCACCACCTTGAGCGCCTGTGGCAGGTTTTCCCCATATACGAACTCGGTGATGACATAGTATGGAAACTGCTCCACTTCAAAATCCAGCAGTTTGATGATATTCCGGTGCCGAAGGTCGGCAAGCGCCCCGATGTCCTGCTTCAGTTTATCCTGAATCTGAGGCAGTTTAATGACCAACGCAATAGCATGCCTGCGCAGGTCCGGGTTGAACAGTCGGTAAATAATAGAGGAGTTGCCTTCCGTTTTTCCCCACTTTTCATCGCGTTGGTAGTGTTTGGGCAGCAGGCGCAAATCAAGGATTTTTCCCATGACATCATCGCGGTCGCGGATGCTGTTCAGGTAGTCTATATGGCTGCGGATGTCGAAGTACTTGGCCAGCACATCTTTCCTGAATTTCAGAAGTTCGCTTTGGAAGGCAAAACTGATTCGGTTGCGTTCGAGGACGGCTTCCTGTCCAATGCGTGCGGCCTGTTTTTCGGTTTCGAGGCCGGTGAGGCGCCCTTTCAGCAAGGCAATTTGAGGCGCCCAGTAGTCGGATTGATTCAGAAACTCCAGGAACTTGTCCATGGCTTCCTGAAGCATATCGGCTTCAAAAAGGGACTCGATTTTGTCGGGTACAGGGGCTATGCCGGCGGCAGGCTCCTCGGTTTCTGCGGGTTGTTCCTTGCGTTTTGAGCGTGCTTTGGCAGGCATATTGTTGAAATTAGCGTGAGAGAAGTGGATTTGAATGGATACGGCATTAGAGCATGTTGGGGATTTTCTGCCGGCGTCAAAAACGAGGGCTTTTTTTGTCAGTTTTTGCGTTTTTGAAGGAGCATAGCCGGGGTTACGCGACTAAAAAAAGGTGAAAAATGGCGGAAAAAGAACCGTTTTTGACCCGGTAAGAAAATCCCCAACATGCTCCTACCGAAGATACACGGCCATTTCGCCGGCTCCGCGAATCTGCACGTCAATATCGTCGCGCATGGTGGTGTAGAGCGACAGCCCGACGTAGTCTGCCTTGATCGGAAACGATTTGTGCTTGCGATCCACCAGCACGGCTACTTCGACCTGTCGGGGAATGACGTCCAGCAGCGGCTGCACGGCATAAAAAATGGTGCGACCGGTGTTGGCCACGTCGTCCACAATGATCACGGGCTTGTCGCGCAGTTTTTCGGCAGGCAGGTCAATGGCCGGCGGGTACTCCAGCGGGTTGGCCGGATTGAGGCGGATGCGGGTAGGTGTGAGGGTCATGCCCGGCGGTGCAATAGGCCGTAGTTCGGCCAGCAACAGTTGCGCGAATTCCACGCCATTGTTGTTCAGGCCGGCGAGAATGATCTCCGGTTCGCCGAAGTGGCGCTCCAGGATTTCAATGGCGAGGCGTTTGATCTTTTGGCGGATTTGGCGGTCATCCAATATCTTCATTGTGTGTGTGGTTTTGAAAACTATGTGCGAACAAGTGCAAAAATCCTTGTTATCGCTGTACTTTTCGCCGGCAAAACAGTTTTTATGTTTCAAATACTACTTTTCATCGCGGTACTGGCTGCAACGGGCTGGTTTGCTGCAAAAGGTTACGGGCGGGTTTGGCGAAATATCCATCTGGGCAAAGCGGAAAAAACCGAAGGCAACGCCGCCGAGCGATGGCAAAACGTACTGCTGGTGGCCTTCGGGCAACGAAAAATGTTCAAAAACTGGCTGCCCGCCGTGCTGCACCTGTTCATCTACGTGGCCTTTGTCATCACCCAGATTGAACTGATCGAGATTTTGGTAGACGGCCTTACCGGGAATCACCGGTTCTTTGCGCCTTACCTCGGCGGGGTTTACACGTTCGTCATCAGTTTTATCGAAATCCTGTCTGTGCTGGCGTTTGTAGCCACAGTCGCTTTCCTTGCCCGTCGCAACCTGCTTCAGGTGCCGCGTTTCCGAAAACCCGAACTGAACGGCTGGCCCGCTCTCGATGCCAATCTGATCCTGCTGGGCGAAATCATCCTCATCATCGGCATTTTTTCCATGAACGGCGCCGACCAGGTGCTGCAAGCCCGGGGTGTGGAGCATTACGGCCCCACGGGCGCGTTTGCCGTGAGCAGTTTGCTTGGCCCGGGGCTGTTTGCCGGCCTGAGCGACGGGACACTTATTGCTGTGGAGCGTTTCGGCTGGTGGCTGCATATTTTCACGGTGTTCGGCTTTTTGTGCTATTTGCCTTACTCCAAACACCTGCATATCCTGCTGGCGTTTCCCAATACCTGGTATGCGCGTTTGTCGCCCAAGGGCGAAATTGCCAATATGCCCGATGTGCAAAAAGAAGTGCGCATCATGATGGGCCTGGAACAACCCGACCCCAATGCCCCGAACGATTTGCCGGAATTCGGCGCCAACGATGTGTTCAGTCTGAGTTGGAAAAACTTGCTGCAAGCCTATTCCTGCACCGAATGCGGGCGCTGTACCGCCGCTTGTCCGGCAAACATCACAGGCAAAAAACTCAGTCCGCGCAAGGTGATGATGGATGTGCGCGACCGCGCCGAGGAAGTGGGCGCCGCTATCGCATCCGGCGCCCAAACGCGCGAATATTACTCCGACGGCAAGTCACTGTTCGATTACATCAGCCCCGAAGAACTGCACGCCTGCACTACCTGCAACGCCTGTGTGGAAGCCTGCCCGGTACTTATCAACCCACTCGACATCATTGTGCAACTGCGTCGCTACGAAATTCTGACCCTGTCTGCCGGCCCTACCGACTGGCTGCCGCTGTTCAACGCCATCGAAAACAACGGGGCCGCCTGGGCTATGAGCGAGGAACGGGAGGGGTGGAGGAATCAGTTTTGAGTTTTGAGTTTTGAGTTTTGAGTTGCGGGTTAGGGGACACGACTAAATCTACAAATTCTGAAAAAGAGATTTGAATATGTATGCCAAAACAATAGCAGAGCTACAATCTGAAGGCCGAACGCCTGAAATACTCTTTTGGGTCGGTTGCGCCGGCTCGTTCGATGCCCGCGCTCAAAAGGTGACCAAAGCCTTGTGCGAAATCCTGAACCACGTCGGCGTGGAATTCGCCATACTCGGAAACGAGGAGCGCTGCACGGGCGATCCGGCCCGCCGCGCAGGCAATGAATTTCTGTTCCAGATGACGGCCATGATGAATATCGAAACGCTGAACATGTACGGCGTGAAGAAAATCGTGGCGGCATGCCCGCACTGTTTCAATGTGCTCAAAAATGAATACCCGGCGCTCGGCGGGAACTACGAGGTCGTGCACCATACGCAGTTGCTGCAGGAACTCATCCAGTCGGGCCGCCTGAAATTGAAAGAGGGCGGAAGTTTCGCGGGCAAACGCATCACCTACCACGATTCCTGCTACCTCGGTCGTGCCAACGACGTGTATGAAGCCCCTCGCGCCCTGCTCGAAACCCTCGATGGCGAACTTGTGGAAATGAAACGCTCCCGCAAAAACGGCCTCTGCTGTGGCGCCGGGGGCGCTCAAATGTGGAAAGAAGACGAATCCGGCGACAAGCGCATCAACATCGAACGCATCGAAGAGGCACTTGGAACCAATCCCGATATTGTGGCTGCCAACTGCCCTTTCTGCATTACCATGCTACAGGACGGCCTGAAAGCCAAAGAGAAAAACGAATCGGTCATGGTGTACGACCTGTCCGAAATGATTTTGCAACGTTTGTAAATTCTGTTCTCCGTCTGCACGAACTTGTTCGTCTGACGGGAGCATTCCTCAAAACGTCAGACGAACAAGTTCGTGCAGACGTTTTGAGTTCGGTGACTGTGCGTGATTTTCCCCGTTTTCCCAAATTCAACAACCACACCTACATTTTCAAAATGCTTAAAATTAGTAACGAAACCAAAATCGGCTTGCTCGCCGCAGCGGCTATCGCAGTAGGAATCTGGGGCTTCCAGTTTCTAAAGGGCATCAATGTGCTGACGGCTTCCCAATCGTTTTATATCCGCTACAACGACGTAGAGGGCCTGCGCCCGTCCAGCCCGGTATTCATCAGCGGACACCAGGTCGGTATGGTCAAAGACATTTTTATTGACCCGGAAGACGATCGCACTATAGTAGCCGTAATCAATGTGGATCGGCAGGTGGATGTGCCGAAAGATGCCGTCGCGGTCATTATCAGCGCCAGCCTGATGGGCGGCAAAGCGATCAGTCTGCTGATCGAACGCCCCTGCAACGGCGGCGACTGTGCCCAAAGTGGCGACTACCTGACCGGACGCACCAAATCATTTATCGAAAGTGTACTGGGCAATCCGAAAGAACTGGATGTGTACATGGAGCGCCTGCGCGTCGGCCTGACTGCTCTGTACGACACCATAGCCGACCCGCGCCACCCGCAAGGAATCGGGCATACACTGGTGGCCTTGCGCGAATCGCTGACTAATGTTGCCCTGATGACCGGCAAAATTAATCGCTTCCTCGATGCCAGTACGGCAGGCCTGACCGCCACGGCAAACAACACCGCCGAAATCACGCGGGCCATTCGGGAGAGCAACACCAGCATAACTGCTACCCTCGAAAACATGGCTGCGTTCAGCGCGCAACTCAAAGGCGCGGGTATTGACCAGTCCGGCCAAAAGGCCGCCGTGCTGATGGATTCACTGACCGTGGCGGTAAGTTCCCTGCACAACACGCTGGAAACCACGCAGTCGGCTATTTCCAAAATTGACACCTTGCTGTCGAGTAAAGACGGCTCGCTCGGCATGATGATGAACGACCCCGAGTTCTACACCAACATGGTGCGTACTACCCGGCACCTGCACCTGCTTTTGCAAGACCTTCGCCTCAATCCCAAGCGCTACACCACGGTCAAGTTGAAGGTGTTCGGAAAAAACAAAACCAAGGGCTACGAAACCCCGGTTGAAGACCCCGTTTACCAAATGCTGGTGGACAGCCTGGAGCGGGAGTACAGCAAAAAAATGATCAAAAACTGATTTCACAACCGTAAATCAACGCCGCTATGTTTCAGGTTTTAGTCAAACAATGGTGGATTTATGCGCTTCGCGGCGTCGTATCCCTGGCATTTGCGGCAACCATACTTGTGGTGCGGCAGTTTTCCTTTGAAACACTTGCCTTGCTGGTCGGACTGCTTATGTTGGCCGACGGCTTGCCGGCTATTTACGGAGGCCTCGGCTTGCGCGGTCAGGACGATGACTGGTGGGTGGCCGCGCTGGAAGGTTTGCTTGGGGTTGGTCTTGGCGCTGCAATCGCACTCACGTCCGACCTGAGCGCCGACCGTCTTTTGCTATACCTGTCCTTGTGGTGCCTGCTGACCGGTGCCTTCGAAATCATTCTGGCATACCGGATCCGCAAGGAAATCCGGAACGAGTGGCTTTTGGCGCTCGCGGGCGCCCTTTCGATGGCGCTGGGTTTGCTCATTGTGTTCCTGCCGAATGCCGCGAATATTCCGACCGCCTGGTGGCTGGGCGGTTATGCGTTGTTTTTCGGCTTGCTGATGCTCGGTCTCGGTTTCCGGTTGCGCGGGCGCTGACACAAACGAGACCATCCAGGTTTGCAAACCCGGAAGGTCACTGCACGCAAAAATCTTGTTGTTATGCGAACTCTTTTTCTCCTCCTCGCGCTGCTGAGCGCCCATGCCGTGTTATCCCAAAAAATGCTACCTGCAGCCGAATGGTGCGCCAAAGGCAAGCAACTCTTCGCGACTGCGCCACCGCCTAATGCAGCACCGGATACCCGAAGCGATTCCATTGACATAGAGAAAACCGCACTTCAACTCGATATTTCCAATTTTGCGCAGCAACAAATCACCGGCAAGGCCGAAATCGAATTTTCCGCCCGGGTAAACGGCGTGTCCGAAATCCGGCTCGACCTGCTGGGCATGACCATTGACTCCGTCACGTCCAGCCTCACGCCGACCTGGAACTTCGACGGGAGCCTGCTGCACATTTCCTGGCCCGATGCACTGGATGCCGGCGAAACAGCCACCATAGCGGTGCATTACCACGGCACACCCGCGCAGGATGCCTCCGGCTGGGGCGGATTTTACTGGCAAGGGGAGTATGCCTACAACCTCGGCGTGGGGTTTGCCGCCGATCCGCACAATTTCGGACGGGCCTGGTTTCCGTGTTTCGACAATTTTGTGGAACGCTGCCGATTCGAGTTCGACATATTTACTCCGCCGGGCAAATCGGCGTTCTGCAACGGTACACTTCTCGGCAATGTGGTCTCTGCAGCAGGTACGCACTGGTTTTGGCGGATCAACGACCCAATTCCCTCCTACCTGGCCTGTGTGGCGGTTGGGCCTTTTGTGCCGTTCGAGCGCATGTATTCCGGCGAGGAAGGCCCCGTTCCGGTACAAATTGCCGTGGCTCCTGCCGATACCAACAAACTCGCCGCTTCCTTCGCACACTTACCCGATGCACTGGCGGCATTCGAGCACTGGTACGGCCCCTATCGCTGGGACAAAATCGGTTATTCCGTAGTGCCTTTTGGCTCCGGCGCCATGGAGCACGCCACCAATGTCGCCTACATGCGCGCCGCCGTGGACGGCACCACCGGCGGCGAAACTCTCATGGCCCACGAACTTAGTCACCACTGGTGGGGCGATCTGGCGACCTGCTCTTCAGCGGAAGATATGTGGTTGAATGAAGGTTGGGCGGTGTACTCCGAGCACTTGTTTCTGGAGCATGTGTACGGCCCCGGGCGGTATGCAGCGGAGGTCGGCAGCAATTTTTTGAATGTACTGGAAAACGCCCACGTGCAGGAGGATGGCTACCGCGCAGTGTCGGGCATTCCGCATGAACTCACTTATGGCCGCCACGTGTACAACAAAGGCGCCGTGGTGGCGCACAACCTGCGCGGGTACCTCGGTGATTCGCTTTTTCGCACCGGACTGCGCGCTGTGCTGGAGGAAAACGCGTTTGCCGACTGGAGTAGCGCAGTGTTTCGAGACAAACTCGGCGCAGCCACGAACTATGATCTCACTGATTTTTTTGCCGACTGGGTCTTTCAGCCGGGTTTTGCACATTTCTCCATTGATTCGCTGACGATCACGCTGTCGCCGGTGGATGCCGGCACCAAAGTGAAACTTTTCGTAAAACAAAAACGCCGCGGCGCTCCGGCATTTTACCACAACGTGCCGCTGGAGTTCACATTTGTGGACGCGTTCAACAACCGGCAGTACCGCACGGCCCTTGTTTCCGGTGAAAACAGCGCGGTGGAGTTCACGTTCCCGTCCTGGGGGTTTCTGCCTGCCAAGGTTTGGGTAAACACCCGCCTGCGGCACACATTTGCCCGGGCCGATAAGGAAATAGCGGTAAAAACCCTGGAAACCCACAACTTCTCGCCGGCAAAACTGAATATCCGGGTTACTGCGTTGCCTGCCGATTCGGCGCTTATCCGGGTCGAACACCACTTCGCCATGCCCGATACTGCAGGCACTGCCAACCCCTACGGCTACAAACTCAGTAACCGGTACTGGACGGTGGACGCCCTGCATCCGTTTGCCGGCGAAGCTACGTTTTTGTACGATGGCCGGGCGAAACTGGATCAGTTGGACACCGAACTTTTTGCCCAAACCGGCCCTTCGGAGGACAGTGTGGTGCTGTTGTATCGCCCCGGTCCCGGGTATCCCTGGTTGGAGCACCCAAACTACACGAAAAACACCATCGGCTCCGCACAGGATCGCTTCGGATTGTTGCGCACGGCGGTTACGACGCCGGGGCAGTACACCATTGCCAAAGGGAGCACGACGGTTTCTGCATCAGACGTAGCGACACCACCGATCGTAGCCAAATTATCGCCGAATCCCGCAAGCGATCGTGTGCGGGTGGAAGCAAAGCAGCCGTTCGAGTATGTGCAGGTGTTCGGTATGAACGGCGACATGCAGTTTGACCGCCGTGTAGGACGCACGCAAGTACTGGAAATCCCTACGGGCGACTGGCCCGCCGGCGCCTACTGGATTTGGCTGCAAGGCGATGGAAAAACCGGGGTCGCAGGGCCGTTTCTGCTCGTGCGTTGAAGACTGGATTACAGGGTCCAGTCCCGGTTCCAGGTAGGCGGAAAAAACGTGTTTGCCTCGTTTTGTTGCCGGAGGCGCTCCGCTTCTTCGGCTTCGAGTGCGCGCTGGGTTTTTGTTTTGTCAAAAACATCGCGCGGCAGAAAGTAGGCGGCTTCCTGCCCGCGCTCATCGGCAAACGGGTCGTAGCGTTCCAGTTCGTCGTCTTCCAATTCTTCCTTGAACCAGAAGGAGGTAAAAATGCCCGCCAGACTGCCTAGCAAGTGGCTTTCCCAGGAAATGCCTTCCTGATCGGGTAAAATACCGAGGAACATGCCGCTGTAAAAAACCATCACGATCAGCGCCAGAATAATGGAGCGCAGGCTGCGCCGGAAGATGCCGTTCCAGAAAATAAACGCTACCAAACCATACACCACGCCGCTGGCGCCAATGTGTAAAACTGGTCGGGCCAGCAGCCACACGGAGATGCCTGTGAGGAAAAATACCATCCAGAATGCCCGCATCGCCACCTTCCGGAAAAAATACAAGGTAATAGCGCTAAGCACGAACAACGGAAACGAGTTGGATAACAAATGCTCCCAACTACCATGCACCATCGGGGCGGTGACTATTCCCCGTAGCCCCCAGATGCGGCGCGGCATAATCCCGTACCAGCCCGGGTCGGAGCCGACGATGGTCAGGTAGGCATGCACTAACCACAGGAACAGCACCATCCCTGCCGGAAAGCGCAGGCTGTCGAGGAAGTGTCGGCGCGAGTTGTCCAAACCGTCGTTTTCGTTGTCAAGAACCATAGTCAAGTTTTGTTGGCGGGCGCTCTTTCGCCTGCCGTCTCTTACCGTCCTATTTGCAGCGCTACGCCAAGTCCTATGGCGTATCCGTTGTTTGGAGTGATTTGCATGGCGGGGCGGATGCGCAGACTCAGGTCGTCGCTGACGTCAAATCGCGCGAGGTGTGCATCCACGTAGGCTTCGGTAGCGGTAAGAATGTAGGCTAAACCAAGGAGTACGGTGTTCAGTTCAACGTAACCGCGCCATTGGTCGCGGTAAAATTTCAGGCGGGTGGCGTCCATCAGGGTATAGGGCGCTTCGGAGGGGTTTGTAGTAGGGTCTTCATCTACCACCCATCGGTAGTTGTCTTTCAGGATGTTGTACTGCTTGATGTTGTCAATCTCGGTGTAGGTCAGTACGCCCAGCACGCCGTACACGATGGGCAGTTTCCACCATTTTTTGTTGTAGGCCTGACCGGCGCCGGGCAAGGCGAGCGACAGCCACACGGCAGTGCCGGGGTTGGGGTAGTTTTTGGTCAGGATGCGTTTGATAAAACCGGGTTTGGTCGGCAGGGTATCCGGGGTTTCGTGCTTGATGACCAATGGAGCGGGTTGGGCCGGGGGAAGCGAGTCCGGCAGTTGTGCTTTCAGACCGGCTGCCAGAAAACATCCAAGAATGGTAAGGAGCGCAAAACTGGATTTAATCATGCTTCGGATGCTGTGGTTGCTGCCATGGTTTTTCTTTTCGATGGCCCTCGTGATGTCTGGTGTCACAGAGGCTCACAGAGTTTGAGAGGAAAATCCTACTGAAAATCGTTCATATTCCGCAAAATAACCTGTTTGCCGTTGAAATCCGACACAATGGCGGTCATGGTCACAGTGCCGCTCGGAGTGGTGGCCTGGGCAAAGGTGGCATACGACTGCGTGAAGATCGGAATGCTGCCCGTGGCGTCGGTCACGGTTTTGCCCCCGGAAATGGGCGTGCCACCGCCGGAGAGCGTAGCGCCCACGATTTTGACCAGCGTGCTTTCCCAGGCCTCGGAATTGGCATTCACCTCAGCCACAGTAGCGGTGCGCACTACGGGCGTATTCCCGCTGGTGAGTGCGCCGGATTTGTCCAACTGGACATTGTTCACTTGCAGCAGTTTGTTGAACTCGCTGAGTTCCTGGTTGGACACTTCCACTTCCACTTCGTCGCCTACATTGTAGCTGTGGTTGGCGCTGAAGCGCACCAGAATACCTGCGGAGCCGTCGAGGTCCTGAATGTAGGCGTTGCGTCCGTTCAGGTTGTTACCGATGCGGTCGGAGATGACGATGCCGCGGATTTTGCGGTTGGCCGGGGCACTGGTGAGGGTGCCTGTGAAAAACGTGCGCAGGTCCTTGATGGACATCAATTGACCACCTACACCGCTGCAACGTTCACCGGCCATGTTCACGTCGTTGATGTCGCGGATGTACAACTGCAGGGTGTTGCCGTATATGCCGAGTACGCCGGTGATACTGCCGCTGCCGGTCGGGGTAAGGGTGCCGGCGAAGTTGGCGTAACCGCTCGTGCGCAGGATCAGTTTGCCGCCGGTGCAGTTCATCAGGGTGCGGTTCAGGCTGAACTGGGTGACGGGGTCGGCGTAGGTTTTGCCGGCGTCGGCAGCGATGAACTGTACGTTTTCCAGCCGGATGAGTGTGCTGATGTGGCTTGCGTTCAGGTCGCTGATACCGACTACCGCCGGTGCGGGAGGTGTGGCGCTGATGGGGCCTTTTACCACTTTTTTGCGTACCTGTGTTTCGGTGAGGCCTACATCCTGGAGGTTACCGCCTTCTTCCACGGTGCTGCCGGTGAGTTGGGTCAGGCCGTTGTAATCGGTCAGAATCAGGTCTTTGCAGTAGATGTACATTTTGCGGCCCACCGGGAACTGGTTGAACAGGTAGCCGTCGTTGAACTTCACCTCGATGCCGCCGGTAGCATCCTGAATAACGAGCGTTTTGTAGTAGTTGCCCGAGCGGTCGTCCATGACCACAGTGCCCTCGATGATGAGGTCTCCGGTGATTTTGTCGAAGCCGCCGTTCGTGGTGACGTGCAGTGCCTTCAAGGCAGCGATAGTCGTGTTGGCCGTGACATTCACCGGTTCGCCGCCGGTGGGCGGCTCGTCAAATTCGCGTTTGACGCAGGCCGTGGTGCCGGTCAGGAAAAGGGCGAGAAGCAGGAGCAGTGGCAAATTTTTCTTCAGCAAAAGCATATTGTTGTGATTTTGAAAGCGAACGTTGAGGAGTGATCGGGTGGTTTGTGGGTAAAATTATCAGGTCAAATTCGCAGCGCCAGACTGACAAAATAGTTCAGCCCCGGCGCATACGTCACCTGGCTGGAATACAGGCGCGGGTCGGTCGTGTCGTTCCGGTAGGCGTTCCGGTAGGCATCGCGACCCGAGGTGATGATGTTCGTATTGTTCAACAGGTTGTTTACGCCAATATTCAGGTAAACGAAGTAGTCGTCCTTGATGCGCCAGGATTTGCCGCCGAAAAAGTCGAGGGTGTACGCCGCAGGCGCTTTTTGCTGGTCAATGATCAGATTCCACAGTTCGGTGCCGCGCTCGAAAGGCTCCACAAAACCGGCTGTCCGGCGGGTTTGGTCAAACTGATACCAGAAGTTGTCGGCCCAGTTGAACGTGAGCGAGGCAAACCAGAATTGTTTGCCTTCGTAGCGCACGCTGGCGGAGGCGGTGGTTTGCGGCGTGCGGGGCACATAAAAATTTTGCTGGTAAACCTTGACCCCGTTGAGGATGGCGTCTGAAGTATTGTCCTGTGTGAGAAACAACGTAGGCCGGTTGGTGTAGATATATTCGCCGATGTTGGCCGCTGCGCTAAACGTCCAGGCGGTAAACGGTCGCGCTTCAATAGCGGCTTCAATACCGGCGTGTTGCCGGTCAATACCGCGCGTCAGCACCGAACCAAACACCCCGGTGGTGGCTGCGTACACTAAGTAGTTGTCGTATTCACCGCGGATTTCGGTGTAGTATCCGGTCAGGCGCGCCTTAACTCCCGGCGAGCGCCAGATGTAGCCGCCTTCCACACTTTGTATGGTAGTTGGGTCAACAGGGGCGGCGTTGGGCAGGTCTTCCAGGGTCTGGTTGCGGATGCGGGGCGACAGGAACAGGTCGCGGAGCAGCGGTGCGCGTGTGCCGTGGAATCCGTTGGCGTAGATGTAGTGGCGGCCGCTGATTTTGTACGTAGCGCCGGCTTTCAGGCCGTAGGTCAGGAAGGTGAATTTTTTGGAATCGCCGAGGGAGCCGTCCGGGAAGCGTCCGTTTTGCATGTTTCCGGTGCGCCAGTACTCGGTGAGCAGGTTTTCGGCGGCAGCGAACACGTTGAATTTGCGGAAGTTGCCCTGCATCTGCACCCAGGTTCCGGCTTTGCGGATGTTTTCGTCGTAGTCGAAGCCGTATTTTTCACCTTCTTTCACCAGGCGGTTGGGCGTGCGCAGGTCGTTGTTGGGCGACAAGGGATTGTCGGGCTGATCCTGCAGCGCAAAACGATCCCAGTCTACGATAAAATCGCCGCCAAGGATGTCGTCCACGGTTTTGAAATTTTTGCCGAGGTACCAGTGGTAATTGGCGCCTCCGTTGAGCGTGAACCGGTCGCCGAGTGACTGGCGCAGGATTCCGTTGAAGCCAAACTCTTTGCTGTCGCCCCGGAAATCGGCCACCAC
>JAEUUV010000067.1 GCA_016787285.1 Saprospiraceae bacterium | reverse complement strand
TTATAGATGGCAAGTAGTACAAGTACCAACCCTGAAGGGGTTGTATGTCAAAATGTTAGTTGAACATAAAACCCCTTCGGGGTTCACGCATGTACCACGTTTCCATGCTATAGACATGTAGCCCTTTCAGGGCTTGGCTGGTGAATTATAAGTAATCAACGCTCGCCGGTATAGGAATGACAAATAGTGCATGCCTGTGGCAAAGCGGGCCAAAAATAGGCGTATTCGGATCACGAGTACTGTTGAAAAAATTTTACCCGCGCCAACCCCGTTACATTCCCCGCCACGCCGAACAAACCGGTGCGGCTTCCGACCAGTATGAAAAAACGCCTTGCTTTGTTACTGCTCTTCGCCTTGCCCTGCTTGCTTCCCGCCCAAACCAAACCCGCTGCACCCCCGCCCGACACTATTTTCCAGCACTGGCATGCCGGCCAGAAAGTGGAGCCTACGAAAAAAGATGCCCTGCTCAAAGTGACCGTGGTAGGCCTTGACCGCCTGAAAATCCCCGAACTGGAGGTGCGTGTGGTGCAAACCGCCACCGGTCAGGTGTGGCAGGGCGTCACCGGCAAATACGGCGAGGTGTATTTCCTGGTACCCGCCGGCAAGGAGTACCGCATCGGCGCCGGCGATGAAGACAAGATCGAAACCATCCAGATTCCCAACGACACCTACCTGCGCGACAACCTGACCATCACCCACTTAGCCAAGGCATTCACGGAGGATGTGCGCGGCGACACGGTGTTCCAAAAAGTTTCCGTCGCCCAAACACCCACCCGCGAGCGCGTACTGTTGCAGGCCAAAATTCTCGACCTCGACGACAGACCCATCGAAGGCGAAATGCTGTTTTTTTCGGTAGAAAAAAGCAAAACCGTGTACGTGGCCGTCACGAATGCCCGGGGCAAGGCGACTCTCATGCTGCCCAAAGGCCAACGCTACTGCTTCAGCACCGAAATTTACCCCAACCTGAAATGCTACGAGGTGCCCAACCACGACATGGCCGGCCAACTGAACATCACGTTCAACACCATCGGCGCCAGGGTTTACCGCGCCCGCGAAGCCGAACGCGCCCGCCAGGCCGCCGTCCGGGATTCGCTTTACCGGCTGGACCGCATGCGCGACTCCTTGCTTGCCCTCACCCGGCAGTACGGCGACGACGACTTCGTGGATCAACTCATGTTCGGCGCCCCACGGGACTCCGTGCTCAAGCGTATCGCACGCCGCGCCGAACGCGACCGCGCCGCCATCAAGACCGACCCGCTGTATTTCGAAAAAACCGGCCAGGTGGTGCAGGCCGTTCTCTACCGCCTCCGCCAGCGCTGGAAAAACAAAATGATCGTGACCGACCTCACCGGCAGCATGTCGCCCTACATGGATCAGGTCATCCTCTGGCACGCGCTCCAACTCGTGCAGGGCGAAGACAACCGCTACCTGTTTTTCAACGACGGCGACATGACTCCCGATGCGCAAAAAGTGATCGGCAAAACCGGCGGCCTGTACTACACCGAACTGTCGTTGCTGGACAGCCTGCTGGAAAAAATGCGCCAGACTGCCACCGCCGGCTTCGGCGGCGACGGCCCCGAAAACGACGTAGAGGCCCTGCTGGCCGCCACTCCCCGTCTGCGCGGGCTGGACGAACTGGTGCTCGTGGCCGATAACTACAGCGACTGCCGCGACATCGGCCTGCTCGAAAAACTGCGGGTGCCCGTACACGTGGTACTTTGC
Source organism: Saprospiraceae bacterium (assembly GCA_016787285.1). Taxonomy (GTDB): domain Bacteria; phylum Bacteroidota; class Bacteroidia; order Chitinophagales; family Saprospiraceae; genus M3007. The sequence goes on along the minus strand of JAEUUV010000067.1, from coordinate 3,508 downwards.
GGCACCAGCCAGGGCGTGAACGAGCAGTACCTCGAAATCGCCTTCAAAACCGGCGGCAGCATCCACACCATCGAGCAGGACATCGAAGACATGGCCCGCTTAGCCGACGGGGCCACGCTGCGCATCGGGGGAAGCGAGTACAGGGTGAGCCGGGGGAAGTTCATCAAGGTGACGCGGTTGTGAGGGGTTGCCCGCAATCTGCACGAACTTGTTCGTCTGACGGCTATACGCCGCTGCCTTCTATCGTCAGACGAACAAGTTCGTGCAGACGATGTGAGGCTCAACGATCAACCCGCACCCTGACTCGTATCACCCCTGAAACAACAGGAAAATAGCCACATTTGCTTCGTCAAATTTTCAAAAAATGAGGAAGCGATACGTTGCATTGCCGATTGTCTGGCTGCTCTTTTCCACCTGCGAGCCACTCGTGGAGACCTTCGACGAGGAAATGCCCTGCCAATATTATCAGGCCAACCAACTGACCACCGCCCCTTCCGCGGGCGATTTTCTGCTCGTGATGACCTGGAACATCCGTTACGGCGCCGGAAACGTTGTCGGCTGGTTCGGCGATTCCTGTGGCGACCGCGTCATCCTCGGCGCCGACGAGGTGTATCCCAACCTGTCCGACATTGCCCTGCTGATCCATGCCATCAAGCCCGACATCGTCCTGCTACAGGAGGTGGATATTGAGGCCAAACGCACGGCGTACATTGATCAGGTGCAATTCCTGCTGGACAATACCTACCTCAACTACGGCGTGTACGCCTCCAACTGGAAATCGCAGTTCATCCCCAGCGATGGACTGGGCCGCATGGACGAGGGCAACGCCATCCTCTCCCGCTGGCCCTTGTCCGATGCCCGGCGGTTCCAACTGCCGCTGCGCACCGATCAGGACGCCCTGACCAACTATTTTTATGTGCGCGAAAACCTGATGCAGGCACGCGTGGATATTCCCGGCGTGGACAGCGTGTACGTGGTGTGTACCCACCTGTCGTCGTACGCCACCGACGATACCAAAAAACGGCAGGTGGACGAATGCGTGGAGCATATCCGAAACCTCGCCGGTGCCGGCTTCCACGTCATCGCCGGCGGCGACCTGAACCTGATCCCGTCCAATGCAACCCGCACCGATTTCTGCATCGAAGAAACCTGCGAGGGCGAGCATTTCCACGGCCCGAACGACAACCCGTTCCACCGCGAAGGCGCCAACTACACTCCCGAACTGCCGTGGGTGTCGCCCTTCTTCGACCACTTCCAGCCCTCGTTGCCGCCGGATCAATACGGAGCCGACGAGCAGGCCTATTTCTCCTATTCTATCCTGAACGGCGGTTGGGACCGGACGCTCGACTACCTGTTTTCCAACCGGAACTGGGTGCCGGACTCGCACCGGGCGTTGCAGGACGTGCGGTTGTCCGATCACTGTCCGGTGACTGCCCTGTGGATTGTTCCGAAATAAAACCAGCGACCATGACCAACCAGACTTTTTTCAGCCGCCTTGTATGGGCAAGCGCCCTGTTCAGCCTGCCGTTTTTTGGTACCCCGGCGGCCGGCCAAACGGGAATTTCGGGAGATTCGCTCTTTTTGTTTTCCAATACGGCCTACACACTGCCGGTTCGCACCGGCGGGTTCGCCCTGCTGCACAACGCGCGCTATGCCGTGTCGCGGCGGGTGGAACTCGGGTTCCATCCGCTGGCCATGTTCCTCACGCCCGATATTGAGGTGAAATGGAAACACCTCGAATCCGGCCGCTACACCCTGAGCACCTGGCACAGCGTCAGCTACCCCTCGCCGCTCCTGCGGACGGTGCAGATCAGCGGCGCCGGCGGGTTCATTTCGCCGGAATTCGACATCCCGGATATTTTCGCCATCCAGAACGGCCTGCTCGTCAGCACCACGCTGGGCGGCAGGCACCACCTGACCGGGAGGGCGATTTTCGAGTTTGCCCTGAACACATCGGCGCTCGACAACCGTACCACCATTGACCTGCCCATTGTATTTCCGCGTTCGGCGGTGTTTTACGAGGGCTACGGCTTCGCGGCGGGTTTGTCGGCGGAGGGCAGCCTGTTCGGGCGGTTTTCGTACTTAGCCGATACCGACGCCTGGTTTTTTCCGAGCGGCGGAATGGACTTTTTCAGCGAAAACACCCTCGGCCTGATCTGGCGCACCGGGAAAAAATTCAAACTGATGGCCGGCGGCAAACTCACCTACGGCGAGTACCCCTTCGGCGCCCAGTGGCACCTGCTGCCTGTAGTGGATTTCCGGTGGTTTCTGAGGATTTGAGGGGTTGTGTTTGGGAAAAAGGAGGTTACTTTTGCAGGAAAAAATTCGGGAATCAACCTTCTCATCATAAAATTCACATGGGCCTGACCATCGAAATATCACCGGATCAACTACTGACCATCCTTTCGCAACTTTCTGCGGAGGAGAAAATCCGGCTGGCAGAACGACTGCGTGCTGCGGCTGCGGCTGAAAAATGGCGTGAACTCTCCAAAAAACTTCCGGATATGCCTGAAATCAGCATGGCGGAGATCGTGGCAGAGGTGAAGGCTGTGCGGAAACAACGCCACTTGAAACATCAATAAGCCCATGCGTATCCTGCTCGATACCAATTTATGGGTTTCGGCACTCATCAGCGCCTCAATGCGTGACCGAGTTGAACGCATCATTGCTGATGACCGTTTGGAGATATTGGCCGATCCTGACTTGCTGGCTGAGTTGGAAGAGGTCTGCTCACGACCCAAATTTGCCCAACGTCTTACTCCTGATTATGTAGCAGAATTTTTGCAAATTTTAAGGGACCGCCTTTCAATTGTGGAAACCCACAGCCAAATACAGGTTTGCCGCGATCCGAACGACAACTACCTGTTGGCGATCTGCCTGGACGGACAAGCGGAATTCCTGCTCACTGGCGATGATGATTTACTTGTTCTTCAACAGTTTGAAAAAACCCGAATTCTTACGATCACGGAGTTCGAGCAAACGCTGTGGTGATGAACAGTAAACCCAACGCGCCTATCAAACTCAACTCATAACTTTTGTTGCCCAAAACTCGGCAACGCACTCAAAACTCAAAACTCAAAACTGACAAATGTCCGAACTCGCCCTCCAACGCATCCGCGAAAACATACAAAAACACCGCCGGGGTGAAGATGCCCGGCTACTCGACCTTGGAAACTGCGGGATGACGGAAGTGCCGGAGGAGATCGGGGAGTGTGTGTGGTTGGAGGAGTTGGTGCTGAGCGGCGAGTGGTTAGATTATGATCTAGAAAATGGTTCATTGGGAATACAAACCAGCACAAACGAAGGCACGGCCAACAAGATTGAATGCTTTCCAGCCGCACTTTCCCGTCTTATTAATTTAAAAAAGGTAAAAACTTAGGCATTCTGAAACACGATAGTATTGTTATCAAAGACATCAATCAGATTTTGCCAGACGTTCATTGAATGTTTTCTTAGTTCGACTTTAGCCATTTTAGGCAGCCCTAATGGCCATGAGAATCAAATGTTT
>JAEUUV010000016.1 GCA_016787285.1 Saprospiraceae bacterium | reverse complement strand
CCGGGTTGTTTGGTTGTGGACTCCGGCAGATGCTGGAGCAGGGCCGGGTACAGGATGTCGCGTACGAGCGTAGTTTTGCCCGAGCCGCTCACCCCGCTCACCACGGTGAGGCAGTGCAGGGGGATGCGCACGTCAATGCGTTTCAGGTTGTGTTGGCGGGCGCCACGGAGCAGCAAAAATTCGGATGCTTTGCGCCGCACTTCCGGCAACGGGATGTGCATGCTGCCGCTCATGTACTGCGTGGTCAGGCTTTCGGGAGCAGCCTGCGCGATGTCGGAATAGTTGCCGGCAAATACCACCCGCCCGCCATGGATACCGGCTTCGGGACCCATGTCTACGAGGAAATCAGCGTTTTTGATGACTTCCTCCTCATGCTCCACCACGACCACGGTATTGCCGAGGTCGCGCAGGTTCTTGAGCACCTGCACCAGCCGTCCCGTGTCGCGTGGGTGCAGGCCCACCGAAGGTTCGTCGAGCAGGTACATGGAGGCTGTGAGGTTGCTGCCGAGGGTGCGGGTAAGGTGGATGCGTTGGGTTTCGCCGCCGCTGAGGGTGTTGGAAATGCGGTCGAGGCTGAGGTAGCCGAGGCCGAGTTCGACCATGAAATGCAGACGTCCGTGGATTTCCACCAACAGGCGTTTGGCAATCCGGCGTTCGTGCTCGGTCCAGATCATGTTTTCAAAAAACGCGAGCACTTCGTCAAGCGGGCTTTCGATGAGATCGGCGATGTTTTTCCCGCCGATACGCACGCAGAGGGCCTCGCTGCGCAAACGCCCGCCGTCGCAGGTGGGGCAAACGGTGCGCCCCCGGTAGCGGGCCAGGGTGACGCGGTTCTGAATTTTATAGGTCTTGCTTTCGAGTTCTTTGAAAAAAGCATTGATCCCCTCGAAATGCTCGTTGCCCGCCCAGATCAGTTTTTGTTCGGCCTTGCTCAACTGCTCGTAGGGCGTATGCACGGGAAACTCGAACCGGTGCGCCACACGCAAAAACTCGCTCAGCCACTCGCCCTGTTTTTCGCCTTTCCAGGGGGCAATGGCGCCGTCGTACACGGATTTGGTTTTGTCGGGCACTACCTTGTCGGGGTCAATACCGAGGATGCGGCCGTAGCCTTCGCAGGTGGGGCAGGCGCCGTAGGGGTTGTTGTAGTTGAACAATTGCGGCGTTGGTTCCGGGAACTCGATGCCGTCCAGTTCAAAACGGTTGTTGAATCGGTGGGTGGACGGGGCATCGGGCAGGGTGATCCAGCATTCGCCCTCGCTTTCCTGAAAGGCGGTGTTGACGGAATCGGCGAGGCGCATCCACTCGCTCTCGTCGTCAGGGTTGACAATGAAGCGATCCACGAGCAGGGTCAACCCCACCCCCATCCCCTCCCCCAAGGGGGAGGGAGGCTTGTTCCCGGCATTTGGGGTTATTCCGGGTTGGGATACATTGGCATCAGTGCTTTCGGAACGCCCGGTATCCTGCGATTTGCCCCCCCTCCCCGCTGGGGGAGGGGCTGGGGGTGGGGTTGACAGCACATCCTCAATCCGAACAATCTCCCCGTCCCGGTACAGACGGCTGTAGCCTTTTTGGAGCAGCAGGTTGAGTTCCTGTTCGAGCGTGCGATCCTGATATTTCTGGTTGATTGGCGCGAGTATGAGGCCGCGGGTGCCGGCTGGTTGACTTTTCATAAAGTCAATCACATCGCTGACCTCGTGTTTTTGGACCACCTGCCCGCTGACCGGCGAGTAAAATTTGCCGACGCGGGCGAAGAGCAGGCGCAGAAAATCGTACACCTCGGTCATGCTGCCCACAGTGGAGCGGGCATTCCCGGTGGTGACCCGCTGCTCGATGGCGATGGCTGGGCAAATGCCCCGGATGTAGTCCACGTCGGGTTTTTTCATCCGGCCTAGAAACTGACGTGCGTAGCTGGACAGGCTCTCCACGTAGCGGCGCTGGCCTTCGGCGTAGAGCGTGTCCATCGTGATACTGGACTTGCCCGAGCCGGACACCCCCGTGACGACCACGAGCCGGTTTTTAGGGATGCGCAGGTCCACATTTTGCAGGTTGTTGGCCCGGGCGCCTTTGATGGTGATATACCGCGGGTCAATCAGGTCGGTATCCTGTACCTGAGGCGCCGATGCGGGGTTCTTTTCGACTTGTACCATTTGCGAGGAAATAAGCGGGCGAAGTTCGGAAAACTTGTGGAGGAACATATTCCTCAATTACAACCGGCTTCCCAGGCGCCCCAAAAAACAGCCAGCCAGACCAGGCCTTTGATCAAAAAAAACATAAATCCGGCTACTCCCAGCCGGCGCAACCACCCTTTCAAATCCTTTTTTTCCATGTTCGGGTATCAATTTGGCTCGTTTGAGTATTTCAACCGCGCTACCAAACAAGCCGACCGTTAGTTTTGTTGGCAAAGAAACCGCAAGCAAGCCTTCGGCTGGTTTGGGCAAAAGGAAATATCGGACAAAAATGACAAAGGCGCTACCTGCCGTATTTCTGCAAACCGGATTTACCTTTGCTACCTCGTTCACTCACCGCGTTCATTTGCCCTTTATGAAAAAAACACTTGTGGCATTGGCCTTTTCTGTTGGGATTGCCCTGCTGACGTTCCCGTTCGGATGCTACTACGACAACGAAGAAGACCTGTACGGCCCGCCGCTCACCAATTGCGACACCACCGGTATGCGGTTCAGCGTGGAAATCCGGGAGATCATGGCCCAAAATTGCGACGCCTGCCACACGTCGTCTTCCTCCACGCCTTCAATCTTCACGTTTGAAACCCATGCGGAGGTAGAAGCCGTGGCCAAAAGCGGCAAATTGCTGAATCGCATCAACAGCCAGTCTTTGCCCATGCCGCCAACGGGTCTGTTGTCGGCCTGCAACCGCGCCAAAATCGAGGCATGGATCAAAGCCGGCGCACCAAACAATTGATTATGAAAAAAATCGCGCTTGTTCTGCTCGCAGTAGCCGTCGTGGGCGGCGGTATCGGATATTATTTTTACAACAAAAAAGTGCCGAGTATGGCCGGTGAAAAATCGGACCTGACCGTGGAGGCAACCGCGCTTTTCAAGGCATTCGAGGCGGATGAGACGGCGGCATTCGCGCAGTACGGCGGCAAAATCGTGGCGGTGCGCGGCACTGTTCGGGAAGCCGCCAAACTGGCTGACGGTACGCCCGTGGTTGTGCTGGAAACCGGCAGCGACTTCGGGGTTTCCTGCGAGTTCGACCCCAATACCAAACACCCCAGAACAGATTTCAAACCCGGCGAAACCCTGACCATCAAGGGCGAATGCGCGGGCCTTAACTTTGACGTGCAACTGGCCCGCTGCGTGGTGGCGTCGGAGTGAGCCGCATCAAAATGCAACCCTATGCAAGTCATCAGTCAGGTTCTTATCGCACTTGTCGCCCTCGAACACCTGTACATTCTCTGGCTTGAAATGTTTGCCTGGGAAACACGGGGCAAAAAAGTTTTTCGCGGCGCCCTGCGCGACGAGTTGTTCGCGCCGACAAAAGTACTGGCTGCCAACCAGGGCCTCTACAACGGCTTCCTCGCTGCCGGGCTGATCTGGTCGCTGCTGATTGCCGACCCGGTCTGGAGCCGGAACGTAGCGGTGTTTTTTCTCGGCTGTGTGGCGGTGGCAGGCATGTACGGTGCGCTGACGGCGAGCAGGAAAATATTTTTTGTGCAGGCACTACCGGCGCTGTTGGCACTGGCGGTGTTGTTTTTGGCACACTGAAGCAGACTAACGAATCCAAGCGCTATGAAAAACATTCAGGAATCTACCTTCCGGTTTCTGGCCGAACTCCGGGAAAACAACAACCGCGAGTGGTTCACCGCCAACAAAGCGCGCTACGAAGCGGCGCACAAAAACTTCCTTGAGTTCACCGATGCGCTTATCGCGGGCATCGGTCAGTTCGA
>JAEUUV010000111.1 GCA_016787285.1 Saprospiraceae bacterium | reverse complement strand
GGCGGCGGTTCCGGTACCGTGTACACCACTTCGGCGGTACATCCGGTGCTGTTGTCGGTGACTCCGAAATAGTACTGCGTGTAGCCGGGTACGTAGGTTTTTGTACTGGAAACTCCTGTGTTGCAGTCTTGCCAGATCAGGTCGGCAGGACTACCCGAATAGCCGGAAGCGGTGGCTGTTATTGTGCCGGAACTGCTGCCGGAGCAGGTGCCGACCACGGGCGGTGTCACTTGGATTTGCAACGCGCAGGAGTTCGCAGATTTTACCCGGACGATTTGGTAGTGGCACGAAGGCCCGCCGGACGAAGCCACCAGCGTGTACTCCCGGTGTTTCAGCGACGTCAGTACCGGATTGGCAATCAGCGGATTGCTCAAGCCTTCCTCCGGGTACCAGTGGTAAAAGGTGTAACCGGACGGAGGCGGGAAGCCCGGCGGAAGGATATTTCCGCCAACCACAAACGAATCCGTCACTAAACTGTCGGAAAGCATGCTGCACGGGTCGCAGGTGTTGCAATAAATCGGAGACATGGCTATAGATGTTTCGATCGGCGGGTTGCAATCGAAATAGATTCTGGCTTTGTTTAGTACGGCGTTGCAGAACGAATTGGTGTATGTCGGGTCTATTTCACAGCGAAAGGTAAACGTGGCCATTGTAGCATCTTCGCCAAAAGCAGTGCCGTAGCCCGGTTCTGCGAGGCCACGGAGTTGCAGGCCAGGGAAATTGAAAACTACGCTACGGTCGTTGGTGGCGGTCGTTTCGAAGGTAATTATCGGCGGATTGGGCGTGCTGTGTGCGATCAGGCTCGGCAGTTGGCGCTTCAGGTAAATGTCCAGTTCATCCAGAACTTTCACCGAGCCTGTTGGGCCTGGGCCGTCGTTCTGGAAAGTTACGGTAAACTCTACGAACTGATCGCCGGTGCAGATTTTGTGTTGGGCGGCGAACTTCTTGTTCGGGTCGTGGGAGTTGGTGATTTGCTGGGCCATCATGGCATCGGAGGCCGTGACGGGTTTTTCCGGACAAGCGGCTACGCTTGTTTGCGAGGCGGTGTAATCCACCCGGGGTTTTTGATCCATTGTCACGGTTCCATATTCGAAATTCTGGGTCGTGAAGTACAAAAACACGTTGCGTTGTTCCGAGTTTTTCAGTCTGTGGAAATTGAGCACGATGTTGCCGTCCACATTGGGATCAGCCGCCGTGTTGGGTTTGTACTCGTTGTGGAATCCTTCGTAACCCGTGAAAGTCAGCACATCCTTGTCGAATGTGAATTTGAAATCACCGCGCAGCGAGTCCGTGCAACTTTCCACATTATGCTGGTAGGTGACGATGTACGTGATAATGTCGCCAGGTTTCGGATCGCGAGTGCTTTGCAGTTTCACGGCTTCGGCTGCCGCCAACGGCACCCGCAACGGGTCAATCGAAGATGGATTGTTGACATTCAGAGCCGCCGGCATGACTAATTTTTTAGGCGGTTTTTTGTTGTCGTCGTAGGTGGGCGTGTATTCCAGACAGGGTGTGAAATTTCCGGCAGCCATGTAGTTGAACACCGTTGTTTCGAACTGGGCTTGCGTACCCATCCAGAAGCGCCCGTCGCCGAGGCTGAGGAACACACGCCAGTCGTCTTCGATGGCGAGTGCGCCATCGGGCAAGGTGTAGGAAAAACTGTGCGTGGTGCCGATGGTGGAGTGCGACAGGGTATCGGGGGTGTAAAAAAACGAATAGTACGCCGTTGCAGCCGCAACGATGGCAAGCGGGATACCCCGCATCATCCATTGTTTCATAGGTAGTGGTTTAGGTATGTTGAAAATTAAAACTTGTACTCTGCAGAAACCTGCACAAACACCTGTGTTTCCCGCTCGCCGAACATAGCGCCTGCCCGGAAGCCTATGTTTGGCCCCGCCCGAACATCGCCGAGTGTCAGGTCGGCAAAGGCTGAAAACCGCACCCGGGTACCGCTGATGTCCTGTTGTGTTTCTTCCGTTGTGGTAACTGGCGTGCCGAATGGTTCGTAGTGCAGAAAACCGCCGATATCCGTGAGCCGGTAGGGTGTGGCAATGGTGGTGGTGCGGACGCGATCTTCCCCGTTGTCAAAAAATACACGGGCGCTGCCTCCCAAGCCAAGACCGAAAAACTTGCTGAAGTTTTTGCGAAGCAGTACCGGTATTTCTACCGAAACAAACCCCCGGGTGCCGGTTTCGAGTATTTCCTGCGACACGATGGTGTCAAGGTCGCCCATCAGTTTGGTGGTGTCGCCCTGAATGACCGTCAGGTGTTCCGGCAGGTCGGTTTTGCTTTTCAGTCCGGTCAGCAACTCCACTTGCGGGTAGAGGCGCCACGATTTGTAAGGCGACAGGCTGGCGCCGAAAAATAAATAGCCACCGCTCAGACTGTCCGCCAGGAAACCGTAACCGACTTTCAACCCCGGCGAGATGCCCCACTTGAAACTGGTTTTGGAGAAATTGGTGACCACGGGGGTGTTTTTGTCAAAAACAATAGAAGCCTGGCTGCGGAAGGGCAGTTTGGGCATATCCTTGTCGGCCTCAATGCGGTAGCGCACAAATCCTTTGGTGGAATCGTATTCGGTTACGCCCTTTTGGCGGCTGCCCGGCAGGTGTATGTCGCGAAACGTAAAAACCAGTCCTTTGTCGGTAGTGGCCGTGTCGAGGCAACTGCCTGGCTGCCTTGGCGTGGTGCATATCGGGCACTTCGGGTACCAGTCGAGCGGACGCATTTTGCCGGCGTTCAGGCCCTGGGGCATACTGATGGTAAGTTCCACTTTTTGTGCCGGGCCTTCCCCGTTGTTCTGGAACCGGACTTTGTAGTCTAATTTTTTGCCTGCCACTCCTCGGTAGCCGACCCGGTTGTCGGATACGGCAATGGCGTTGGGGTCGTGCGAACTGACAATTTCAATTTCCACCGCAAACGAATCGGGCGCGATGGCCGGGTCAAACGGCGCGATAATACCCTGCAAGTGAATGAATGCACTGGTATCGCGCAGCATGTTGGCCGTGCCCTGCAACGTGACAAACAGATTGCGTTTTTCTCCGGGGCGCAGGTTGGAGAACCGCCACGCTTGTTCCTCCCGGTAGTCCTTGCGTGCTTTTTGCAATAACTCTTCCGCCGTCGGCGCTTCAAGAAACGACGGGCCGACCGCATCGCCGCCGCCGGGAAAAACAGCCGCCAGCATACTCCGTTCAGGCGCTGCCGGCGGCTCGGTGTGGGAGTACAAAGCCTCGCTGCGTTCGCCGTAGTGCGTACGGGCTTCAAAAAAGGAAAAGTGGGTGGTGGGAAATTTTTTCTCGTTGAAAAACAGGTGCAAGCGCCCGTCGGTGGTATACGTGCCGGTGTTTTGGTAACTGATTATGCAAACCAGATCCTGCTCGGCAGCGGGCTGGCGGTTGGTTTTCATGGCGATGGTTTTGCCTTTTTCCGGGAATACATCCCCGAGGTTCGGTTTGTTCGCTCCGTCGGTAGCAGCAAGTACCTGTTTGGATGTCGGTTTGGGGGGCTTTTTCTTGTCGTCGTAGTGGGCCGTGCTGGCAAGCAGGGCAGGGTAGGGGCCTGCTTTTTCGTATACATGCAGGGGGCTTTCCTCGAAACTGAACCCGCCGTCGCCAAACTCCCAGTAATGGGTGTAAAAAGCCGTGGGGGCACCGGCTATTTGTGACAACGGCGGGTTTTGGGCTTTGAAGCGCAAGCCGCCGTTTTCGGGTGTTACGGTGAATTCCGACACGCGCTCCGGCTCTTGCGTCTGGGCAAGGAGGACGGACTGGAGCAATAGGGCAGCAAGGAGCAGACGAACAGGTTTTGTCGCTTTTGGTATTTGCCTGGTTTTCATAAAGCCACAGATTGATTTGATTTCTCAAAAAGAGTCGAGCAAATCTGAGGCTTTTTGTTGGATTGTAGAAAAAATATATTTAATCTGAATTTTGTGCTTACCGAATAAACACCACCTCGCCCGGAGCCACACCGGCCTGAAAAGCACCGATTCGTGTACCGGTTGCCGTGTATGTCACCACCTCCCCTTGCGAATTGAAGTCTTTGGCATCGGTGCAGAACAGGTTTCCGGTGGCGGGATCGCACCCTAGCCCGTAGGCGGACTGGTCGAACAGGACGGACAATCCCGAACCGCTCAGGAGATAAATTTTACCGCCTGCGGTGAAATACGCTTTCTGGCCGTCGGGCGCCACCACGAGGTCTTCGGCATACGGCGGGATTGCAAACCCGGGATCGGAACCGGGCACAAGCGGGCCGGCCCATCCCGCAGGATTTGCGTCTAGAAAATAACCTCGGCAAAGTACATACGTGGCTGAGGCAGCTGCGAACGGGGCAACAAGCAGCGAGCCGGGATTTTTACCCGACACGACGATGCGGCTTGCCTCGGCGGTGCTGCCGGCATTCAGGATGGATACCGTGGAGTCTACCCCGAAGCCACCGGAATTGGCAATGGCTACCAGCCCGTCGGGTCGTCGGATCATTTTTTCCGGCCCTTTGCCGGTGGGTATCGTTTGTATAATTTGCCGGGTAGCGAGGTCCACTTTGGCCACACTGCCGGTCAGCCCGTCGCCGCCCCATTGGCTGATGAGCGCGGTGTTGTCGTCGAGCGGGAAAAAGAAACGCGGGAGGAATAGCCCGCCGATGGTGTCGAGGTAATTGAATGTGACGGCGTCCACGATGTACACCTTGTTGGCGCCATTAACTACGATGTATGCTTTGCCGTTGTGCAGCGTGAGCGATTGCACAAACTGACCCAACACGGCGCCTCCGTTGGCTTTTTCAAAAACACCCTGTACGGTTTCGCCTGTTTCGGGATTGTGCCAGGTAATACTGCCGGTGCCGCCGAAAGGGCCTTCGTTTACGATGAAAACACCGGAAGTGTAATTGCCGGCGCCGGCAGGAATCGTTTCTTTTTTGCAGGAAAAAAGAAACAAAAAGCCTGAAAAAATGAGGAAAATGATGTGTTTGACTTTCATTTTAAAAAAAATAGAAGGTGAAAATGAAAGGCAAACGGGAGAAAAGGAAGGCGGGAGAATGCTGGGCGAAGACCCGGAAGTCTGCAACTGCCAATATTCCCTGCCGACCGGCTTTCACCCGAAGCCCGGTTGGAAAATGTGGCTATTGGCAGGTCTTCTGGCTCGTTCCCGATTTGGGCGCCTTCCCATTTCCAGCAGGAAAAAGTGGCGTGTTGCCCGGTCGTTTGTACGGAACTTACAGCAGCGGGGACTGCCCCGGAATTGCACCGGGTTCCCTTTTCATCCGTCCGGTGTGCCGGACGGAACCAATAGCTGCGGCGAAGGTAGACCGAGCGCGTAATACTCAGATCTCGGTGACCACAAAAAAGCCGTCCGAACCCTGCGGCTGATACAGCGGCATCAGGATGAGGCCGTCTTCGGGTGCGAGAACCGGCCCGCCGACATCATTGGCCAGGTGTTCGCCTTTTTGGATGGGCTGAAAATTCACGTATCCCGGACGCATATCGAAATTATCACCCGGACGAATGTGGTGGACGTGTCGGAGTCGGGTTACCTTGGGCAATGGATCGGAAAAAGTACGGAGGATGGACTCGTGGCGGCTGTCCACATCTTCCGGTCGGATACATCCGGCGGCGCGCAGGCAATTGACGATGGCTGCGATGGAGCGGCTGACCGAAAGCGGGTCATTGTGTTGACCGGACTCAAATGCAGCGCCAATGGAATATTTCGGGAATCCGCCGATTTCGAAGTGGTTTCCAGCCGCAAAGTGGAGCAAGGTGCCCTCCAGCCCGTCCAACATGCCTAATATTACCGGAGCATGCAATTCTTTAGCCAGACGCAAACTGGCGCGGTCATCGGATGGAATGCAGAAGATGCCGCCATCTGCCGAGGTAGTGTGCAGGTCGAGCAATACAAGGGCTTCGGGGCGGCAAGTCCGGATTTCTTCGTGAATAAGATCGAGCAGTTCAGCCAGTTCCTTGTCTTCATTTTGAAGCGAATCAGGATATGCTTGTTGTATTCTGCTCAAATTAATCGGCGTCCACAGGCGGTTTAAATCGCGGTCAAGAAAACGTTTATGCGTAGAATAGGCTTGCAGGTTTCCGACAACCCCGACCATACGACCTCGAAACTCGAATTCGGGATTGACGACAGGTTCGCGTTCGAGCATGGAAAAAATTTCCTGCAATGCGAGTACGCCTGCGGGTTCATTGCCGTGGACGGCGCCGAAAACGAGGACGAGTGCCCCGCCTTCGGCGCCGGTATAAGTTCCGATGATACGTTCCATTTTTCAGTCGCAAAAGTACGATTCAAGCGCCGGAAATGCAGGCGTTTGGCTGGTCGTTCTTATCCGACATTTTTTGGCGCCTTCGCCTTGGGTGCGGTCATTTTAGCCGCTGCATTTGCTTTGGGCGCTTTGGCGGCGGGCACCTGAGCGGTACGGTTTGCGGCGCGTGCGGCGCGGGCTTTTTCGAGGATTTCGGCTCGGGTGAGTTTGGGTTTGTCGGTGTCGGCAGGCGCTGCTTTTTTTGCAGCGGCTTTTGCTTTTGGCTCCGGTTTCACGTCGGCGACAGGCGCCTGAGCGGACCGGTTTGCAGCGCGCGCGGCGCGGGCTTTTTCAAGGATTTCGGCCCGGGTAAGTTTGGGTTTGTCGGTGTCGGCAGGCGCTGCTTTTTTGGCAGCGGCTTTTGCTTTTGGCGCCGGTTTCACGTCGGCGACAGGCGCCTGAGCGGGCCGGTTTGCGGCGCGTGCGGCGCGGGCTTTTTCAAGGATTTCGGCTCGGGTAAGTTTGGGTTTGTCGGCGTTGGCAGGCGCTGTTTTTTTAGCAGCGGCTTTTGCTTTTGGCGCCGGTTTCACGTCGGCGACAGGCGCCTGAGCGGACCGGTTTGCAGCGCGTGCGGCGCGGGCTTTTTCAAGGATTTCGGCTCGGGTGAGTTTAGGTTTGTCGGTGTCGGCAGGTGCTGCTTTTTTGGCAGCGGCTTTTGCTTTTGGCACCGGTTTCACGTCGGCGACAGGCGCCTGAGCGGACCGGTTTGCGGCGCGTGCGGCGCGGGCTTTTTCAAGGATTTCGGCTCGGGTAAGTTTGGGTTTGTCGGCGTCGGCAGGCGCTGCTTTTTTAGCAGCGGCTTTTGCTTTTTGCGCCGGTTTCACGTCGGCGACATGCGCCTGAGCGAACCGGTTTGCGGCGCGTGCGGCGCGGGCTTTTTCGAGGATTTCAGCCCGGGTGGGTTTAGGTTTGTCGGCAGCATCTGGTTCGACTTTGGAGTGTCCTCGCCGCTTTAGGATGGGTTGGTGTAGCGTCTGGGTTTTGGGGGAACCTTTTGTTGCCATTGAAATATGGGCAAGATGGTGATTGCAGTGCCAGGCATAAAGCGCGATTGCTTCGGGTAGCAATACAATACCCTTACGCTCCGGATGAAAATAGCCGCGCTCCAGATCATCTTCACTCAATGATTCCAGAAACTTAACCCACCTTTTGTGTAGTGCATTTAATAATTGAACGGAAGATTTTACAGAACTGAACTTCCCGTCCGCCGTTTCGGCCCACAATGCTTCTTCATACGGCTTTATGATGGGGGTGTGTTCCGTCATGGTTAACTTCATGCGGATGTATGCATTCATGTGCGAATCTGCCAGGTGATGTACGACCTGTCGCACAGTCCATCCCCCCGGTCGGTATGCTTTGTCCAGCATACTGTTTGACATTTTTTTGATTGTTTTTTTTAGTTCCTTTGGAAAGCGAGCAATGGTTTTGATATTCTGTCGAATTTGAGACAGGGTATAAGTCTTTCCGTATTCAAATTGCCCTATAGGGTATCGCATCTTATCAAGATTCTTCATGGTGTAAATGAATTGATATTGAAAAATTAGGAAATGCAAAAGTGTTTAAAATGATGTTCGCAAGTCTTTCCAGCGCCACAAAAGCCTGGATGCGGTTGAACGATAGGGACGCCAACATTCCGCATGGGCGACCATATCGCGATGCAGTGATTTGCCGGTACTGGCAAGGCTGCAAAGACGGATCATGGCTTGTTGAATTCCAAGGTCATCGGTAGGGAATATGTCCGGACGGTCTAGCGTAAAAATCAGGATCATCTCGGATGTCCATCTCCCGACGCCTTTAATCCGGGTGAGCAGGTTCATTACTTCTTCATCAGCCATATTGTTCCATGGCACGGTATCAAAATTGTTATCCAGAGCGAAGGCTGCTACATTTTTCAAATAAGTGGCTTTTTGATTGGAGAGGCCGACAGCACGTAGTTGTTCCGCAGATGTATTCAATAGTTTTTCCGCTGTTGGGTATGCCTCGGGGAATAATGCGCAGAAACGATTGAATATTGTTTCGGCAGCACGAATACTAAGTTGTTGGGAGACTATTGAGTTGAGCAAATCAAAGTATACATTTCCCGAAGGCTCCAGGGGAGCGAGTGAAGTGCTTTGCAAGATGGGTAACATTCGGGCATCTTTGCTCAGGTGCAGAATTGCTTCTTCCAGATACATAATCCGTTGCAAATGTATAGACGATTGAACACGAATCCTGCACATCCCGCAACTTATTATTTTTTCATCAGGAATAAAAAAGTAGCACTTCTTTGAAATGTGATAATATTGCCCCCGAAATATTCACCGGTAGTCATTCAAACCAGTTTTTATATGGGATTTCAAAAAGTAACCACTGCTGACAACCAACCTGAAATGCTGGGTTTTGTCCGGCACCTGCTGGACGATGTCCAGGCGTTCGAATACATGCTGGAGAATGACTGGTTTGAAAGCGACATTACGCGTATAGGCGCCGAACAGGAAATGTGCCTGGTGCATAACAAAACGTACAAGCCGGCAAATATTAACCTTGATGTATTGGCCAAACTTACAGATGCTCCGTGGTGCGTTACCGAGTTAGCCAAGTTTAACCTGGAAACCAACTTGTCGCCGCGTGAATTTGTCGGATACTGCCTGAGCCAGATGGAAGCCGAAAACTCAGACTATCTGGCTAAAATTCAGAACGTTCTGAACGAGTTTGACGCGTCCATTGTGCTTTGTGGCATTTTGCCTACGCTTCGCAAACACGATCTGGACATGAAAAACCTGACGCCGGTGGATCGTTATTATGCGCTCATGGCGGCGATTCAAAAACATCTGCTGGGTACTTCGTTCGAACTACGGGTGGAGGGTGTAGACGAACTTTTAGTCAAGCATGATTCGCCTTTGCTGGAGGCGTGCAACACCAGTTTTCAGGTGCACCTGCAAGTGGCGCCTAAAGATTTTGTCAAAATGTACAACATCGCCCAGACGCTCGCCGGGCCAATGGTTGCCATTGCCGCCAATTCGCCGCTTGTATTTGGGCGCCGGCTGTGGGCCGAAACACGTATCGCATTGTTTCAGCAAAGTCTGGACACACGCACAACTTCCGACCACATGCGCGAGCGCCTGCCGCGCGTAAACTTCGGATCCGGGTGGCTTCGGGGCGATATTACCCAGATTTACAAAGAAGATATCAGCCGCTTCCGGGTCTTGCTGGCAGGAAAAATCGAAGAGGATTCACTGGAAGTAATTGCTTCCGGCAAGGCGCCCAAACTTCGTGCCCTGCAAATCCACAACTCGACGGTTTATCGCTGGAATCGTCCCTGCTACGGTATATCGCCTAACGGCAAACCGCACCTGCGTATTGAAAACCGTGTAATGCCTGCCGGCCCGACCGTAGTGGACGCTACAGCTAATGCCGCGTTCTGGCTCGGCGCTATGATCGGCATGAGCCACAACTATTCGGATATCACCAAACATCTGGATTTTGACGATGTGCGCGACAACTTTATCAAGGCCGCCAAATTTGGCATTGACAGCACCTTCAACTGGCTGACCGACAATAAAATACACGCCCCGGAGTTGATTTTGAAAGAACTCATCCCGCTGGCAAAAGAAGGGTTGAAAATCCGGAAAGTACATAGTTCGGACATCAACAAATACCTCGGAATTATTGAAGAGCGCGCCAAAGCACACAAAACAGGTGCCCGGTGGGCCTTGCGCTCGTTCACTGCGCTGAAAAACGAAGTGACCAATGACGAAGCCGTATCCTGCCTGACTGCAGTTATGATTAAAAATCAAAAGCAAAACAAGCCCGTGCATACCTGGAAAGACACCACCATTTCCGACCTAGACGATTGGCATCCTTCCAAACTGAAAGTCGAAGAATTTATGGCTACAGACCTGTTTACCGTCCAGCGCGAAGACCTGATCAAACTGGTCGCCGAAATCATGAACTGGCGGCGCATCCGTTACATGCCGGTTGAAAATCCCAAAGGCGAATTGGTCGGTCTGGTGTCATCCCGCATGCTTTTGCGCCATTTTGCACGCCTGAACAAACTAAATACCGATGATCTGACGACCGTCAAAGACTTGATGATCGAAAAACCGATCACCGTTAACCCGGATACGACCATCATGGACGCTATGAAAATGATGCAGGATAACAAAATTGGCTGTCTTCCTGTGGTGAAAGGGAAGGAATTGGTTGGGATCATTACCGAGATGGACTTCCTGCGCATCACCTCGCGCCTGATGGAACGGGTGGAGCGGGAAGGCGCAAAGTAACCCGCGGCTCAGATTTTGCACATGGTACGCAGCCAGGTTTTTTCCTCTGTGGACAGGAAGCGCGCCAGTTTTTTGACAACCATGCCGTTGTACGCACGTAGCCAGGAGAGTTCCTCCTTCGTGAGCAGGCTTTTTTTAACCAGATTGGTAAAGATCGGCGCTATGGTGAGCGTTTCAAACCCCAAAAATTCGCCAAATTCAGTTTTTTCACCCTCGGTACTCAGCACCAGGTTCTCGATGCGTATCCCGTGTTTGCCGCTCCGGTAAATGCCCGGCTCTACCGATGTAATCATGCCCGGCAGTAGAGGGGTATCTACCGGGTTGGGGCTGATTCCTTGCGGACCTTCGTGCACGCACAGGAAATAACCCACTCCGTGGCCGGTACCGTGACCAAAATTAATTCCTCGTTCCCACTGTGGAAGCCGGGCAAGAATGTCAATCTGGTAGCCGCGTGTGCCACGGGGATAGCGCAGCCGCGAAACGGCGATAAGCCCTTTGAGTACAAGCGTGTAATCGGTCATTTGCTCTTCGGTGATAGTTCCGAGCGACATGACCCGCGTCGTATCGGTCGTTCCTCCAAGGTATTGACCACCGGAGTCGAGCAAATACAAACCCTCCGGGCGGAGTTCCACATCGCTTTCCGGTGTTGCACTGTAATGCGGCATGGCGGCGTGCGGGCCGTAGGCCGAGATGGTTCCAAAACTTTCGCCGATACAGTTGGGCTGCTCCAAACGCAGGGCGTGCAACTTGTTTTCGGCGCTGCGTTCCGTTATTTTTTCTTTTCCAATGCGGTGCGCAAGCCAATAAAAAAAACGCGTCAGCACCACACCGTCCCGAATCATGGTTTGCCGGGTATTGGCGGCTTCGGCGGTGGTTTTGCAGGTCTTGAGCCAGGTGGTGATGTTCACGTCGTCCAGCACTTTGACCGCAGCAGGTAGTGCGCCGGGTAAATTCTGGTTGATGCGTTTGGGATCGAGCAAGATAAACGCATTAGGCGGCAGATTTCCGAGGTAGTCCGTGGTTGCATTGTACGGCAACACCTTCACGCCATCCCGTTTGAGTTTCCGTCGAATGGCATCCGGCATTTTGGAGGGTTCGATAAACAGGGCGGCATCCTGCAAGCCGACCACGGCGTGCGCCACAAATACCGGGTTGTAAGGCACGTCGGAACCGCGCAGGTTGAACAACCATGCGATATCGTCGAGACTGGAAATAACCGTGTGCGTGACTTTCTTTTCGGCTAATTGTTGCCGCACGCGTGCGAGTTTTTCCGGTCGTGTTGCGCCGGCGAATTTGGCCGGGTGTTCATAAACCAGCGCCTGGGGCAAGGCCGGGCGATCGGTCCAGATGGGGCCGATCAAGTCCACCTGGTGGTCGAGCCGAATACCGCGGGGACGTGTGCCCGCGACAAGGTTTTGGTACCAACTGCGGGACATCAGGTTGCCGTCGAGGCCCACTATGTCGCCCTCTTGTAGGGTATTGGCCAGCCAGCCGACAAATTCCGTCGTGTGAGGTACCACGAGTTTGACCAATTCGATGCCACTGCCGGCCAGTTGCTGTTCAGCCTGGATAAAGTACCGACTGTCCGTCCACAAGCCGGCAAAGTGGTGTGTGACTACCAGAGTGCCTGCCGATCCGGTGAAGCCGCTGGCCCAGGCCAGGGTCTTCCAGTGGTCGGGCAGGTATTCGCTCATGTGCGGGTCAGTAGCGGGGATGATGTAGGCGGCCAGTCCTTTTTCGGCCATTTGGCGGCGGATAGCGGCAATTTTTTGAGCAGACATATCAATCTCGGAATGCAACCTGATGGGTTTGATTATAAAATTTTACCGGAGCAGCCGGGCAGCCAGTTTGCGTGCTTCCTGTCGCGGGCTTTTCCACCATTGCACCGACAGGGCGGGCACACACTCCACCTGCCGTTTGGCAAAATAGCGCTTGATTTTATCTTCCCATTCGTAGGAGGCCACACGACTGGGCGAGAATACGCCGTCGTACAGCAACAGGCTGCTGTGCTCGCCGCTATGCACAACTGTGGGCACAATGATGCCTTCTACCTTTGCATTTCGACGCAATTGGCCCGACACAAAGTAAGGCTGCAACGCATATTCCACTTCCTGCATAAACATAGACGTACTGAAGGAAGCCTCCGGGTACTCAAGCAGTTTTCGCATATGCTCCAACTGCTCTTCGGCAGCCTCGTGATCGCCCTGCTGCATGAGTTCGCCGAAAGTCACCAGGTGCGATAACACGCAAGTGCCGATAAAACTTTTATTGGATGCCAAAACGGAGTGTAGTCCCGGCGGAATTGAGTGTGCAATATAGATGCGCTGCGTGGCGCGGGTGAGTGCAACGTGCAGTTGGTTGAAGCCTAATTGGCTATTCCAAAAGTGCAGGTGGTTGGTCAGGGTGCCCTGCGAATCCACGAGGCCATGTGTGATGGACAGTAACAAAATATCCACGTGTTGTCCCTGCAATTCAGCGAACTGGTACACGCCCATCCCGTTGAGGTGCAATTGCTGAATTTTTTCGTGGCCGGCGGTTTTGCGTTGGCGAATTTTGAGCAACTGGCCGGCGATTAGGTCGCGCTGTTCGACAGTAGAACAGGCGATGCCTACGACCGGGTAGGTTTTGGCCGGGGTAGGTTCGATGAGGTTTAGCCAGTCCATGATTTGCCGTGCTTCGGCCTCGTTGGTGCCGGTATTTTCATCGTAGTGCCCTTCCACGTTGGCTACTACGGTCACATCGTTTGCCGACCGGCCCGAAGGGACGCGTTTGAACGGAGTACCGAATGCGATCTGATTGAACCGGAGCCATTCTTCCGGGCTATCCTGATGCTGGTATTCCAGCATGTAGGTGTGCCCGCCGAGGGATTTACAAAATTCCAGCAAGTCGTCTTCCGCCGCAGGAGTCATGTCTTGCTTGGCGTCGCCGAATACAACCAGACTTTTGGCCATACCAAAGAGGTGGTAACACTCCTGTTTGGGAATGTTGTGCGCCTCATCCACAATGACCAGATCATATATCATGTTGGAAGCCTGTACTACGTCGAGTGCTACGTGGGGCGTTACGAGCAATACCGGCAAGGTTTCGGTCAGTGGCTCGATATGATTTTTGAAAAGGACTTCTGCTTTCCGGCTTTGGGTAAGCGTTCTGTTGTTTTTCCCAAACCAGATTTTGAAGGCCTCTGAATCATTGGTTTTGAGAGATTTAAGCGCTGTATTTTTCCGATTTTGCCAGTAAGCGCTGATTTGTACAGGCATCAGCCTGGACAAATCTTCCGCAGCAGCCAGATAGGCGCCGAGCGTTTCTTCGTCCCACTGCAAGGCCGGATTGTACGTATTCTGGAGAAAATGGTGCAGGTACCAACTGTCGAAAGCAGCCGTCCAGTTGCGCGGCTTGATTTTGCACAGTGCGCGCACCACCTGTTGTTCTTGCGGTGAAAGTTTCAGCCAGTGGTTTTGCCAGATGTAGAAATCCGGGAAATCGCGCAGGTAAAACTGGGTGTCTTCCAGGCGAGCGATAATCTCTTCCAGGAACTCCTGTCGCTTCGGAATGGTAAGCATTTCGTGTTTCAGCGCATTGCCGTAGAGTGCCACGCCGTTGAATTCTTCCAGAAATACGTCCATCGCATACTCAAGTTCCTTGATTTGCTCCCGAAAATCGAGTTCTCCATGTATGCTTTTGGCATTCAGCCGGCGTACATCTTCTCGTACGATGCCTGGAATCCGGCGGCGCCAGGTAGCAAGCGCTTCCTCAAAACGCATACCCTGTTCGGCTATTTTTTTGATGTTTCGCAGATCAAAGCCCTGCGGGAAATCAAAGTCGAAATATTTGTATTGCCCGAAGGCTTTGTGCAGCGCTTCATAATCTGTACCCAATTGCTGCTTGGCTTCGGATATCTGTTTGTAGCGGTCGGAAAAAACACCGTAAAGTTTTTCCGTGGTCGAAGCCGGTTTTTCAAAATCAGCACCGAATCGTTGAACGCCGTCCTCTATGGAGTCGCGGATGCGCTTGTTCAGGTTGGCGAGATCGAAGAAGTGCTGCTCGTAGTGCTCAAGCAGCGCTTCCGCATAATCATTGGTTTTGGAAATGTACCGGTGGTGAATAGCTGTAGCCTTGGTGAGCAGGCTTTTTACCTGCGTTTCCGTCCAGGCCAGGCCGTCGGCGCTTGAGTGGTCGAGAAAAACGGAATTGTTCAGACGACTCAGCGGATGCTCCAGCGTTGGGAAACGGCGGAACAACGGCTCGCTGTCAAAAATAGCCGCAACAATGCCGTCGTATTCATCCTTGGTGTACAGGAAATCGGCCGGGTTGAGTTGTGTGAGCAGCAACTCTTTGCCTTCTGTTCGGTTTGCCTTTAGAAACAAGCCGACCGTTTCGGAAAAATTTAATTTGCCAAAGACAGGTTGGTGGAGTGCCTCCCAGGCGCCATCCAACTTGCGGTGTTCCCGCAGTGTTCGGTTCAGCACTGTTTTGTACATCTCACCATCGAATGCAACCTTGGCTTTGTTTTCCGATGCCATCCGCAGCATATCGGCCAGCATCAATTGGTCGCTCACAATATCGCGCAGCACAAAGGACACATCTCCAAAGCCTTTTTCCAGCAGGGGTTTTTGTGCTTTGCGCAGCGCATTGATGCTTTTTGACACCACGAGGCATTTTTTCCCATTAGCAAGGGCGTTGATCGCGAGCGCCGATACGAGGTAGGTTTTTCCGGTACCGGAAGCGCCTTCCACTACGGTCAGGGTATTTTGCTGAGCGGCTTTCAGGACTTCCCGTTGGGAAGGGTCAAGTGCCGGCAACGTCAGTCCGTGTTGCCACTCCAGTCCGTTGGGCTGGTTGGGGTCTACGACAGGCGCTTGTGTGATCGTAGTTCGGGGCAGGGTAGGGAAGATGCCGGCTACGGCAGACCACCGCAATTGTCCTTCCGCCTGCACGTGCGCCAGTTCGTCTTTTGAGGGACAGGGTTGAACCCCCAACGCCAGCCCTTCTTCCGTCAGGCTGAGCGACATCCGGACACCATCTGTTATTTCGGCAAGTGCGCTGGTATTGATGAATCCGTTTCCAATCAGTTTTTCTGCCCGTTTCGTGAAATCAGTTCCGCGCAAGGTGTCAATCAGGTGGAACAAGGGGTAATTGGGCAGCACAAACTGGGCTTCGGTACGCTGCACATTCCATTGGTCGGGGTGTTGTGCGTGTGGTTCCAACTGGATTTGCCAGATGAACAGCGGCGCGCTTACCTCGTACCCGCCGAGTTTGGCCAACACCATCGGGTAGCCGATGCCGAGGTTTCGGGTACCGAACACTTTTTCGAGGTTTTTGGACTCGAAGAAAAAGTGGTTGAGCCAAAGCGATGCCGGGTGGGTGGCCTCCAGGAGCAATTCGAAGCGGGGTTTTTCCAACAGTTCGCGTACGGACTTGATGGCGAAATCGCCGTCGTTGAGCGCAAACAAGTCGGCACGATCCAAACTGTCGGGCAAGGTTTTTAACCAGGCTTGGGCTTTGTCGCTGTACACCGGTGGTGCGGGAACAGAACGGGTAGTTTTGCCCTCATTGGAGGGAGCGGAGGCGGAATCTGCGATATTATTTTCCATGCGTTTCGGTCTGTTTGCATCTGTTGTTCAGGACGCTGCAAAGATAGACGCACAAATGAATGGAATTTGTTGGAATTTTTCTGGAACTGCGCCATACCTTTGCGGCGGCGCCGGGCGACCAGCTCCTGCAAAACTCCCCCAGGGCGGAAACGCAGCAAGGGTATGTGGTTGAGCGGTGTGTCTGGCGCTTTTTTTATTCATCGGACATCCCGTTTGCGGCAGGGGGAGTGGCACAAGATTTTTAAAAAAAAAAAAATTGCCAACCCCCAGCAGGCCAACCCGTGGACAGGGTAACACGGAGCGAGCGGGGTGAACAATGAACCCCAATGTA
>JAEUUV010000338.1 GCA_016787285.1 Saprospiraceae bacterium | reverse complement strand
CCGATGAGATCAAGGCTTATCTTGCGGAGTGCCTTGCTGTAAGCCGTATAGTTGACTTGAGGAAACAGGTAACCATCCGGACGCCAGTGCAGCAGCAAACCGGTATCACTTTCCGAAATGGGGACTATTTCCTTGCTGCCGGTTTTCTGGGCATTGGTGGCGAAGTACCGGAACCAGGTATCGCCTTCCTGAAACTCAAAAAAATGGGTATCTCTTTTGAGGCGTTGGAATAGGCCTTGGTCAGTGTGGTGCGCAGGTGGTTATTCACGGTGATGGCCGTTTCGCCGCCGAGGGTGGCGCGTGGTTTGACGGACTGGTTGGCCGGGCCCAGTCCTTGGGCAGCACCTCCCAGGGCAACACCAAATAGTTGGTTTGATAGCACCAGTCGTAGCGGAGAAATAATTTTTGGAAACCCTAACGGTCGCTGTAACCGCGCAGCACAATGGCAATAACAGGTGGTCGCATTGGTACGTAAATTAGTACAGACCAAGGGTAAGTGCGAACTGCTGCTAGCGGTTTCCAATGGGCAAATAACGCATATCTTCTGCAAATCACCCCCGCAAAAGCCCGCTAAACTTCGGTAAGCACACCCCGAAACTTAACATACACTTAAACCAGACTTCAAATCCGAACAAACAAACTGGGTGCTACCTTTGCCTCAAATAAAAGATATGAGGGAAAACCAGCCGGCAAAAAAAATTCTGATCGTGGACGACGAGCCGGATATTCTGGAATTTTTGCGCTACAATCTTCGCAAGGAAGGCTACGAGGTGGTCACCGCCAACGACGGAAGGGCTGCCTTGCTTGTGGCGGAGCGCGAAAAACCCCACCTGATCGTGCTCGACATCATGATGCCCGAACTGGACGGTGTCGAAACTTGCCGAATCCTGCGCAAAAACAAGGCATTCGAACACACACCTATCGCGTTCCTGACTGCCCGCGACGAGGATTTTTCCCAGATCACGGCACTCGACGTAGGCGGCGACGACTACATCACCAAGCCGATCAAACCGCGTGTACTCATCAGCCGGATCAATGCCTTGTTGCGCCGATCCAGCCGCCAAAATGAAGAGGAGCAGGAGGCGATTCACGCGCACGACCTCGTCATTGACAAACTTAAAGTGCTCGTTTTCCGCGACGGCGTCGCGATCGAACTACCCAAAAAGGAATTCGAAATCCTGTGGCTGCTGGCATCCAAACCCGGACGCGTATTTACCCGCGAAGAAATCTTCGACAAAATCTGGGGCAGCGACGTGATCGTCGGCAACCGCACCATTGACGTGCATATTCGCAAACTCCGCGAACGCCTCGGCGAACGCTACATCAAAACCATGAAAGGCATTGGCTACAAATTTGAATTTTAGGGTCGAACGCTCCTACCCTACCCTATCTTTGCCTCCGCTCAGTTTCAAAATGACGTCGCGTTTCAAAAACCAAAGCCCGCAGCAACTGGCGCTGCTCACCGCTTTTACCTCCTCGGCAATCGTGGCATTCATCCTGTTTGCCGTCAGCAAAGTCAGCGAAGGAGTGGATATTTCCAACTGGGGCCTGGTAGTAGTCTTCGTGGTGGTGTTTACCATCAGTTTTCTGGCGAACTACTTTTTCATCCGGTACTACATCTACCGGAAAATCAAACTGATCTACAAGGTCATTCACCGGCACAAATTGACCACGGATTTCAAAGCCGGAAAAATGAAAATGAGCGGCAACATCCTCGACGAGGTGGACAACGAAGTGGACCTTTGGGCCGAAGAACGCACCCGCGAACTGGAAGCCCTGGAAAAACTCGCCGCCTACCGCCGCCGGTTCATCGGCGACGTATCCCACGAACTCAAAACGCCCATTTTTAATATTCAGGGTTTCATCCATACCCTGCTCGACGGCGCCCTGAACGACCCGGAAGTAAACGTTATGTACCTCCAGCGGGCTGCCAAAAATGCCGATCGCCTGGAAGCCATCGTCGAAGACCTCGAAACGATCAACAAACTCGAATCGGGCCAAATGATCCTTGATTTACGGGAATTCGACATCCGGGAACTGACCGACGAGGTGTTTTCCGATCTGGAAATAAAAGCCCGCGAGCGCAACATCCGCCTGACCTATAAGGAGGGCGCCAACCAGCACTTTCGCGTGCGGGCCGATAAGGAAACCATTCGTCAGGTGCTCATTAACCTGGTACACAATTCCATCAAATACGGGCGCGAAGGCGGCACCACCAAAGTCAGTTTCTACGACATGGACGCATACCTCCTGCTCGAAGTGAGCGACAACGGTATCGGCATTCAGCCCGAACACCTGCCGCACGTGTTCGACCGCTTCTACCGGGTGGACAAAAGCCGCTCGCGCGATGTCGGCGGTACCGGACTCGGACTCTCCATCGTTAAACACATCATGGAAGCGCACAAGCAAACGATCAACGTGCGCAGCAATGTGGGGCAAGGCTCCACGTTCGGGCTGACACTGGAAAAAGCGTAACGGGGGCGGTAAGCGCCTATGTTTCAATCAATATTGAGACAGGACAACAACCTTGCGTGTTCGGACAACCCGCCCGATACCATCCAGATACTGGATCACGTACATCCCACGAGGTAAGCCGTCAGGCACCTGCTCTTCCATCTCCAGGATGGGCTGTGTTTGTAGCACCAACTGTCCCAGAGCGTTCACAACCCGGATATATTGAATGGTTTCAGGTATTGTCGGTGCAGGCAGGCAGGATTGGCAATGCTCTCCAAATGCAGGGATGGTCAGGGTGACACATTTTTGTTCGGAAGTATGGCATACGGTTTTAGCGCGAATGCAGATTTCCTGGGCATAACTTTCCAATTTGAGGGGGAAAAACAACGGAAAAATATTCCAGTCCAACGAATCCCTGGCATTATTTACATATCGCCAGTTTCCATCCCCCGTGCTCCATTCGTAGCCGCTTGTACCGGGTTGTTTGAGTACAGCAACTGCTATGGTACCATCCAGCAGGGCCAACGGGACCAGTTCTTCGGGTACCGGTGCCGGCGCTCCGCCGCTGTTTACCGTCACTTTCAGAGGTAGTGTTTCCGTATAACCGCCGGGAAAGCGCACGCTCAGCGTCTGGCTGTAGGTTCCGGGCGTCGTTCCCGGATCAATTGAAATCCAGTAAAACTGCCAGTTGTCGTTGCCCCTGACGCCGGGATCATCTTCATAGTCAAGAATGTTGATGCCGGGGTGCGCCGACCAGGTGTACTCGGCGCCCGGGTAGTAGGTAACGCCGTAACCTTTCCCGTCGCCCCAGAAGAAGTCGGAACACAGCTCCAATTTAGTTTGGGTTTTATCAAAAACCTGAACGGCCTTGTGGCCCTCCTTCAGGTAAATCCGCACATGATCCACGTACAGGTAATCCGGCAAGTCGTTGCACAGGGTGACATCACCACCTGACAACGAGGTTGAGCCTGTACTGATCCGGAGATCAAAGGGTTGTACGTGCTTGCGGGGATCAAAGTAGCCATCCCGATCCCAGTACTGGTCCTTCCACGACACCCATTGGTTGTTCACATACATGTCAATCCGGCTGTCTGCATCGAACTCGACAGCATAGGTCAGAAAATGGTGACCAAGGTTGATTTTGTTGCCCTTCATGTCCCTAAGTCGGACTTTATCCTGATCCATCAAAGTACTGCCATGCGGGCCGTAGATAAAATTTGTCTGGAATGCGTCGGGTTCATCGCCGTACAATTCCAGGAAATCAATCTCGCAGTAGTTGTCTTGCGAAGGCCCGTACAGCCAAAGACCCGCGCCAAGTCCCCGGCAGTCGGGCACTTTGGCCCGCACTTCCACATAACAGTTCGGATATACTTTCCAACCCCGAAAATCCGGGCTGGGGTACATATTCTGGAACGATTTGATTTCTGAACTCGAATGCGAGCAGGCATTCTGTTCCTCGCCTTCCCGTATGCGCAACGGAAGATGCCCGTCCAGATCAGGTGGCAGTACGTTCGAGGGATTTTTGGGAGCGTGCCGGGCGTTCAACGAAAAACAAAGCATGGGGTGGCCATAGTTATACTCGTCGTTGCCCGGCGAGGAACGATTCCACACCGTACTGTCGAAAACGCTGAATTCATCGCTGAAAATCAAGTGATACCCGGGTTTTTCCAGCGGATTGGGCGCCAGATCGGGGTCAATCCTGAATTGCGCAGCGAGAGGTTGTGTCAGGATTTGCAGAAAAAAAACAATCCGGCAGCAGGGGATGAAGCGAAGGAAAACGGGATGGGAGCGAAGTATTGACTTCATGGATTGGCGAAAAAAGTTATGATTAGTCCTGGGAAAGAATCAGCAGCAACGCGCTCTGCTCGGGGCCAACCACCCGATCCACCCGAACCGAAATGCCCGGTTGAATTTCCAGTTCCTTTCCGAGCCGCATACCCGGGCGCGCTTCTTCCAGCACATCGGCCCAGGAACGAAGCGGCGCCTGCGCCGGCGAAAAACTGCTGAGAAAAACCATCTGGCGCACCGCTTCCCGGAGCCACAGCGAATCGGCATATTGCCGGAAATCACCCTGCACCGTGAACCGAAACTCCTGCCGCGTGCTGTTGCACACGTCTTGCCCTACCTCTACCAGGGTGCCGGTATCGAGCAGCAGACTTTCCAGCGACTGGTTGCCGTCTTTTTCAAAATTGTACCGGGTGACGTGCGGCAGGTCGGGACCGAAGATCGGCTCGGGTTTGTACTTGCATTTCGTTTCGGTTTTGCACGAAAATGCCAGCGTGGCGAGTCCGATCAGGACTAGCAGATTTTTTTTCATAAACAAATATCGCAGTTCAGGTGTCGGAGCCAAAAAGACCGAGCGGCCAAAAGTACATAGTTTTGCGCTTTATTAACTGCCGCCGTACACCAGCCATCATCATCCCCAACCTTCCAACCATTCAACCTTCCAACCATTCAACCTCCTGTACGCATGCCCAACCTGCTTATCCGCCACATCAAAACTCTTGTACAAGCCGAAACCCGACCGCGCCCCATAGCCGCCGGAGCCGATATGGCCGAACTTCCGGTACTGCACGACGCCTGGTTGCTTTTGGAAAACGACCGCATCGCCGCCTTCGGCCCGATGAGCAACTGCCCCGAGCGCGCCGACAAAACCATAGACGCCACCGGGCGTCTGGTACTGCCTTCCTGGTGCGACTCGCATACGCATATCGTGTTTGCCGCCACACGGGAGGAGGAGTTTGTGGGCCGCATTCGCGGACTCTCGTATGAAGAAATCGCCCGCAACGGCGGCGGTATTCTGAATTCGGCACAGCGCCTGCAGCAAACACCGGAGGAAAAACTGTTCGAAGACGCCTGGCAACGCCTGCAGGAGGTCATCCGCTTCGGCACCGGCGCCATCGAAATCAAAAGCGGGTACGGCCTGAGCGTGGAGAGCGAACTGAAAATACTGCGGGTCATTCGCCGGCTAAAAAGCGTTAGCCCGATTCCGATCAAAGCCACCTTCCTCGGCGCCCATGCCATACCGACGGATTTCAAACACCGGCGGCAGGAATATGTGGATTTGGTGGTGCAGCAGATGATTCCGCGGGTGGCCGAAGAGGGCCTGGCCGACTACTGCGACGTGTTCTGCGACCGCGGTTTTTTCACGGTGGAAGAAACCGAACGGATTCTGCAGGCAGGCTGGGCGCACGGCCTGAAACCAAAAATACACGCCAACGAACTGGATTTCTCCGGAGGCGTACAGGTGGGCGTCGCCAACCGGGCCGTTTCCGTGGACCACCTGGAACACGCCGGCGATGCCGAAATCGAAGCGCTGCGCGCGGGTCACACCTTACCGACTTTGCTTCCGGGCTGTTCGTTTTTTCTCGGCATCCCGTATGCGCCGGCCCGCCGACTGATTGACGCCGGTCTGCCTGTAGTGCTGGCAACCGACTACAACCCCGGCTCTTCTCCTTCCGGGCGTATGGCATTTGTGGTGTCGCTGGCCTGCATCAAGATGAAAATGTTACCCGAAGAAGCCATCAACGCCGCTACCCTGAACGGCTCCCGCGCGATTGAACTTCAGGACGAATACGGCAGCATAGCTGTGGGGAAAAAAGCCAACCTGTTCATTACCAAACCGCTGGCCTCGGTAGCGCAGTTGCCTTACTCTTTCGGCAATGATCCTGTGGAAACGGTAGTTCTCAATGGTCGTGTGTGGGAAGGGTGATTGTGTAGCAGAGCGACCAACTTTTTGAAAAAAAACAAAAAGTGTTTTAAAAACAAAAAGTTGTACATTTGTCGCCTCAATCGAATCAATCGAATCAATCGAACTATTCGAATCAATCGCATCAATCACTATGTCTCGCTGTCCGAATTGTGCCGCCGAACTGATTCCCGGAGCGAAGTTTTGCCACCGCTGCGGCGATCATGTCCTTGAAAAAACAAAAGCATGCCCGGTTTGCACGGAAGCCAATCCGCTGGCGTCGGTGTTTTGCCACCACTGCGGGTATCACTTTGAAGGAAAACAGCGCAAAGCCCGGCTGTACGAGCCGCGTTACCCGCTCGATTTTGACCCGCAAACGATCACCGAGCAGGTCAAGGCCCTGTTTTTCCGCAGTTTGCGCGACCGGGTTGAGGAAGAGCACGACCCCAAACGCTTCAGTTTTTATGTAGATCGGTTTTATGAATCCCGCTTTCGGGAAATCTATGCCGTGCGCTCCGAGCAAATTGCAGAAGATGCGATGGTTCGTTGGGAGCGGTTCGGCACGGAAGCACTTCCGGATATTGACCGGCACCTGGAGCGTGCATTCGACGGGCTGCTTGATTATTTTACGATTCAGTACTGCCCCGACCTCAACGGCATACTCCTGCCCGGCGCCATCCTGAAATACGAACACGCCGAACCCGGCAAAACCGACCTGGGCCAGATGATCCGGGATTTTCTGGATTTCGATCTCGAAGAGGAGGTAATTTATTTCGACTTCCTGGCAATGCCGGAAACGAGTCTTGCCAATGCCTGCAAAAACTTTCTGAGCGCCGAACGCCGGGAGAAGGTATATTTTATCTGCGACCTGTCGCTCAAAGGGAACTGCAAGGAGGGCTTTTCCATGACCGATCGCGGGATTTACTGGCGAGCGCCCTTCGACAAGGCCCGGCGTGTGCCGTACCGCGAACTACGGACTGTAGAAAAAGGCAAGGACTGGATCACCGTGAACGGCCACTTTTTTACGGCAAATCCGTCGCTGAACCTGAAACTGTACAAATTACTGAAAAAACTGCGCGGCTGGGAAGAGCCTGCGGTGTGCGTGTAATTGCCGCTCATGTGCCTACTTTTGCCCGCGTATGACGGTCGAGACAGCCTACGCGCAATTACAACAAGACCTTTCCCCACGCTATGGCGCCGGCGAAGCGCGCAGTATTGCCCGTATCGTTTTCGAAGATGTATTCTATTCCCGGCGCCGAATCGAGCCGGTTCTTTCACTGGAAGAAATGATACGTTTTGAGGAAATCCGGCAACGCCTGCTGGCCGGCGAGCCGGTGCAATACGTGCTTGGCGAGGCAGATTTTTTCGGACTGAAGTTTTGGGTAAACCCCTCGGTGCTTATCCCCCGGCAGGAAACCGAGGAATTGGTAGTCTGGGTGATGGAATGGCTAAAATTCGAACATTTGCCTGCACCGGCAGTGCTGGATATCGGACTCGGGAGCGGCTGCATCGGTGTGACGTTGAAGCGCAAACTGCCCGGCTTGCGGCTGTTCGGCCTGGAAAAAAGCCCCGAAGCACTGGCAGTGGCGACGGAAAACGCACGGCGGATTCTTGCCGATGCAGCGTTCACGTTTGTATTGGGCGATATTCTTGACACCGGGGCCGAGGCGTTTTTTCCTGCACTCGACGTAATCGTCAGCAACCCGCCCTACATCCCCTTGCGCGAGCAAAACCAAATGCCCGAGCACGTACTGGCCCATGAGCCGGCGTTGGCACTTTTTGTAGACGACGCAGATCCGCTGGTGTTTTATCGAGCGATTACTCGTTTTGCCATGCAAAAACTCAAGCCGGGTGGGTGCCTGTTTTTCGAGTGCAACGAGTTTAATGCTCAGGAAGTAGCCGGACTACTAGAGTTTTACGGATTCACCGGCATCGAATTGCGAAATGACCTGAACGGCGCCGAACGCATGGTAAGCGGGGTTTACCTACATTTGCCCGCCCATTCGGCAGCATAATCATGTTCCAGTTCGACCCAGCCAGAATTCTGGATCAGTTCCTGTACCACCCCGAGTCACCGCTTCTGTTCAGCAGCGGGCTGTTTTTGTTTTTGTTCCTCGGGTTTTTGTTGGTGTACCGCGCCTTGCAGCCCTACGAACGGGCGCGCATCCTCTGGTGCGTGTTGTTTTCTACCTATTTTTACTACAAAAGCAGCGGCATCTACTTCCTGCTACTGGTAGCCAGTGTGATCGCGGATTACCACCTCGCTCGCTGGATCGCGGCAGCTGCCACACAACGGGCTAAAGGATGGTTACTGGCGCTGAGCCTCGTAGCCAACCTCGGTATGTTGGCGTATTTCAAGTACACCAACTACTTTTTTGAACTGTGGGCAGGGGTTACGGGAGCGCAACCGTTGCACTTCGATATTTTTCTTCCGGTCGGCATTTCATTTTTCACGTTCCAGTCGCTGAGTTACACGATTGATGTGTACCGCGGCAGCCTGAAAGCGCTGGACGACATTTGGGACTACGCGTTTTTCGTCACGTTTTTCCCACAAATGGTGGCCGGGCCGATCGTACGCGCCGCCGAATTTTTGCCGCAAATCCACCGTCCGCTGCATGTGTCGCGGGAGGAATTCGGGCGCGGCGTATTCCTGTTTTGCGTAGGCTTGTTCAAAAAGGCGGTCATTTCCGACTACATCAGCCTGAATTTTGTGGACCGCGTGTTCGAATCGCCGGCGCAATACACCGGCCTGGAAAACCTGTTCGGCATATACGGCTACGCGCTCCAGATTTACTGCGATTTCAGCGGCTATTCGGATATGGCCATTGGTATCGGGCTGCTGCTTGGCTTCACATTTCCGATCAATTTCAATTCGCCGTACCAGTCGCTCAGCATCACCGAATTCTGGCGGCGCTGGCACATTTCACTCTCGACCTGGCTACGCGACTACCTGTACATTTCCCTCGGTGGCAACCGCTACGGGCGTGCCCGCACCTATCTGAATCTGTTGCTGACCATGTTGCTCGGCGGCTTGTGGCACGGAGCGGCCACGCGGTTCATCATCTGGGGCGGGCTACATGGCGTGGCATTAGCCGTAGAGCGTGCCTGGAAGGAGATTTTTCCCGGTCACCCGGGCTGGTGGCGACGATTCCTTGGCGGGTTGTGGACCTTCCACTTCGTATGTTTTTGCTGGATATTTTTCCGGGCGCCGGACCTGGAGGCCGTTCTGGCCATGTTGGGGCAAATCGCTTACGCGTTCAACCCGCAGGTATTGCCGGAATTTCTGGAAGGATATGGCGCCGTGGTATTCTGGATGGCGCTGGGTTATGGGTTGCATCTGCTGCCGGCCACCTGGGAACAAGTTGCGGAGCGCCGGGTGACGGGGCTGCCGCTGGCTGCCAAAGCGGTGCTGATTACGCTGGTGATTGCGTTGGTGATGCAGGTGAAATCATCGGATGTGCAGCCGTTCATCTATTTTCAGTTCTAAAAACTGCTATTCGAACACCTCGCCGAGCGGAATCGAAATGTCCAGCACGCGGTCTTGCAGCGTTTCAGTTGCGCGGAAAATATCGTACTCGTCGGGCGAGCGGAACACGTAGATATTGCCCAGCGGCAGCAGCACGATCCAGCAGGATTTGACGCCATGGCGGAAATAGTCGCGGGCTTTGGCCACTAATTCGGTTAACGATTGCGACGGGGAAATGATTTCTATCGTGCACAAAGGCGCTTGCGTCACCGACGTGATATCGTTCTGCAGGTCGAGCGGCATTTTCGGGAAAATGCAAATGTCGGGGACGGAAGGCCAGTCGGAAAGGTCGAGGCTAAGTTCGGAGGCAACGCGGTATTTGTTTTTGTACAATATCCCGAGTTGAATGATCAGATTGGCCTGAATGAGGCTGTGATTGAGAGAAGGCATGGGCTTATTTCGTTCTATTTCGTAAGCGGTTGGCGCGATGGTATCGTACATGCTTGAATTTTTTTACAAACTTAGGGTATTTTGTTGGATAGGAAACGGATGTCGCAGAAGGGACACGGATTTTTTAAAATTGAATATGTGCTTTCCCTGCTTGATTCTTTTCTGAAATGCTGCATGGCGCAAACCTGAAAACCCGTGTCCCATCGTGCCCATTCGGCAACATCACTTCATTAATTCCCGGCACTTCTCCCGCAGCCACTCCGAATCCACCACCGGGTTTTCTTCGATGTGCTGCGCAATTCGGGCCACCTCCTGCCGGATGGCGACGAGGTTTGCCCCGCGCAGTTCTGATTTTTCCTTTTGCCGGAACAGTTGCACGGCGGCATCGTAAAACCCGAGGATGCTGGCCCGGCGTTCGGGACGCAGAGCTTTGTTTTCCTTGATGCGCTTGTGCGTGGCGCGCCGCATGTTCACGCCTTCGTCGTCGAGCAAGGTACCGAGTTCGTAGCGGATGCGCACGTCGAGTGTGGCGGCAAGGGAGTACAGGATGGGATCGTCTGTGCTGCCGTAGTTGAAATAATGCGGCAAAACGCGCGCGGCTTCCCCGAAGCGTTTTTGCGCAAAAAGCAGCATGGCCCGCCCGATATCGGCCACGATTTCAGGCTCGGGTGTGGCAATGATCTTGTCGGAAAACTCATCGAGAAAGGCCGTTGCCCAGTCAAGGTGTCCGAGTTTGATCGCGTTGAACAGAATGCTTTGGAAATGGGTGCTTTGGAGGTCTTCGCCTTTCCGGCGGGTTTGCTCAATGTCTTCCTGATGCGACAGAAAAAGGTGCTCCAAAAACTGCCGGTCGCGGGTCTGGCGGTAGCGGCGCGTCCAGTACGAGCGCACAATTACATTGAAATCGCGGAAGCGCCGGGCCGGTACGAGTTCGCGGTGTTCGCGCAGGAGTTGGAAAAAACGGGTGGCCAAAACGTCTGTTTTTTCAGGTTTCTTTTTCGTGAGCAACTGGAGCAAAGTGAAATACAATGCAATGCTGGGGTCATTGTAGTCGTAGTCGTGCTGCATCAACAGTTCAGTCATCTGAACCGTCAGTTTCTGGTTGGTCGTCAAGCGGCGGAATTCGTCGGAGTCCTCGGCAAACGGCATGGCGATCTGCTGAAGGTGCACGAGTTTGCACATCTGATCCAGTTTGCTGAGCAGGTAAAACCGGTCGAGGTTTTCGGAAGCAACCAGCAAATTCACAAACCCGTCCTGAGCCGACCATTCGCTCAGGCTTTCGTAAATCACCTTTTCCTGTGCCGACAAGTACAAAAAGTAGAAGAAATCGCTGAATTCGTACTCTTCGAAGGTATCGAACCGCTGCTGCTCCCGGAACACGTCTTCCAGTTCCTGATAGAGATTTTGGAAAAAATTTTCCGCGCGCTTCACCCGGCGTTTTTTTCCGCTGATATCCGGAACAGGAGCAGGAACGGGTGTGGTTGAATCCGCCGGTTTTTGCCGGATTCGCTCGCTGTAAAAACGCATGAGCGCCAGTTGTTGCCGGGCAAAATTGAGCAACGCCACGGGGTCCTGCGTGATGTTGGATTTGCGTCCGCTGCGCACGGCTCGCCCGCCTTTGACGGCTGAGTACCGAAAATTGATGAACTGTTTGACGATGTGCATCAACTGGGTCATGGTGCGTTCCACTTCATTTTCGGGGTTGCTGCGGGAAGCAAAAAGCGCACTGCCTGCTGCCGATTTTTCCAGGTCAGGGCCGGAAAAGCCGGGGTAATGAGGCCGCAAATATTCGTACAGCCGCACCGTATCGTTGAAGCGGTTGGCTTCATTGAAAATCGGCGATTCGACAAACATTTCCAGTGTGTCGAACTCCTCTTCGGTGAGCATTTGCAAAGTGCGGAGTAGCGGACTCTCGTGCATGGCATTTATGTGTAGCGGAACTCTGTTCCGCGAGGTACCTCTGAAAACCGATTTTTCAATTTCGCATCGGGGGCCGAAACGGAGTTTCGGCACACAAAAAGCGGCGGCGGGCCAAGCGCCCGCCGCCGCGAAATTCGGTAGTTTTTTCAAAAAAACGAGTACCTCTCGCAGGGGCTAATAGCCAAAAGCAGTTTAGCGCTGCACAACAAACGTTCTGGATACTACCTGGCCGTTGGACGTAGCCACGAGGGTATACATGCCGTTCGACAGGTTGTCGGCGCGGAAGGGAAGAAACTGCTTGCCGCTGATGTTGGCATAGTTGCGCTCGGACACTACGCGACCGAGAGCATCTACTACGCGGATCTGTACGTCGGCAGTTTTTTCCACATTCACCGTCAGCATGGCTTCGTCCGCAACCGGGTTTGGAGCGATGGAAACATGGATGTTTTCAACCGCGAGCGTCGGAGCCGATGTGGACACGAACGGAATCGGAGTTTCTTCTGCGTTGATGATGCGGTTGGTAGCGGCATCAATCAGCATGGACACGGCGTGCATGTTGTCAATATTAGAGGTAGCAGGCACGGTGTAGGTGCTTGTATACGACATAACCGAACCGGCTGCGTTGGCGGCAGGTACGCTGCCGGCAGCGCCGGTGAAGCCACCCACGATTTCGCGAGCGACGTGGTTGTAGGTCATCTGGGCAGCCGGTACCGGGCTGGGCAGGTTTTCGAAGCCGCCCATTGGGCCTTGTCCGCCGCCGGAATAGGCATTGATCTGGCCCCAGTACTGGGTAGTGCCTTTGACGCCGTCTTCGATGAAGACAACGGCAATACGCAGGTCGCCGTTCATGGCTTCCACAAACTGAAGCGAAGTCGTTACGTCCACTTTGCGCGTAGCGGCATCCCAGGTTACATTTTGGGAAACAAGTGCTTTGGCCGGCTGCGTCAGGTGCTCAATCAGGCTCTGCTCAAAATTCGGGTTACCGAGGAGCGGGTCAATATCAGCCTCGCGTTCTACGCGACCACCCGGGAAACCGCCGATCATGGTCAGCATACCAGAATTGTAGGTAGCGTTCTGCATGGGATCGGGCCAGCTCGTTTGGGCATTGTGTACGGCGATCGGGACAGCAAGATCCGGGTATTGTTCGGCGATGTATTCCATCATCACAGCGCCGCGGGGGCACCAGGTGCACCAGGTGCCGGTACCCTCTTCTACCACCACTTTGCGGCCGGGTTTCGGCTCTACACCGGTAATGTTAAAGGTCGTCGTACCCGAGTTGTCGAGCGGGTCGTTATCGCCCACGCCGTTCACATTTTTTACGACGACACTGAAGTCGAACGCATTGGCGCCCAAAG
This sequence comes from Saprospiraceae bacterium, assembly GCA_016787285.1. Classification (GTDB taxonomy): domain Bacteria; phylum Bacteroidota; class Bacteroidia; order Chitinophagales; family Saprospiraceae; genus M3007. Next base: position 7,030 of record JAEUUV010000338.1, on the reverse strand, counting down.
CAGCCTGATACGGCACATAAAACTGGACACTTCTGCCGAGTGCGAGGTTCAGGCCGGTGTAGTTGTACGTTTGCGTGGTACCGTTCTGCGTCACGTCCACGTCGAAGGACGTGATTACCGGGAAGCCCGTATTGTTAAACGTACCCCGAACGGCTACTTCATGGCCGGCCATGATTTTGGTATATGCCGAAGAGATGGCGGGAACAGCGTCAATGTACTTGCCGGCAGTCACGCCCGTGAGGCTGGCACGGATGACATTATCGGGCACCACCACGCGCATGTTGTCCAGCATGGCGCCGTACAGCCAGCCGGTACCGTCGTCGTAGCGGAAGCCGAATTTCACGTTGGCCATACCGGCATAAGCCGAGATGTTTACGCTATAAAAACTGCGCCAGCCACCGCCGCCGTCGAAGGTCAGCAAGTCCGTCCAGGTGGTTCCGCCGTCCGTAGAAACGATCATTTTCAGGGATTCGGCTTTGCCGGAGTCCGTGCGCTTGCCGTACACGATATCGAACAGCAGTACAAGCGGCGAACCCGGAGCCAGTGCGGAAAAGTCCATCGCCGGCATGTACAGATTCTCGTTAGCTTTGTTGCAGTTGCACTTGTCGTCGTTGGTACCCAGCACCCGGCCGGCACGAGCCGGAATGGGGAAGTATTGCGACGAGTGGAAGGAGGTTGTCCCGGTGACCCAGCCGCCGTCGGTAGCGCTGGTGGCTTGCGTCCAGCCGGCAGGCAGGGCGGTACCAGTAGTGGTTTCGAAGTCTTCCGACCAAAGAATGGTACCCTGCGCATAGGCTGCTGCGCTAAGAGCTACCAAAGAAGCAGCAAATAGTAGTTTTTTAATCATGGAATAAAAAGCATTTGATGTGAAAATGTCCGGCAAATGTAGGCAATCAGGTTTTCCTATCTGCATTTTGACCTGAAATGTTAGTATTTTACAAAATGACTTTTACCTCAAGTGAACAATGGTACCAACGACAAGCCATACCGGAAGACGTTGCACAAGGCAAGTCCGACCTCGCGAAACCCGGAGCAACACCGTACTTTTGCGCCGATGAAACCGCAAGACATGCTCTTTGAACCGCGCGACGTGTTCAAAAAACTCGAGTTCGACAAGATACTGGACCTGCTCGAAAAAGAAGCCATGACCCCCATGGCCGCCGAACGGCTCCGCGAAACCACACCGTCCACGCATTTCCAGGAAATTGACATCCGGCTGCGCGAGACGCGGGAGTTCAAACTCACCCTCGAAAAAAACGACCGTTTCCCGCTCGAAACGTACTCCGACATCCGGCCCGACCTGCGCATGCTGGCCATTACCGACTACACCCTGCCGGCGGAGGCGTTTCAGCACATCCTGCGCATACTGCAGGTCATGCGCGATGTGTTCCGGTTTTTCTCCGCCGTAAAAAAAGAGATTTACCCCAAACTGTACGACCGTATCCGGAACCTGTCGTTCGACGAGGAACTGATCCGCGCCATCAACGCCGTGTTCGATGAAAAAGGCGAAGTGCGCGCCGACGCATCGCCCGATCTGGTGCGCATACGCCGCGAAATGCAGCACAAAGTGCGCGAACTGGACCAGCGTTTCCGGCAGATCATCGCTGAATACCGGAACAAAGGCTGGCTGTCGGACACACCCGAGAGTTTCCGAAACGGACGCCGGGTGCTTTCCGTACCTGCCGAACACAAACGCAAAATCCGGGGCATCATCCACGACGAAAGCGACACCGGACGCACCGTGTTCATCGAACCGGAACCGGTCATCGAGATCAACAACGACATCTTCGACCTCGAAGGCGAGGAGCGCCGGGAGATTTTCCGAATCCTGAAAAAACTCAGCGCCACCATCCGGCCGTGCGGCCCCACGCTCGGGCAGTATCAGGAAACGCTCGTCGGACTGGAGGTCGTGCAGGCAAAAGCACGGCTGGCCATGGCCATGCGCGCCGGCATGCCGGTGCTGAAAGAAAAACCACTGATCGCGGTGCGGAAAGGCTACCACCCGCTGCTGTTTTTGAAAAACAAGGCGCTGGGCCGCAAAACGGTGCCGTTTGAACTGAAACTCACGCCCGAAGACCACATCCTCGTGCTTTCCGGACCCAACGCCGGCGGCAAGTCGGTGGCGATGAAGTCCGTCGGTCTGCTCCAGTTGATGGTGCAAAGCGGCTTGCTCGTGCCGGTGCATGAGCTCAGCGAATTCGGTATTTTCGAGCGCATTTTTGCCGACATCGGCGACCAGCAAAGCCTCGACGACGACCTCAGCACCTACTCCTCGCGCCTGCAAAATGCCCGCGTATTTCTGGAAAAAGCCACGCCGAAAACCCTCGTGCTGATTGACGAAATGGGCAGCGGCACCGACCCCAAGCCCGGAGGCGCCATCGCCGAATCCATCCTGCAAGGCTTGCTTCGCAAGGGCGTTTTTGCCGTGCTCACCACGCACTACTCCAACCTCAAGGTTTTCGCCTTCCGCAACGCCGGCATCCTGAACGGCAACATGCACTTTGACAAGGACACGCTTTCCCCCACCTACGAACTCAAGGTGGGTCGCCCCGGGAGCAGTTACGCCTTCGAGATTGCCGCCAAAAGCGGCTTGCCGAGACCCATCATTGACTACGCCCGCAAACGTACCGGCAGCGAAACTGCCGTGGACGACATCCTGATCGAACTCCAGCGCGAAAAACAGGAGTTGGAGGAAACCTTGCGCGCCGTGCAGGAAAAACAGCAGTCGCTGGAACGGCTCATCAAAACCTACGACAGCCTGCACCAGGACCTGGAGGTGAAACGCAAGCGACTCAAACTCGACCAGAAAGAGTTCGAACTGCGGCTGAACGCCAACACCAGCCGGGAAGTGGACAAACTCGTGCGCCAACTGAAGGAGGAAAAAAACCTGGAACGCGTACAGCAAATGGCCCAGCAACTCAAGCAGGAACGCGCGGAAAAGGCCCGGCAGGTGGATGACATCAACGCCGACGTGCTGAAACTGGAAGAAAAAACCGGCACATCTCCCGTACGCCCGTTTCAGGTCGGCGATTACGTGCGGCTGCGAGCCGGCGGCGCTACCGGGCGCATCGAAACGCTCAAGGGCGGCAAGGCACAGGTAGCCATGGGCGGCATCACTGTGACGGTACACACCCGCGACCTGCTGCCGGTGGCGCCGCCGGAAAAACCGAATTATGCAGCGCCAAGCGCCGATATTCAGCAAGCCGCAGCCTTTGAATCGAAAATTGACATCCGCGGCATGACGCCCGACGAGGCCCTGCTGGTGCTGGAAAAATTTGTGGACAACGCCTTGCTGTCCAACGCGGCCGTGCTGCGCATCCTGCACGGAAAAGGCGTGGGCGTGTTGCGCAAAATTGTGCGGAGCAAACTGCGGGAATACGGCGGAAACATCGCCCGGGTGTACCATCCGGAGCCGGAAAACGGCGGCGACGGCGTGACGCTGGTGGAATTGGCGTGAGGGAATATTATCGCTTTTCTGAAAAGGATGATTCGAAATACCCGCGTTGGAATACTTCTAAAAGGCGTACGTTTGTAACACAAAACAGAAAAGTAGTTTATGCAAACAAATCAATTGTCCGTCTCGGATTTGGTTGAAAAAGTGGCCAAATTGAATGTAGAGGATTTCGAGCAGTTTATAAGAACCGTAAATGCCCGAAGAGCACAACGCAGACCCGATGTGTTGCCGAAAGCCGAGTCTGACTTACTGAAGAATATTTACGTGGCTTTCCCAAAGGGAAAAACTGAACGGATTGAACAATTGAACGCAAAAATTTGGGATGCCTCGCTCACAGAGACCGAACATGCAGAATTGCTGCAATTGATTGAGGAACAAGAAATCTGGGCGAGCGCTCGCATGAACAACCTGGCAAAATTGTCTGTATTGCGCAACACAGACTATCATACCCTTTGCCGACAACTTGGAATCCCTTCCCCAAAAAAGGATGAGTAAAATGGCTCTGCCGGATGTGGTCCGAAAATTCGTTCGAGACCGAGCGCACGGTTACTGCGAATACTGCCAGAGCAGAGACGACTGTGGAACCGGTCCATTTGCCGTAGAACATATCTTACCTTATGCACACGGCGGATCGGACGATCCGGGAAACCTCGGTTATGCTTGTAGCGGTTGCAACGGGCATAAATTCACCAAAGTCGTTGCTTGGGATCCCGTTTCGGAAAAACATGTCTCCCTTTACAACCCTCGTTTGGAAATTTGGAACGACCATTTTAAGTGGGACGAAACAGCAACCATGCTGATCGGCCAAACCCCGACCGGTAGGGCGACAATCGTGGCACTTCAAATGAACAGAGTTGCGCTGGTCAACCTTAGAGGTGGCATGGTATTGTTGGGCATTCACCCTCCTGAGTCTAATCCAACCATAACCAACGACAAATAGCAGTATATGCCCACCACCTGGCTCGACTTCCTCCCCCCCTTTTTCCAGGGCTTGCTGGTAGCCGCCGGCATCGGTCTCATCATGGGCTTGGAGCGCGAGCACCAGCAGCGGGAAGACACGCACCACTTCGCGGGCCTGCGCACGTTCCCGATGGTGGCCATTTTCGGGTTTGTCACCGGCCTGGTATCCGACCAGTACATGCCGGGGCTGTTGCCTGCTGCCACGGTGGGGTTGTTTTTGCTCATCGCAGTGGCGTACTACATGCAGGCGCAGCGGGAAAGCATCGGCCTGACGACCGAATTTGCCCTGGTGCTGGCCTACACGCTGGGTGTGTTGGTGTCGCTCAACCATTATTCCGAAGCGCTGGCCACGGCAGTTGTCGCTACGGTGTTATTGTCGCTGAAAGAGCGTTTTCAGTGGTTTGTCAAACAAATTACACAATCCGAACTGGCGGCATTCATCAAGTTTTTTGTGCTGGTACTGCTGCTCCTCCTGCTGCTGCCCGACGAGCGTTTCGGCCCCGAAAACCTCCTGCACTACCGCGAACTCGGCTGGGTCATCCTGCTGGTGTGTTCCATCAGTTTTGTCGGATACCTGCTGCTCAAATTCAGCGGCTCCAGACACGGCATCCTGCTGACCGCCCTGTTGGGAGGTTTGTTTTCCTCCACCATGATCGCCTGGATATTCGGTGCCCGCAGCCGCGAAACGCCGGCACTGAGCCAGGCCCTCGGCGCGGGTATTTTGCTGTCCTCGTCGGTCATGTATGTACGGGTATTGCTCCTGACGACCCTGTTTTCTTCGGCAGTTGCCCGGCAACTCCTGTTTCCCTGCCTGCTCATGCTGGCCGTCAGCCTGCTGGCTGTGTGGTACTACAACCGGCACCGGGACAAAGGCGGACAAACCGAAGCGCTCCCGTTAGGCAATCCGCTCGACCTGAAAAATGCCGTGTTTTTCGGTTTTCTGTACATCGGCGTCACGCTGTTCATGTACTATTCCCGGCAGTGGCTCGGAGATTCCGGCGCCTACATTTCCGGCATGATTTCCGGTGTAGCCGATATGGACGCGATCACCATCAGCACTTCCAAGTGGGCCAAAATGACCTCGGAGGCAGATTACGGCGCCAATATAGTAGCCATTGCCGCCTTGTCCAATACGCTGTTCAAAGCCACGGTAGCCACCCTGCGCGGGCACGCCTCCATGCGGAAATACATGATTACCGGCTTCGGCGCGGTACTGCTGGCGGGCGGCGCCTGGCTGGCGTTTCGGCTGATCTGACACACAAACACCACACACCATGCGCAAAAACTTACTTGCATTTTTCACCCTTCTCTGCACCGTCGGCCCGGCTGCCGCCCAGGCGCCCGATTTCACCGTAACCGATTCCGGCGGAAAAGTCCACCACTTGTACGCCGACTATGTGAACAAAGGCAAAGTGGTGGTGCTGGAAGTGTTTTTTATCAATTGCCCGCCCTGTTCCGCACATGCGCCACACTTGCAGGGCCTGTACCAGCAAATGAAATCCGAGTACGGCGACCGGGTGGAATTCCTGCTGCTCAGCGATAAAAGCGCCGATACCAACCCGCTGGTGCAACAATATCGTGCAGGCAAATCGCTCACTATGCCCGCTGTCGGCTCCGACGGCGGCAGCGTGACGGCGGTGCAACCGTACAAAACCGGCCAGTTCGGCGCCTTTTTCGGCACGCCGACCTTTGTCGTGATTGCGCCCGGAACCGGTCAGGTTTTTTACGACATCCGGGGCAACAACGCCGCGGGCACCATGCAACTCCTGCGCCAGAAAATAGCCGAATTGCTACCGGTGTGCCGCATCCACACCCCCTCCGGCGACACCTTGAAAACCTACTCGATGACCCTGAGTGTTCCCGGCGGCAGTACATCCGTCAAGTACACGGTAACCAACGGCGCCTACACCCTCGAAGCCTTTCCCGGTCTGCCCGCCCTACCCTACTACGAAGCCGTGCCCACCAAAAACGACAACCCGCTCAACGGCGTCAGCACCTTCGATCTGGTACTGATCAACCGGCAAATTCTCGGTCTTGAGCCGTTCCAGCATGCGTGGCAGTTCAACGCCGCCGACGTCAATCGCTCCAACTCCGTGTCCACCATTGACATCGTGGAACTGCGCAAACTGATTCTCGGCATTTACGATACCCTGCCGCAGGTGCCCGCCTGGGTATTCTCTCCGGAGATGGACACCCTGTACCCGCAGCAGTGTCCGGAGTTTTTGGCCATCAAAAAAGGCGACGTGAACGGCAGCGCCGATCCCGGAAATCTGCTTGGCGCGGAGACTCGCCATTCCGAAGCGTGGCCTGTTTTTTTTGAAAATCAAAACCTGATCGCCGGGCAAACCCGCACCCTGCGGCTTTTTGCCCGAAAAGCCGGACAATGGTCGGGGTTTCAGGCGGCCTTCCGGTTCGATGCCGATGCCGTTCAAATTCTGGATGTGCGGTCGTCCCTGCTTCCTGAACTGGACGAAAGCGCCTGGTACATGTCCGACGGACGCCTGTCGGTCAGTTGGCTGGCGCCGGGCGGTTCGGTTTCAGTACCTGAGGGGTTTGATTTTCTGGAACTTGATGTACTGCCCTTGCGCTCCGGCCCATTGGCTGCCGGACTGACTC
>JAEUUV010000329.1 GCA_016787285.1 Saprospiraceae bacterium | reverse complement strand
TTGAAATAGCGCCCGAGGTCGTTTTGCTGCGGAATATCGCGGGCTTGAAATACCGTCATGGCGCGTTGGAACACCTGAAAATCGTAGGGCGCGTACTGTTCCGGAAAGCGAAATGCCAGATACAGCGCGATCATGCGGTAGTCGTCGTGGTAGTGGTTGTTTTCCACGGATGTGGGGCGAGCGCGTTTGTAGTCGCGCAGGAGCGTATCGCAGCCGAACAGGAAACGCCCGACGCGGGCTTCCACGTCGCGGGTTTCGTTGAACAGGTCGTCGAACATGGCACGCACGGTGCGGGCATCGAAGCGCCAGAATTCCAGCATCTGGCGCTTGGGATACCAGTTTTCGGTTTGCCACAGGCGCCGCGTTTCGCTGTTTTGCAGGCTGCCGTCGAACATGGTCGCAGGGTCGGTGTCGTCCGGATTCCAGTACGTCTGGAACTGCTGCACCGATTCCCATTCGTACACAAACGGGTGGTGCCGCAACCCCTGCAACCACTTTCTATAGTCGGCAATTGCGGCCTGAATTTTACTCAAAACCATGTGCGCTCAATAAAAATTCTTGGGTTTCACGATCGTGAATACGCGGGCGATGTTGAACCCGAAGCGGATACCGGTCGGTTCGTTGAACCAGCCTTCCGTGGTTTCGGTGATGAAGCCCTTGTAGGTCATGTCCGCCGAATTGGTGAAATGCAACTGGAACACGTGTCCGCCGGTCTCGATGTCGAAGCCGAGCGACAACACGTTGGTGTATTCATCGGCCAGTTGGTCGGGCAGCACGTAGTAGTATTCGGCGTTGAGTGTGATGCGTTTGGTCAGTTTGATGCGACCGGCTACGCCGAGAGCAAATACATCATTTTTCTCTGCCGGGGTTTTGGTGAGGTTGCGGTGCACCAGCGTGGGCATGAGTTGCAGCGTCAGGCTTTCGTTGAATTTGCGCCCGACGAGCAGTTGGTGCGTGTAAAAAAAGCGCGAAGAGGTGAGTTCTTCCCGGTCGTTGGTGGCGTAGGTTTTGAACTGGGCATCTACGAGGTACGACAAGGTGACGGGCATGTTTTTTTTGCCCTTCGACTGCCGCAGGATTTTGTATTTGGCAAAACCGTCGAGGATTTTTTCTTTGCTGCTGCGCCCAATGCCCACCATGAGCCGGTCGGTGATGCCGTAGTCCAGCCCGATCCGGATGGTAGCGCCGTCCAGTCCGAACAGGTCGAAAATACCGTTGCGGACGGGCGAGAATCGGTGTGAAATTTTGAAATCCAGCACACCGGCAGCCGTGTTTTCGAGGGAGTGCCCGTTCACCACGCGGGTGGTTTTGAAACTGGCCGTGGTGTAGTCGGTGGTCGGTTCGTCGCCGAGCAAGGAAAGCAGGTTGCCTTCATCCTGAGCAAGTACGGAGCGGGAAAAGAGGGCGAGAAGCAGCAAAAAGGAGCAGATTTTTTTCATATATCGAAACGTTGGTATGGTGTGCAAAGCAGCAATATCGGGCCGAAAAATACGGGCATTCCTGAGGCGGAACGTGCCAGCCCCGAAAAGAAAAATATTTATGCCCAAACTGGCCGAAACGGGCTTATTCCGCGTCGCTTCGTTCCCGCACAAACTCGAAGTTGTCCGTCTCGTAAATGTACCGGTTGCCCACCATGCGGAAACCTGCCTTTTCCAAAACGCGATGCGAGGCGCCGTTTTCGGGGTCCGCAAAGGCGGTCACTTTCGGAGCCTGAAGTTGCGCAAATGCATGGTCGGACAAACCTCGGGCAATTTCGGTGGCTAAGCCCTGGCCCCAGTTTTCGCGCAGCACCATGTACCCGATCTCCAGTCCGTTGTCGGGCTGGTATTCGATGTGGCGAAGTACCCCGGATGCAGCCAAACGGTCGGTGCCTTTCCAGTGTGCCACCACGGAGCCAAGCCCCGGGAAGTCTGCGGCGTATTTTTCCAAAAAGACAATTTTCTCGCGTATCACTTCCCTGTCGGGTTCCGGCGGACGGATGTAGCGCATCATCTCGGGATCGCTTTGCAGGGCGAAGAAAAAATCGAGGTCGGCCATGGTCAGCAAGCGGACGCTCAGGCGGGGCGTGTGAAAGAGGAAATCCATTTGTTAGTGATGAGCGATGAGTGATGAGCGATGAGCGATGAGTGGCGCGCAAGGAGTCTCAGGTTTTGCGCTGCACGCCCTCCAGAAACGGTACAAACCGGAATGCATCAAGCATTTGTTCCCGGTACTCGGTTTGGGAGATGCGTTCGATGCGGTACATGTACTGCACATCTTCGCCCACGGGGATAACCAGCAGGCCACCGACGGCCAATTGTTCGCGCAGGGCATCCGGCACCACCGGCGCGCCGGCCGTCACGATAATGCCGTTGTACGGGGCATAATCCGGAAGGCCTTTAGTGCCGTCTTTGAAAAAAGAGCGCACGCCGGTCATGCCCAATTGTGCGAGCAATTCTTTTGTATGCAGGTACAACGCTTCCTGCCGTTCCACAGTGAACACCCGCGCACCCATAGCAGCCAGAATGGCCGCCTGATAACCCGAGCCGGTACCGATTTCCAGTATCCGGTCGCCGCGTTTCACTTCCAGCAGCGCCGTCATGTAGGCCACGGTATAGGGCTGGGAAATCGTCTGCTCGTTCCCGATAGGAAAAGGTTTGTCTTCGTAAGCGTGCTCCTCGAAGGCTTTGTCCAAAAAAAAGTGGCGCGGCACGGCGTTTATGGCGGCCAGTACGGCTTCGTCCGTGATGCCGCGCCGGCGCAGGGCATCCACGAGGCGCTTGCGCAATCCCTTGTGGCGGTAGGTGTCGGTCATACAGGAATGAGGAGGTTGATTGGTTTATTGGTTGACTGGTTGATTGGTTGACTGGTTGATTGGGTTGATTGGTAAGACAGGGGGTTCTTGCCGGTGTGGTGTTCCTGCCAACAGCAACAGTTGCGTTCTGTGCAGCTGATAGCGAACGAAATCTACAGAAATGTGCTCCAGTTGCGCAAAAGTACGCCGCACACCGATATTTTTGCCGCCGTCCTGCACATCCACTCAAAACTCAAAACTCAACACTCAAAACTGTAAAAATGGCTGCAACAATCAAATTCGGTACCGACGGCTGGCGTGCCATCATCGCCGACGACTACACGGTGGAAAATGTCAAACGCGTGGCCGAAGCCACTGCCCGTTACATGAAAAAACACGGCATGAAACGCGCCGTCATCGGGTACGACTGCCGGTTTGGCGGCTTGCTTTTCACCGAAACCACAGCTCGAGTCCTCGGTGCATTCGGAATCAAATGCCACGTCGGCGTCGGATTTGTATCCACCCCAATGGTATCGCTGGGTGTGGTAAAAACCAAAAGTCAGATCGGCGTGGTCATCACCGCCAGCCACAACCCGCCCTCCTACAACGGCTTCAAACTGAAAGCCGAATACGGCGGCCCGATGGTGCCTGCAGGAATTGCCGAAGTGGAAGCGCTGATCCCCGACGCCTGCACACTGGCCCAACTGCCCACCGTGCAGGAACTGCGCGATAAAAAACTGTTCGTGGATACCGACCTCGAAACCATGTACCTGCGCCACGTCCGCAAAAACTTCGACCTCAAGGCCATCAAACAACTCCCTGGCCGACTGGCCTACGACGCCATGTACGGCGCCGGCCAAAACGCCGTGCGCAAACTGCTGCCCCGCTCGCTGTTCCTCCACTGCGACTGGAACCCCGGCATGCACGGCCAGGCGCCCGAACCCATCCACCGCAACCTGCTGCTGCTGAGCGAAACCATCCGCAAAAACCCCAAAATCGTGGCCGGCTTAGCCAACGACGGCGACGCCGACCGCATCGGCATGTACGACGAGGACGGCAACTTCGTGGACAGCCACCACCTCCTGCTCATCCTGCTGCTGTACCTGTACAAGTACAAAGACATGCGCGGCAAGGTCGTGTTCACCTTCTCCGTGACCGACAAGTTGAAAAAAATGGCCGAAAAATTCGGACTCCCCTACGAGATCACCGCCGTCGGGTTCAAGTACATCGCCGAGATCATGACCACCGAAGATGTGCTCGTGGGCGGCGAGGAATCGGGCGGACTGGCGGTGAAAGGCCACATCCCCGAACGCGACGGCATCTGGATGGGCCTGCTCGTACTCGAGTTCATGGCCAAAACCGGCAAAACCGTCAAGGGCCTCGTGCAGGAAGTGTACGACACCGTGGGCGCCTTCGCTTTCGACCGCGACGACCTGCACATCCGGGAGGAACAAAAACAAGCCGTGATTGCTGCCTGCAAAGCCCGCCAGTACAAGTCCTTCGGCAACTACACCATCAAAGGCATGGAAGATTTGGACGGCTGGAAATTCCTGCTCGGCGACGAGAAGTGGGTGATGATTCGCGCTTCGGGCACCGAACCGGTACTACGCGTTTATGCCCAGGGGCCGGACCTCGCCGAGTGCCGGCGTATGCTGGACGCGGCGCGGGCGGCGATTTTGTAGGCAGTGTTCAACGTCGGCGAGGTTCCGAACCTCGCCGACGTTTCCGAACCTCGCCGACGTTTCAACTTTCGACGATCATCACCCGTCGCCTTGACTCCCGTCACCGGAGCACCCCCGCCTGCCCGGCTACTTTTGGCGCTTGAATAACTGCGAAATCGCAAGCGCCATGTCTAAAATCGTCACCATAGACGGCAATGAAGCCGCCACGTACATCGCCTACCGGGTCAACGAGGTGTGCGCCATTTACCCCATCACGCCTTCGTCACCCATGGCCGAACTGGCCGACGAGTGGTCGGCCAAAGGTGTGCCCAACATTTGGGGCAATGTGCCCGAGATCATCGAGATGCAAAGCGAGGGCGGCGCCGCCGGCGCGGTACATGGCGCCCTGCAGACCGGGGCGCTCACCACCACGTTCACTGCCTCGCAGGGGCTGATGCTCATGCTGCCGAACATGTACAAAATTGCGGGCGAACTGACCAGCGCCGTGCTGCACGTGGCCGCGCGTTCGCTGGCCGCACAGGCCCTGTCCATCTTCGGCGACCACAGCGACGTGATGGCCGCCCGGCCCACGGGTTTCGCCCTGCTGTGCTCGGCGTCGGTGCAGGAGGCGCACGACATGGCACTCATTTGTCAGGCTGCCACCCTTCGGGCGCGCATTCCGTTTATCCACTTTTTCGACGGCTTCCGCACCTCGCACGAGGTGAACAAAATCGCCCTGATCTCCGACGAGCACATTCGCGCCATGCTCGACGACGATCTGGTGCGCGCTCACCGGCGCAGGGCGCTCAACCCCGACGCACCCGTAGTGCGCGGCACCGCCCAAAACCCCGACGTGTATTTTCAGGGCCGCGAAACCGCCAATCCGTACTACGCCGCCACACCCGGTATCGTGCAGGCGGAAATGGATCGCTTCGCCAAACTGACGGGCCGTACCTACCGCATTTTCGATTACCACGGCGCACCCGATGCCGAGCACGTACTGGTGCTCATGGGTTCGGGCGTGGAAACCGCCGACGAAACCGCCCGTATCCTGAATGCCGCGGGCGAAAAAATCGGCGTGCTGCAGGTACGCCTGTACCGCCCCTGGGCCGGCGAGGCCTTTTTGCAAATGCTCCCGCCGACGGCGCAACGGATTGCAGTGCTCGACCGCACCAAGGAACCCGGCGCCGGCGGCGAACCGCTGTACAGCGATGTGGTCACCACGCTCGCCGAGGCGTTTAGCGATGGAAAACTTGCAAGTCTGCCCCGCGTCATCGGCGGGCGGTATGGACTGTCGTCCAAAGAATTCACGCCGGCGATGGTAAAAGCGGTTTTTGACGAACTGAAAAAACCACAGCCGAAAAACCATTTCACCGTAGGCATCCACGACGACGTGTCGCACACCAGCCTTGACTTCGACCCGGCGTTTTCCCT
>JAEUUV010000328.1 GCA_016787285.1 Saprospiraceae bacterium | reverse complement strand
TCAAATTCGGCGTTGAGGATTACCGTTTCCACAAGGCAGGTCAGTTCGCCGCCGGTGGCCGTCACGGTCGGACGGATGGTGTCGGCGGCCACCGTGGTCGTGGCCGTGTTGGAGCAGCCGTTCGGCAGGGTAGCCGTGAGCGTGTACACGCCTGGAATGTCTACCGCCGGGCCGGGCTGGACGGACGAAAACCCCTGCGGCCCGCTCCAGAGCAGGGCGCATCCGGTCGGGGTTGCATTTCCCGACAGCGCCACCTGCGGCTGTGCGCAGGTGATCGTGCCGCCGTTCACCGACACTTGCGGCAAGCCGGTATCGGCAGTGACCGACGCCGTGGCGGTGGCGGTGCAGCCGTTGGGCGCCGTGGCCGTCAGGGTGTATGTCCCCGCCAAATTCACGGCGGGATTCGGCAAGGTCGAGGAAAACTGCTGCGGGCCGCTCCAGAGCAAGGTGCTGCTTGCAGGAATCACCGTGGAACTCAGCGAAATCGAGGGTTGCAGGCAACTGAGCGGGCCGCCCGTTGCCGCCACCTGTGGCGCAACGGTATCGGCCGTCACGCCGGCGTTAGCCGTTCCGGTGCAGCCGTTGGGCGCTGTGGCGGTAATTTGGTACACACCGGCAACTGCGACTGCCGGATTCAAAACCGCCGATAAAAATCCGTTCGGCCCCTGCCACAAAATCGGGCTGCCTGTCGGGAGTACCTGGGCGGAAAGGTTCAGCACCGGCTGGGCGCAGGTCAGTACGCCGCCGGTTGCTGCGAGCACCGGTGCAACGGTATCTATCAGCACCGCTGCCTCGCTCGTAGCCGTACAACCCGCCGGCGTAGTCACCGTGATCGTGTAGGTGCCTGGTACCGAAACGGTCGGGTTGATTAGGCCGGAACTGAAATTTTGTGGCCCCGACCAGGCAACTGTACTCGCCTGCGGCGAAAAAACCGGCATCAGCGTCAGCGCAGGTTGCGAACAAGTCAGCGTGCCACCCGACACTGCCACTTGCGGAAAACCGGTATCTGCCGTCACGACGGCCGTAGCGGTTCCGGTGCAGCCGTTCACATTCGTGGCCAGCAGCGTGTATGTGCCGGCTACAGACACGACAGGTTGCAGCAACGGTGAGGTGAAATTGTCCGGCCCGCTCCAGACCACTGAGGCATTGGCCGGAGAAACCGAAGCCGTGAGCGCGAGTTGCGGTTGCAGGCAGGTCAGCAAGCCGCCGGAAGCGCTCACTTGCGGCGAAATCGTGTCAATACCGATCGTGGCGCTTGCTTCGGCAGTACAGCCGTTGGCCCCCGTAGCCACCACCGTGTAAGCCCCGGGAAGGAGCACAACCGGATTGGTTTGGGCGGAACTGAAATTCTGCGGCCCCGACCACAACACAGTTGCGCCGGGGGCGGCGTTCGCCTGTGCCACCACCGTCGGTTCGGCGCAGGTTAGCGTACCGCCGCTCGCCGTCACCGGTGGCGGCAGGGTGTCTGCCGTTACCGAAATAGTGCCCGTTGCGGTACAGCCGTTCGCAGCGGTGGCGGTAGCCGAGTAGGCCCCGGGAATGTCCACGGACGGGTTGGGTTGGGTGGAACTGAAATTCTGCGGCCCCGACCACGAGACGGCGCCGGCGGCGGGCGCCATGACGGCGCTCAGGTTGATCGCCGGCTCTGCACAGGTCAGCACCCCGCCGCCGAGCGTGAGCGTCGGCGCAGCGGTATCTGCCGCCACCAAGGTAGTAGCCTGACTGGTGCAGCCGTTCGGCAAACCGGCTACGGCGGTGTACGTGCCAGGTACGGACACCAAGAGGTTCGGCAAATTGGACGAAAACCCTCCCGGCCCGCTCCACGCAAGGCTTGCATTGGCCGGCGTCAGGTTGGCGAAAAGGCCGATGGCCGGCTGGCTGCACGTAATGACGCCGCCCGATACGTTCAGCACCGGCGACACGGTGTCCACCCCGACCACCGCCGTAGCGGTAGCCGTGCAGCCGCTCGTGGTAGTAGCCGTGAGCGTGTAGGCGCCGGCAAGTACGGCTACCGGATTCAGTTGGCCGGACACAAACCCCTGCGGGCCGGCCCACTGCACCGGCGTTCCGGGAGGCGTCACCGTAGCCGAAAGCGTTACTGCATTTTGGGCACAAGTGATGGTACCGCCGCCGGCGCTCACCGTCGGGATGGAGGCATCGGCCAAAACCGTCGCCGTTGCCGAGGCGGTGCAGCCGTTCGGTCCGGTTGCCGTGAGGATGTACGTGCCGGGTATGCCGACCGCCGGATTCATGTCGGTGGAAGAAAAATTATTCGGACCGCTCCAGAGCAGGGTACTGCCTGCCGGCAACACATTGGCGCTTAGCGTCAGGCTGGTTTGAATGCAGGTCAGGGTGCCACCGGACGCGCTCAGCTCGGGAGCCTGAGTGTCGGCGGGAATGTTTGCAACGGCAATAGCCGAGCAGCCGTTGGCAGCCGTAGCACGGAGCGTGTACATGCCGGGAACCGAAATTGCCACGGCAGTGTCGCCCGAAGTAAAGCCCAGGGGGCCGGTCCAAACCAGGATCGTACCGGCAGGATTCGGGTTTGCCGAAAGGATTACGGTGTCCCGGGAACACGTGAGCGTGTCGGCGCCGGCAATCGCCGGTTGGGGAGCAAGGGTATCGGCCACCACCTGCAGGCCGACGGAAGCAGTGCAGCCGTTAGGCGCAGTAGCCGTCAGTTGGTACAGGCCGGGCAAGGTGGCGGCAGGGTTTAGTTGGCTGGAGGTAAACCCTTGCGGGCCGGCCCAGGCGACCGTGCTGTTCGCCGGCGTCACCTGCCCTGAGAGCGTCACCGTGTCCTGCGCGCAGGTGATGGTATCGCCCGTTGCCGACACCTGCGGCGTCAGCGTATCGGTGAAAACCGCAACCGAAAAGGTGTCGGCGCAGCCGTTGGGCGCCAGAGCCAGCACGGTGTAACTGCCCGGCAAAAAAACCGCCACCGTGTCTGTCGTGGCGGAAAAACCGCTTGGCCCCGACCACACAAGGCTTGTGCCGGCGGGAGACACATTTGTCTGTAAAAAAACCGAATCGCGTGCACAAGTGAGCGTATCCGGCAGGGCGATGGATACCACCGGATATGCCGTATTGGAAACAATCCACAAGGTATCCTGTCTGGCGCAGCCGTTGGGCGCGGTGCCCGTCACCACGTAGATACCGGGGATCGTGGCGGTGGTATCGGCAATTGTTGCAAAGAAATTGTTCGGTCCCGCCCAGGCAAAGGTGGTTCCCGGGATGCTGGAACTGCCGCTGATGGGCGCCACCGGTTGCACGCAGGTAATGCTGTCGCCAAAGGCAGTCACTTGTGGCGGCTGAAGATTGCCCGGCACAATAACCGTAGCGGTATCGTGGCAGGTGATTCCCGAAAAAACGCGGGTAACCACGAGGGTAAAAAGACCGGTGTCGCTTGCCGTTGTCACAGAGTCTGTAGAAAAACCGACACCTGCGGGGTTGAACCAGTGGTACTGATCGGCTGTGGAGCCCGAGCCGTTGAGTAGCACATCTAGTAACAGGCAGGTGATTGTATCGGTCGGTGCGATTTGTGCTTCCACCGGAATGACCACCACGGTGAAAAACAGGGTGCTGTCGCAGCCGGTTTCCGAGGTGAGCACCTCCGAAAACGAACCGCCGGTGCAGTAGATTCCATTTCCGATTTGCAGGCAATCCCCCGCACATATGCGCAAAACGCCAAGCGCGGTCACAATCGGCGGGCGCACGTTCAACTGCTGCCGCACCACACTGTCGCAGCCTTCGGGTGTGACGTAGGTGTATGTCAGCAGTTGGGTGGTTATGTAGTTATTTCCGTCAAGCCACTCGTAGCCTTCGCCGTTGCAGACGGTTACCGGCGGTAAAATCGTGGGAGGAATGGGCGCCACCGTTACCGGCAGGCAAGCCGTCGGGCCGTTGTTGCAGGGGTTCATGCCCTGCACGCACAGTTGGCCGCCCTGATTTCCCCAGGTGACGGTGACGGAAGTGCCCTCCTCGTGCGTGAGGCTTACGGGCGAATTCATGCCATTGATGGTGGCTCCCGGAGGGGCTGTCCAGCGGTAGTGGCAGGCGCCGTCAATGGGCGGAATGGTGTACACCGCCGTGGTGCCGGGGCATACCGCTGCGGGGCCGTCGGGCAGTTCGGGTGGAGCAACCGGCGGAGCAGATGCGCTCCCGCCGGTCACCGCTACCGTGAACGCGCAGGCGGCAGGGCCGTTGTTGTCGAACACCAGAAAATACGGGCAGCCGGGGTGCAGCGGTTCCGAGTTGGAAAAACTGTACGTGTTGCCGGTGAACATGGCGGTATTGCAGTCGCCAACCAGATTGAACGACTGGCAATCATCCGTTTGGTACAGGCCCATTTCGATGCTGTTGCCCAGGGTGCAATTGCCTACCGTCACGTCAAACGTCAGGTTAGTGGAACCTGCCACAAACCCGATGTAGCCCATGCTGTGGACAACTTGGGTACAAAAGCCAGGGATTTGCTGGCCCTGCGAGGATTGGGTAGTGGCAGAGGAGTAGCCGTCCAGTTCGCACAGAATGCAGGCCGAGGCGCAGGTTTTTGCCAGCGGTGGATTAGGAATCGGACAGGCCGGGGGAAGTTGGGCGAAAACGGCCTTGATCCATAGGAATAGCAGCAATAGGGTACAGATGACTTTCATGTCGTTGGCGAGGATTAGGATGAAACAAGTTTGCAAATGTACCCTTCGGGAAGGTATGATCTGCGAAATCCTCGTTACGAATTTGGCGCCTGCGTGTCCTATCCCTTAAGAAAAAGCCCTCACAGCCCCAGCAAATGGCCCATCAACTCCTGCTTGGTCACCAAATAATCGCGATTGTCGTCGTGCGGTTTGATGACGAGCGGGATACGGGCAGCCACCCGCACAGGCGAGTGGCGCAGGGCGTCCACCTTGTCGGGGTTGTTGGTAATGAGTTCGACGGCATCAATGCCGAGGTCTTGCAGTATGAACACCGCGCATTCGTACTGACGGGCATCCACATCGAAGCCGAGGTGGGTATTGGCTTCGGCGGTGTTGAGGCCGAGGTCTTGCAGGTTGTAGGCCTTCAGTTTGTTGATGAGGCCGATGCCGCGGCCTTCCTGGCGCAGGTAGATGACGAGTCCGCCCCGTTCGGCGGCGATGCGCAGGCTGGCGTCGAGTTGCTCGCCGCAATCGCAACGGCGGGAGCCGAACACGTCGCCGGTCATACATTCGGAGTGAATACGCACCGGCACGGGCCGTGAAGGGTCGAAACCGTCGGCCAGCAGGGCAAGATGCGGCATGCGCTCATTGGCATTTGCCGCGTAAGCGATCATGGTGAAATTTCCCACCCGGGTGGGGATTCTGGCTTCAGCCTGTCTTTTCATCGAAAAATAAGCGCCCCGCGTCGGGCATGCCGGAATTGAGTGTGACAAAAGTATGGACTAATTGCCGAAGGTTCCGATTAAACAGCCTGAGCGTATTTTGGTTTTGGGCAAGCAGTCCGCCACCTACCGCCGGAACGGCACTTCCACCAGTACCGGCGTATTGCCCGGCGGCGCCCAATCGAACTGCCGCACCAAACGCTCGGCTACTTCTTCGCAGCCATAGCCGAGTTTTTGAAGAAATTTGAGGTTGTCGGGTTTGCCATCGGAACCGACGGTGAATTGCAAGCGCACACTGCCGCTGACGTTGTTGTTTCGGGCCGCCTCGGGAAGACGGGCATTGCGGCGCAGGTATTCGCGGAAATTGTCCCAGCCGCCTGCCGGTTCGGCCGGCAGTGCCCCACCCGTTGTTCGGGCAATATCCTGCAAAGCGCTGTCGGCTTTTTTACGCGGCAGTGCCGTCGGTTCCGCTACGGCCGGTTTGGCTGTTTCTCCGGCAGCAGCCCGTTCAAAAACCGGCGCTGCTGCCGGGGGGAGCGCTACGGCATCGGCTTCCTGTTGCACGGATTTGGCTTCCGGGCGGGCGAGTCCGGCGCCCTGTTCGGCTTTTGCAGGGGCTTCGCTTTGGTCGGCAGCTTCGTTCAGGACATCGGCCAGAATTTCTGTCTCGGGCCGGGGTGTGTTTTCGGCGGACTCGGTTCGCGGGGGGCGCGCTACCGCTCCAGCCGGCGCCGGCCCGGAAGCCGAGGATTCAGGTGCGGGTGCGGCGGTGGCGAGGTCGTTTGCCGAAGGCCCGGTGTCCGATGTCTCGACAGATGTTTTTTCCACAGACTGCGCCACCGGCGCGGTTTCCGAAACAGGCGTCGTATCCGCCCAGAACCAGAGCGCTGCCACCACGAGCGTCAGGGCGGCGGCCGCTGCCATCCAGGCGCCGAGTGGTACCCGGCGACGGTGATTTTTATCCTGCAAACGCCTGCGGATGCGGGCAAGGTTTGCTTCGTGCTCGGCTTCCGGTAGCGCTGAAAAACCCTCCCAGGCCTCCCGGCGGAAGGCGTCTTTTTCCGACAGGGCATGCAGTTCCCGTTCGTCGGCGCGGTCGAACGCCCCGTTGAGCCAGCGTTCCAGAAGTTCGAGGAAACGCGCGTCGTCGGTAGTTTGCTTGTTCATAGTTTCAGCCCGGCACCGGTTTTTTCCAAACAGATTTTCAGGTTTCGCCGGCCGTTCTGGATGTAGGAGCGGATTTTCCCGACCTCCTCCGCCAGCAGCCCGGCTATTTCTTTGTAGGATTTTTCTTCCAGATAAAACATTTGCACGCTGGTTCGCTGGTTGGCGGGCAGTTGCTCCAGACATTTTTCGAGCGACTTGTCCTCCGCGCCGGGCAGTTCTACTTCGAATGCCGCTTCCACCGCGTCGTAATGCACCATGTCTTCCGGAGCGTGGTAGTCGGTGGGGCGGCGGTGGTTTTTCCGCCATTCCATGAGGCAATGGTTGCGGGCCAGTACATACAGCCAGCCCCGGAACGACTCCACCTGATGCTCCCGGGCCTTGCGAACCAGTTCTTCATAAATGCTCATCACGGCGTCTTCCGACTTGCCGGGATCGCGCAGGATTTTCAAGCACACCCCGTATACCATCGGCATGTAGCGCTCGTACAGCACACCCAAATACCGCGCCTCGCCACTTGACTGGTAGCGTGCCAGCAGGGCCTCATCGGTCCATTGGCCGGGCGTATCCGAGCGAAAAAACTGAAACATGCGTGGGTACTTGACGATCGGTTGCGGATTGTTTTTCGCTCAAAGGTAGGGCAGGGATGCTTGATTCATTCCATTTACACAAATGCCCAGACAAGTTGCGCAGGTTTATTCCACCGTTCCCCGTATCCACAAGGTTTCCGCCTTGCGCTGTTTGTCAAAAAAAACCGTGATCTTTTTTTTGAAATCGCCTCGGCGGTCGGCACTGTACTCAATGACGACTTCGCCGGCCTGCCCGGCCTCCACCGGCGCCTCCGTCCATTCGGCGGCGGTGCAGCCACAGGTAGTGCGCACGGTTTCAAGTACAATCGGCTCTTCGAGTGCATTTTGGAACGTGAACGTAAACGTTGCCGTACGGCCCTGGCGGAGCGTGCCGAAGTCGTGGTCGGTTTCAGTGGTCCACTTGACTACGCCGGGGCGGGGGTCGGTAACCGTATTAGCGGAAAAAAAAGCCAGAATGGCAAGGAGGAGTTTGTACTGCATGGCTGAGCAGTTTGCGGGTAAAAAGGCTGTCGCAAAACCGGTGCAAAAGTCGGCTTTTCAGGGGAAAAAACTGCACCCGGTCGTCATTCGTGCCGATTCCGAAAACTACTTTTTAGAAGCACCAGCCGGCACATACGCCGGAAAGTCGCCCGACAACTTGCATTTCGCGAATTTCCGTTTGCCGTCGGCATCTTCGAGCCGGGATAGGCGGTTTCTGGCGTACAGGATGCCCATTTTTACCTCCTGTTCAAAATAATAGGTTTTGCCGGCCTCCAGTTCGATAAGCAGTTCATCCTTGTTTTCGGCCTTAGACACAAACTCCCGTTTGCCCGGCTTGACATAGGCAAAGATGTAGCGTTTGCCGTTGGTAGCGCCGATCGGACTGCCGTCGCAGGTGACGCTCATGCTGATCGCTGCGCCGACGGCGGCCGGGCGGACGAAATAAACCAGCGCCATGTCGGCAGGGGCGGTCAGGTTTCGGAGGCGCTCCTGTTCGGCGGGGTCTTCAATTTTGGCGGTGGAGCAGGCCGTGAGGGCGAGTACTGCGCCCAGAAATGTGGTGCGGAAAATCTGTTGGATCGTCATGGCTGTTGTTTTTTATGTGTTTTTGTGTGTGCAATCAGCGGCCTGTGTAGTTTAGATTCAGGCTCAAACCGATACCAATGCTCCGCGGAGCAGGCGAGGCAATTTTTATCCGTAATGGCGCAAACGACGTGGAAGTAGTTGCTTTGGAGGGGGCGTCGTACACCGTCCGGTATTTTTTCTGTCCCGAGCCGATGGCCGCTCCGATGAGTGCGGCGGCGGCGGTCAGTCCCAGTACGATGGGGACGAGTTTGGAGTCGTCCACTTCGCCGCCAAGCGAAGTTGCATCACTTTTGGCGCTCAACACGCCAAGCAGGCTTCCGACCAGGCCGGCGCCACCGAGGTACAAGGCCCACTCACCGGCTTCCGTGCCGGTTTGCTGTTCGATGCGCAGGATGCTCGATGCGGGCATTTTTTGGTATTTGCCCGCAGCCATATCCTTGAAGGAATACGCTTCCGGTGTGGCGCTCAGGTTTTGAAATTCAATTTTTTTACCGTCGGCAGGGTCAGGCGGCCCTTGGGCACGTTGGCCGGCGGTTCGTTTTGGGCGTTGCAGAGGGCTGTGCCAAAGGCGAGCAGGACGAGCAAAAGGTGTGTGCGTTTCATGTTGCGAATGGTTTAGATTGTTCGACAATACACCCGGAAGTGCCGGAGGAGCGAAAAACGTCAACACGGATTTGAAACAATTTTTTTGTCCGTATCCAATGCAGGGGTGATCCTCCATTGGCGCCGGCGCAGTGAAAGGCCGGGATCCTGCCTTACCACTCCAGTCGCCAGGACAGGTTCGGTACCAGGCCCAGTTGCTCCTTCACTTCCACGTTGCCCGTGTACGGATCGTAATACCGGTAGGCGGTGTTTTTCTGAAATGTAATGTTCTGAAAATCCATCGCAAACAGGCTGTTTCGGCGTTTGCCGATGTTTCGCCGCCAGTACACCCGCAGGTCGAGGCGCACAAAACCCGGTTGCTGTTCGGAGTAGCCGTTGCTGAAATCGAATACGGTCGTTTTGGCGGCAGCCGAGGCCGTTTTATCCACGGGTGCAGCGCGTTGCCCGCCCGTCCAGGTGATGCGTCCGTTCACCCCGAACGCACGCGATTTTTCCGGCCAGTCGGCGCCACGTTGCCACTCCTTGCCCGCCGTCAGGTTGGCGATGTGCCCGAGATTCCAGCGGGAGGCGCGCCAAACCTCGTCGCTACCCTGGTAGCGGGCGTCGATCAGGGTGGTGTTGGCCAGCAGAAACCAGCCGGCGGCGAGGTAGCGCTCGGCAGAAAGTTCGATTCCCATGTTTTCGGCGAGGCCTGTGGCCGTCAGCGGCTCGAACAGTTGCACTTCGCTCACATTCACCATCGAAAATGCATTCGACGCTCGCGCCGCCACCGGGATGTGGTACTGCCGCTGGTAAAACACTTCCGACTTGAGCGCCCACAGGTCGCCGGGATTCCAGGTGTGCCGCAGCGATACTTGCAGCGCGCGCGCCAGGGCGTTGCCGGAAAAATGCTTGTCGTCCGGCAAGTAGTTCGACACTTCGATCGAATACCACCACATCGGGTGGGTCTGGCTGTTCAGGCCCGCAGCAAAAGCCAGCCGGTGCCGTCGGCCTAAGCGCTGTGTGATGGTCAGGCGCGGCTCCAGCACGGCGTGCGAAAGGGTGGTTTTGTCGCCCGTGGCGGAAAAAAACAGGCTGTGAAAACCGAAAGTGGCACTGGTGCGGTCGCGGGCATCCGTGAGGCGCAAACTGAACCAGGGCTGCCAGATCCAGCTGCGGGAATAGCCGTAGTACACCGGAAAAAAACTTCGGTCGGCATCCACTTCATTCGCAACGGCCTGCACTTGCAGGCCGGCCTGTAACCGGGCTATTTCGCTGATGCGGTGCGACAACGTACTTGAAAGCCCCAGCCGCAAATCCAGCCCGGTATCTCGTTCCGAAAAACCTGCTCCATTCGACTCCCGTACATTGCCCTGTGCGGAGCCGATGATCGCAGTTTTCAGGTGGGTGTTTTTTCCAAGGGGCTTCCAGTACGAAAGCCCCAGAATGCCGGTGCCCGACCGGAAGTCAATGTGGAACAAATCCTTGTACTGCTTCACCTCGGCGCTGTCGGCGGGCGGGCTGAATGTGTTCCGGCTGTAGCCGCCGGTGCCGAACAAGGACCAGTGACCGCCGCTTTTCCCTTCAAAATCGAGTTTGAAGGAAAAATCCTGATAACTGATTTGTTCGCCGCCGAACGAAATGCCCATCTGCCCGAGCAACCCCACGGTCGAGTAGCGGTAGTTGGCCAGGTACGAGTGGCCGTTTTTTTTACTCAAAGGCCCTTCGGCGGCTACGTCCAGCCCGATCAGGCCGGCCTGCACCGTGAATTCGTGTTGCACCGCATTCCCGCGCCGCCAGTACATGTCCATGATGCCGCCGAGCGCGTCGCCGTAGCCGGGCGGGTAGGCGCCGAGCAGCAGCGAGGAGTTGTCGAGCAATTGGGCGGAAAACAGCAGCACGCCGCCGCTGGAAGTAGCGGGCCGGTCGCCGAACGTGCCGGCATTGGACAGGTGGTTGGGGTTCACCACGTCCACACCTTCGAGGCGCCAGCGCACACCGGCCGGGCCGTTGCCGCGGATGCTGAGGCCATTGGCCTGGTCGTCGGTATTGGCCACACCGGGGTAGGCCAGTGCCAGCCGGGCGGGGTCGAAAAACGTCGCCGGGAAACGCTGCGTTTGCTCGCGCGTGAGCGGTATTTCGCCGAGCGGTTGCAGGGCACGTCGGTCGGGCGCGTCGGCTTTTACGGTCACGTCGGGCAGTTCCATGGGCGAGGCGCGCATAGTCACATCCAGCACGGTTTCCTTGCCCGACGCGATGCGCACTTCCGGGATCAGCACCGGCTCGTAGCCGTCGAGACTGAAAAAACACAGGTACACCCCGGGCGGCAGCGCATCGGTGAAAAACAGACCGTTTGCGTCGGTATTGATGGCCAGCGCATCAATTTCGGGTGTAGTGCCCAGGCTGATGCTCACGCCGGCGAGCGGGGCGCCGCTGTCGGCATCGCGCACGAGGCCGCGGAGTTGCTGGGCGGTAGCCGTTCCGGCAAACAAAATCAAAATCGAGAGAATGCGGCAGGTTTTCATAGGGGCAAGTTCGGGTGAATTCGGGGAATGGTGGAGAAAAAACCCGGCGCGGCAACAATGGCAACACGGATTACACAGATCAAACGGATGGCCGCAGATTTTTAAAAATCCGTGACAATCCGTTTGATCTGTGTAATCCGTGTTGCCATTGTTGCCGCGCCGGGAAAAATCCGTGGCAATCCGAAAAATCCGTGTACTCCGCGTTGCCATTAACTCTACGAGCGCAAACCCTCAATCTCCGCACCCGCAATACCGATCCGTCAGCCACACCACCCGGAACTGCACCAACTCGTTGCCCGCTGCCGGCAGGTCAAAATCCTGCGGGCAAACCATGACCGTGTGCTGATGCCCCGTGGCCACCGTCTCGTCGCGGCTCAGCAGCACCTGTCCGTTCTGCATGATGTGCCAGGTGAACTCGAATGGCGGCGTGCCCGCGAGGTCGAACTGCACGTCCACGCAGCCGTCGCCGCATACCGCCTCGGGCGGCAGGGCTACCGACATCGCCGGTTTTTTCACCCAGCGCACCCTCGGGCCTTTGTGCAGCGAAAAACATTTCGCCGCCGCATTTAACAGCAGGCTGTCGCCCGCGAGCAGCGGCCCGGCCAGTACGCCCACGAAGTACGCGCTGTCGAGCTGCATGGAGTCGGGCAGGAAGTGGAACAGCAGCGTGTCGGAGTACTGCACGATGCTGCCCAGCGGGTTGGCCGGGTTGGCGTACAGGATGTAGCGCAGCGTGTCGCCCGGCTCCAGGTGATGGTTTCCCGGCAGGTTCAAACTGATAATTTTGTCCGGCCCGCAGAGCGTGACAGTTGCCGTATCAAGTGTGCCCGCGCTGGTGGCGCAGCATTTGTTCACCGTGATAGCGAAGGTCACCGGCTGCCCCACGCAGCCCGAGGCGGCGGCTACCGGAGTGATGGTGACGGTCGCCGTGGTGGTGTCGGTCACCGGCGCGGCCACGAACAGGATATTGCCCACGCCCGCCGGGCCGAGGCCGATGGCGGTGTCGGCATTGATCCAATTGAGCGTGGCTCCGGGGCTGCCCGTGAGGGCCACGGCTACCGTGTCGCCGGGACACACGGCCACGCTGTCGGGCGCGGTGACGACAGGGCGCGGGCGCACCGTGATGCCGAACGACATGGGCGGCCCCGCACAGCCCAGCGCCGTGGGCGTCACCGTGACGGTGGCCGACTGCGTGACGGCCACATTGGCGGCGGTGAAGTTGATGTTTCCTGTGCCGGACAAACCCAGCCCGACGGCGGTGTTCGAGTTTTCCCAGGCGTAGGTGCTGCCGGGCGAGCCGCTGAATACGGCCTCCAGTTCGTCGCCGGCGCAGGCTATGATGCCGGGCAGGGGATCGGCCACCGGCAGCGGGTTGACGGTGATCTGAAACGAAGCGGGCGGGCCGACACAGCCGTTGAGCACAGGGGTGTAGGTAATGGTAGCCGTTTCTTGTGCCGCCACCGGCGCGGCAGTGAAGTTGATATTTCCCGAGCCGGAGGCCGGCAACCCGATGGCGGGATTGGAGTTTTCCCAGGTGAAGGTGGTACCCGCAGGCGTGCCGCTGAGCGCTACGGACAGGGCCTGCCCGGCGCATACGGCGCGGTTGTTTTGCGGCCCGGCGGCGGGGATGGGTTTGACGGTGACGGCGAATGCCTGCGGCGGCCCGGTGCAGCCGTCCTGAGTGGCCTGCACGCTGATGGTGGCGGTCAGGGGCGATGCGCCGGGGTTGGCGGCGCTGAAACTGATATTGCCCGTACCCGAAGCGGGCAAGCCGATGGCGGGCAGGGAGTTCGTCCAGGCGTAGGTGGGGGCGCTGCCCGAGCCGCTGAACGCCACGGCCACGGGTTCGCCGCAGCACACGGACAGGTCGGGCGGGTCGTCCACCGTGGGGGTAGGTTTGACCGTAATGGTGAACGTGACCGGGTCGCCGGTGCAGGTAACGGAACCGGAGGCATCTACGTTGACCTGAGAGGGCGTGACGGTGATGGTGGCCGTTTCGGTCTGGGTGACCGGTGCGGCGTTGAAACTGATGTTCCCTGAGCCGGAAGCCGGCAGGCCGATGGCGGGGTTGTCGTTTGTCCAGAGGAAGTCGGCTCCGGGGGTACCCTGAAATGCAACGGACACTGGCACGCCCCCGCAGGCGGTGACAGGGGCGGGGGGAGTAACTGTGGGGAGGGGGTAAACCATGACGAGGATTTGGCCTAAGCCTCCCATACAATTCCCCTGCCAAGGCTGCATAAAAATGGTACCGACTGTGTAAGCCGTGACATTGGCGGCAGTAAAATCAATCACATTTACACCTGATGGAGGAGCTCCTGTAGCAGGATTGGTGCAGGTCCACAAAAATTCGGTATTTGGAGAGCCTTGAATCACCCGATAGTATGGTTGCCCGGCACAAAGTCGAATATGGCTTTCTTCAATTACATATGGAAATGGTGTCACGTTAACCGTGGTACATATAGGCGCGGGATCGTAGCATGGGTTAGTAGGAGTAGCACATAATTCTGCCGTAGATTGATAATCATACCAAAAAACTGTCGCTGTTGGCCCATTTGGTGAACCTTGAATCGTACCCATGTTTGATGGTGAAATACTCCAGACTAAATTGGCATTTGCAGAATTAGGTATGGAATAGGGATAAATAGGTACCAATGCAGGCTTGCACGTTTGTTAGCCCTACAATTGGTTCTAACATTGGGCATTGCGAAAAACCTTTAAAATAGAAAAATATAATTAATGGTAACCAGACAATTTGCTTGGCCATGCCTTATGTACAACTTTTAGGCATTTTATTCAGACTGACTTGGTACTTCTGAAAAGTATGATGCGTATCTTGACGAAAATGCCGTGTGAGAAAAATAAGGCAGTACCCGACCATCGGATGCCGAAGAAATACACCTAAAATAGTATTCACAAACGGCTATTCCAATCAGGTACTGCCTCAATATTCAATTGCAGTCAATATTCGTCACATCACAATCTTGATTCGTACTAAAACACCTTCTGTCACTCGGAGGAATGGTGACGAATTGTGGCGTACTGCCGCCAAAAGAAACACGAACATCCACTGAGTCTGTTGTGCTTGGATTGTAGATGCAAAGATTGGCACCAGGGTCCACGCAAAGATTTCGCGTTACCAATGCTTCAAACTCGCCCGATATTCCGAAGTCTGTGGAGGGATTGCAACCAAAGTTACAACTTGTTATGGCATAAGTAATGTCGCCACATAAATCAAGCGTAACATCTTCATAAGTCGTAATAGCACAATCACAAAGCCCTGGATCGGTACAGGGCGCTCGAAGTGTCACGGCGGCATCTCCCGGCGTCTGCGGCTCCCGCAGTTCCGGCGCGTCACGCCGGCAGGACATAATCAGGTTCAGGGTGAAGAGAAATGCACAGGTCAGCAGGAGGGCTGTGCGGGGGGGGGGGACAGAAAATTTAAAACTGTTCATAATTGGAACATTTTGATGGTGAAAAAATCGGATCGGGAGGCTTCCTGCGGGGTACAGGGAGGATTTCGTCGCGATATTTCGTCGGGGTTGTTTTTAAAAGCGCACAAAAATAAAAAAAACGTTTTCAATTTACCAAACGAAAGGCGTTAAACTTTTGCGCAAGGCGTGTTTTTTCGACATACTGTTTTTGGAAATTCAAGTTTATTGAAACAAATGCGCAGTGCAGGAGCGGACGGCTGAAACAGGTTCTGTTGCCGGTTTTCCCTTTGTGGGGTACGCATGTACGCTCGGAGAGTCAATAGCAACGCGGATTACGCAGATTTTGCGGATAGCCGCAGATTTTTTCCGAGCGCGGCAAGAATGGCAACGCGGAACACACAGATCAAACGGATTACCACTGATTTTTAAAAAATCCGCGGGCCTCCGCAAAATCCGTGTACTCCGCGTTGCCATTGTTATTACGTCCGAGCTTTTCAAAACAAATTCTGTTACATTTGCCCGGTCATGCTCGACACCGCCATCGAATACCTCAAGGGCGTAGGCCCCCAGCGCGCCGATGTTCTGAAAAAGGAACTCGGGGTATTCACCTGTGGCGACCTGTTATTTCACTTCCCCTTCCGGTATATTGACCGCACCAAATTCCACCGCATCCGCGACATCCAGACCGAAGGCGAGCAGTACCAGATCAAAGGCATCCTGCGTCGCTTGGAAACCGTGGGCGAAGGCCGCGCCAAACGCCTCGTGGGTACCCTGCGCGACGAGACCGGCTCCATCGAACTCGTCTGGTTTCAGGCCGTGCAATGGCTGGAGCGCTCGCTGCACACAGGCAAGGAGTACGTCGTGTTTGGCCGCGCGGCGGCGTTCAACGGGCGTTTCAATTTCACACACCCTGAAATGGAGGAGGTGACGGCAGAAAACACGCAGTCGGCCCGAACCTTCGATCCCGTGTACCCTTCGA
This sequence comes from Saprospiraceae bacterium, assembly GCA_016787285.1. Classification (GTDB taxonomy): domain Bacteria; phylum Bacteroidota; class Bacteroidia; order Chitinophagales; family Saprospiraceae; genus M3007. The sequence continues at coordinate 7,791 of JAEUUV010000328.1, read as the reverse complement.
CCGACAAACTGACACAGAAGGGCCTCGACGCCAAGGGCCTGCGCAAACTCCTGCGCACCCTGCTCGACGGACTCGCCCGCACCGAAGTGCCCGAAACACTTCCCGATTTCATGCTCGACGCCTACCGTCTGGCGCCGCGCTGGGAGGCCCTGCAAAAAATTCATTTTCCCGAAAACCAGCAGGAACTGGACGCCGCCACCCGCCGCCTGAAATTTGAGGAACTGTTTTTCCTGCAACTGCGCCTGCTGCAAATCCGCCGCCGCCGCAAGGATGCTTCCCGGGGATTTGTGTTCGACAAAATCGGCGACTGCTTCAACCGCTTTTACCACGAAAAACTGCCCTTTGAACTCACCGGCGCGCAAAAACGCGTGATCCGGGAAATCCGCACCGACCTGGCCGCCGGCCAGCAGATGAACCGCCTCGTGCAGGGCGACGTCGGTTCCGGCAAAACCGCCGTGGCGCTCATGGCCATGCTCATGGCCATAGACAACGGCTACCAGGCCTGCCTCATGGCGCCTACTGAAATTCTGGCGCAGCAGCATTTTTCCAATATCACCGATCTGGTCGGCGATCTGGGCATCTCGGTGGGTTTTCTCAGCGGTACGGTGAAAGGCAAAAAACGCGAAGCCATCCTCGCCGAACTGGCATCGGGCGCGATGCACATCGTCATCGGCACGCACGCGCTGGTGGAAGACTGGGTGGTGTTCCAAAAACTCGGCCTCGCCATCATTGACGAGCAACACCGCTTTGGTGTGGAGCAACGCGCCGCCCTCTGGAAAAAAGGCGCCGGACTACCGCCGCATGTACTGGTGATGACCGCCACGCCCATCCCCCGCACCCTGGCCATGACCCTGTACGGCGACCTTGATGTGTCCGTCATTGATGAACTGCCGCCCGGCCGCAAACCCATTACCACCATCCACAAAACCGAGCAGCACCGCCTGCGCGTGCAGGGTTTTATGCGCGAGGAAATCGCCAAAGGGCGGCAGGTGTACGTGGTGTATCCCATGATCGAGGAAACGGAGAAGGCGGACATGCTCAACCTCATGGCCGGTTACGAGGCGCTGAGCCGCGATTTTCCGGCACCCGAGTACCAGATCAGCATTGTGCATGGCAAAATGAAAGCCGCCGACAAGGATTTCGAGATGCAGCGTTTTGTACGCGGCGAAACGCAGATCATGGTGGCTACCACGGTGATCGAGGTGGGCGTGAACGTGCCGAACGCCTCGGTCATGGTCATCGAAAATGCCGACCGTTTCGGGCTGAGCCAGTTGCACCAGTTGCGCGGGCGTGTGGGTCGCGGCGCCGAGCAGTCGTACTGCGTGCTCGTCACCGGTTTCAAACTCAGCACCGACGCCCGCGAACGCATCCAGACGATGGTGCAAACCAACGACGGATTCGTCATCGCCGAAACCGATCTGCGCCTGCGCGGCCCCGGCAACATGGAGGGCACGCAACAAAGCGGCATGTTGCGGTTCCTGTTGGCCGATCTGGGCCGCGACGGGCAGATTTTGACCGCTGCGCGGGAAATTGCCGCCCGCATTCTGGAGTCCGATCCGGCCCTGACGGCGCCCGAGCACCGGCGTTTGCTGGAGCACCTGGCGGTTACCGGAAAAGAAGCGCGGGTGTGGAGCAGGATTTCGTAAAGCCTTGCCGATTTAGAGCGTGTTTAAATTTTAGTCACCGGGCTTCAAGCGGCAAATTTTGCTTCATGCTGCGTTAAAATTTTCGCCGTAGGCACCCGGCTACGGCTGCAAATTTTGCCTTGCCTGAAACAAAATTTGCTCGCTTTCGCCTCGGCACTAAAATTTAAACACGCTCTTAGGCAAACAACTCGTTTGCAGAAAGTTCAAAATCCGGGAGCACGGGCGCTGCCGAGCATCGGTCGTCGCCGAAGCAGATGGTCACGTCCTTGGGTGAGCGGTACACCTCCACTTTTTTGGAATGCGGGACAATGACCCAAAGCACCTGCACGCCGTTGGCGAAGTACTCGAGAATTTTGTCCTCCAGGTCGTTGATCTGATCGTTTTTGGAAACTACCTCGATCACAAAGGCGCAAACAGTGGGTTCGCCGGTACGCGAGAGTCGCATTTGCTCGCCGGACAGGTAGGCAATGTCGGCCCGACGGGTGCGTTCGGCAGCGGGCAGGTACATGTCCACCTCTGCGATCAGTTCGCCCATAGCCGTATATGCTTTGGTTTGGGTGAAAAGGCGCATCATTTTTTGAAGAAGCAAGAATTGGTCGCGGTTCATGGTTCGCGGTTTTTTTTCAACGACGCCCTTGTTCCACTCGTATTTGAATGGCTCCTCCCGGCTGGAATAGCGTTCCAGAAAGCTCTGGAGCGAGATCGTGCGCGGGGTTGCCGGTTTGAGCGGTTCGGTAGCAGTTGCGGTGCTCATATTTCTGAAAAAATTTTTGACAAAGTTACAGGCAAGTATCCAAAAATCCGCCGACACGCCGAATTCAATCTCGGCGTCCCCGGGCAGGCGCCGAATGTTCCATCCGCCTGTTCGGGTCACACAACCACCTGAACGGTCGGCCTATCGGAAAGTGATACCATTTTCAATACCTCTTTTGCCAACTTTGCCCAACGAACTTAAACACATCCCACCATGCATACGATCCTTGGTATCAACGGCGCTATCGGCCCACACCTGGCGGCGGCATTACGCCGGCGCAATCTTTCCGTTCGCGGCGTCAGCCGCCGTTCCTTTGCCGGCAACGACTGGACACACATGCCGGGCGACGTCACCAACCCCGCCGATGTGCTGGCGGCTGTAGACGGATCCGAAGTCGTATACCTGCTCGTCGGTATTGAATACAAAACTGCCGTATGGCGGCGCACCTGGCCGATCATCATGGAAAATGTAATTGCGGCCTGCCGGGCACATGGCTCCAAACTGGTTTTCATGGACAACGTGTACCCCTACGGACTGGTCGAAGGGCCTATGATCGAAGACACTCCCATGCGCCCATGCAGCGAAAAAGGAAAAATCCGTATGGCCACCGACCGCATGCTGCTGGATGCCATGGACAAGGGCCTGCGCGCCTGCATCGCCCGCGGCGCCGATTTTTATGGCCCAAACTGCAGCACCAGTGTACTGAATGCCACGGTTATTGAGCGTTATGCCGCCGGCAAAAGCGCCTTCCTGATGGGCAGGGCCGACAAGGTACACACCTACTCCTACGTCCCGGACCTCGGCCCGGCACTTGCCATCCTCGGCACCGACGCGCGTGCCGACGGGCAGGTGTGGCACCTGCCGACTTCCCGCCAACCCTGGACGGGCGCCGACTGGGCCAAAGCCGCCGCCGCAGCCTTCGGCGTGCCGCCAAAATACCAGACCACCTCTACCCTGATGCTCCGGCTGATCGGTTTGTTTAACCCGCTCATGCGGGAAATGGCGGAAATGAATTACCAGTTCACGCACGACTATGTGCTCTCCTCCGAAAAATTTGAACGTACGTTCGGACTAAAACCCACGCCGAATGAGCAGGGCCTCGCCGAAACCGTGGCTTTTTACAAAAAATAACCTCCAATCGAATCAATCGAATCAATCGAAATGTATTCTATCGAACCCGACATTCGCCGCGCCGCCACCTTGCCGGGCGCATTTTACCAGTCGAAACAAGCGCTCAACGAGTGCCGCGAACGCATATTTGCCCGCTCCTGGCAGATCGTGCCGGGTGCTGAAGAAGCCGTGCGGCTGCCGCACGACGCGCTGCCGTTTTCGTTCATGGAGCATTTTCTGGAGGAGCGGCTGTTGCTCCTGCGCGACGGCTCCGACGCGCTGCATTGCCTCTCCAACGTATGCACCCACCGGGGCAATATCCTCGTAGAGCATCCCGGGCGACTGGAGCGCGGCATCGTGTGCGGCTACCACGGGCGGCGTTTTCACCACGACGGTACCTTTGCGGCCATGCCCGAAAGCGCAGGCATGGAAAATTTCCCCTGTGCCGACGACAACCTCGCGCGGCTGCCCGTACACCGCTGGCGGCAGTTTGTGTTCACCTCGCTCGATCCGGCGTTTCCGTTCGAGGAATGGGTGGCGGATATGGAACGCAAGATCGGCTTCCTGCCCGTCGAGCAGTTTCGCTTCGAACCTTCCCGCTCCCGCGACTACCTCGTGCGGGCCAACTGGGCCTTGTACTGCGACAACTACCTCGAGGGCTTTCACATCCCGTTCGTACACAAAAGCCTGGCTACCACGCTCGACTGGGGCGCCTACCGCACCGAACTGTTCCGCTGGAGCAACTGCCAGGTGGGTATCGGGCGCGGCGGCGAGGACGTGTTCGACCTGCCTGCCGGGCACGAGGACTTCGGCCAGTCCGTGGCGGGCTACTACTTCTGGCTGTTCCCGAACATCATGTTCAATTTTTACCCCTGGGGCTTGTCGCTCAACATCGTGCGCCCGCTACAAACTGACTTGACGCGGGTCAGTTTCCGGGCCTACGTCTGGAAGCCCGAAAAACTGGGCCAGGGCGCCGGCGCCGACGTAGACCTCGTGGAGCGCGAAGACGAGGCCGTGGTGGAGCAGGTGCATCGCGGCACGCGCTCACGGTTTTACCGGCATGGGCGCTATGTGCCCGGTCAGGAAGACGGGGTGCATCATTTTCACCGCTTGCTGGCGGCGGGGCTGGAGAAAGGAGGCTAACATCGTACAAGAATCTGTCCAAACGCCCGACTCACCCACGATACCGGCCCTTTCACGAAGTACGCCAAAATTGGCATTGCTGCTTCGGGGGATTTTTGGATCATTCTGCTTATTCTTGCAGGCGCATATTACGCTCCTGGCCAGGGGGCTGATAATCCCCAATTTTTTTGCGGTTTCCGTACCTGCTTCTGAAATGTCGTTGCCCGATTTGTCGTGCCCTCTGCACGGCAGAACGGTTTTCGCTCATTCTGTTCACAGTAACAAAACTCAAAATCATGACAAACGAACGTTATTTTCGGTTTGCCCCCCCCCCGGATTGTAAGACCAGCCGCCACTCCTGTTTGGAATCTGACGCTACTTCTTCTCGTATTCATTGGCCGTTTGCAGGCACAAACCCCGGCTTGCTGCGAAACTCCCAGTTGCAACCTTAACTGTCTGGGCGATATGGAATCTTTTGCAAACAGTTCTGAAATGCGCGTGGCGCTTTGCGCTGCTCCGTCAAATGACCCTCAGGCTACGTTCAGGTTTTTATTTGGTTCGAACTCAGTTAATACCCCCGACATTTTTGTAAGTCCGGCCAACAATATCGATTATTTATGCGGGTCAAATATTACCGTTACGGCGCCACAGGGTAATAACTTGCTTCGCCTTCTGGGAGCAGGAGGCCCCTTCTGGAAGCAGGAAGGCGTCGCATTTCCGCTCTGCGAGCCTATTGACGACGGCGAATGTGTGATCGTGCGTTTTTGGGCAAGCAAACCCCCGCAGTGTCCCGGGAGTTTTTCTGCACGGATCGAGTTCATGCCGAATCCACCAATATCCAATGCGCTGGTTTATGTCACGCCAGGTAGCGTGTCCGCCGGAACCAATGTGCAAATCACGGATAATCTGCCCAACTTCGGCTTTTATGAGGTTGTGATAACTCACCCCAACACCGGGCCGGACTGGAATTATATGCTATTCAGTTTGTTAAGAAATAACTCGACTTGGAGTTCTGCTTTTTTTGATGATATTCAGGTCATACGGCCCACTGCTGAATTTACCTACACCGACGACTGTCAGAAGGTGACCTTCGCCTCGGTGTCGTACTGCTCGGAGGCCATTGGGCACCTGTGGGACTTTGGCGACGGCACCACCAGTACCTTGGCCAACCCGATGCACTATTATTTGCAAGCGGGGACTTACACCGTTACCCATACGGCCACCATTGCCTGCAATGAAACCGAACAAAGTGTGACAGATCAGCAAACCGTAACGGTGGAGGACTGCCCGGAACTGTTCGATTGCGCTTGCGAACACGGCATCAACATCAATGCCGAAGACGGATTGCCGGTTTCTGCATTGGGCATTAGCCAATTGGACCTCACCCAGCACGATGGTTGCCTGGCTATCCGAGGAACCTTGCTCATTGACCAGCCTTTTGAAATTTTGAACGGCGACGTGCGCATGCAGCCCTGCGCCGAAATCGTGGTCAACCCCTACCAGCACCTCTTGATGGAATACAACAACATTTACGGCTGCGAAACAATGTGGAAGAGCATCACGGTGATGCCCGTCGGGAGGTTGACATTCCGGTACAACACGATCGCCGATGCGCAACATGCCCTTTGGGTAAACCCGACGCTGCCGTTTTCCGGTTTTTTCTCCACGCAGGTAGACATTCAGCACAACCGCTTCGAGCGCGACCATATCGGCCTATACATCCCCGGCCAAGGCGGCGGGATTTTTGGCGGCGGTGTGTGGCAAACGCCGTTTTTCGGAAATGTTATGGAATGTCAGGGCAAGAACAACACCCTTGGCGAACTACTTCCGCCCTGTGATGCCGGCTTGCCTAACTACGATGAGAAATACGGCTACGCCGGCGCAGCCATTCTCGGCGCCAACTTCAATATCGGGGCTTCGAGCGGAGTCCGAAACCAGTTTATCAACCTGCGCAACGGCGTCATCGCCGAAAATGTATTTGTGGACGTACAGCGGAGCGATTTCGAGAATATGATCGGGTTCATGGACACCGACCCGCCCGCCTTTTCATTTTCGGCCGGCGTGGGTGTGGCAGCCAATGGAGGACGAGTCAACGTGTCGGAATGCACCTTCGACGGGGCCGGTCAGGCCGTGCATAGCTACAACGGCATGATCTTGCTCCGAAACTCCGAAACGAACCACGTGCGCGTAGGCCTGGAACTGCGCCGCCCGCTTTCGGTAGTGATGACGGAGAACAATCAGGTCGGTTTCCTGCGGTACGGCGTGCGTGGCTGGGACCTGCGCAACACCCCCTGGTTGGAAAAGTACATTTTCGACGACAACGTCTTTCAAACACAGGACAACCAGACGCAGTCCGCTGCCGAGAAAGGCAATGCCATGCTGCTGTGGAATACCAACACCAAAGTCTTGCTAACCAGTGACTTTGAACCCAAAATAACGCGCAACATCATCACGCTTGACGACTATGTGCGCGGCATAAAAGTAGACGGGATCGGCGGCTGGCACCGTATCGCCGACAACGAAGTGACCATAAACCTGCCCTCCAGCCCGCCGACAGCCGATTTCAAGAGTTACGGCCTTTCGCTCAACCGCTCGGACATCAACTATGTGTACGGGAACTCCGTGGTATCCAATACCGGGCTGGGCGCCCTGGGCGACGGCTCCAAGGGATTTGAAATCGCCATGAGCGCCTACAACATCTACTGCTGCAACGCAACGGACGGGACAAACACCGGGATCGAGTTTCTGGGAACCTGTTCGGATTCGGAACTGCGGCAAACGGATTTTGACAACCACAATTTCAGTCTGCTCTTACAGGACAACACCATCATTGGACACCAACCGTACCAAGGCACTGGAACAAACACGACCAACAGCAACCGGTTTCATACCGGGTCGGGTACAGCGCAGCATCTGGGGCTTCCGCTAATTGTTGACCAATCCTGGTTTTTCGTGACAGACGGAAACACCCCACACTACCCGGAGGCTATAGCCCCGCCGTACGACATGTCCGGTTCATGGTTCAAGCTCAACGATGCAACGGCCTATATCTGTTCAACGGATGCCTTCTGCCCGTCGGTCGTATATCCTGCGGGAAAAAGATCGGCCCTATCGCTCACGGATATTTCCCTGGCATCCGGCGTATTCGACACCTTGTCG
>JAEUUV010000282.1 GCA_016787285.1 Saprospiraceae bacterium | reverse complement strand
TTGCGCTCGAACTGCCCCATCGGGATTTGCAGGAGCATTTTCAGGAAATAGTAACTGCGTTTGGTGTTGTCGCCGCGCAGGTGCCGGTAGCAGTATTGTTCTGTAGCCTCCACTTCGTCCAGCACTTTGCCATACTGTTTTTCCTGCAGCAGGGTCAGCCACTTGATGATGATGACCGCAATGTTCATCCCACTCTTGTCCTTGTTAAAAATCCAGATATCGCTGATGAATCGGGCTAATTTGAACTTGCTTTTAGGTTGTTGCTCCAGTTTTCCGGCATTGCCGAGGTAATACACGAAGGCTTCGTAAATCCGCCATATTTCCACCGCGTTTTCCGGCAGGAACTCGAATCTCGGGTGCTCGAGCGTTTGCCGCAGCACGTCGGCTGCTTCGTCGTAGCGCCGGGTGTGCAGCAGCAGGTGGAGGTACAGTTCGCGGTATTTGAACCAGTTGAAGGTGCCTTCCTGCATCAGGTTGATGCACTGCCGGGCCGACTCTTTACCCTCCTCGAACTGCCGCAACTGGATGTTGCAAACCAGGTGCTGGTAGTAAAAAATCTGGAGCGGCACCCGGGCTTCGTAGGGGCGATCCTTAAAAAACGCGATGGCTTTTTCGCAGTACAGGAGCGCGTTGTGATAGTCGCTCAGCGAGGTATGGTACATCAGGCCGATCATGTACCCGTACATCTGCAACTTGTATGTCTGATACTGCCGCATGGGTTCCTGAATCCGTTCGTAGTACTCCTTCGCCAGTTCGTTGACTTCGGCCTGCGCCGAGCGGTTATTCACAGTGCGCACGACCAGGGTGGTGTACAACTCTTCGGCCAAGCACTCCGCGTCGTACACTTTCCGGAAATGCTCAAACTGCCGACTGGCTTCCTGAAACCGCTTGTCGTTGCTTTCCCGAAGCCCGTACTGGATGCGCAGGTAGGACGCAATGTCCATGCACAACAGGATAAAATCGAACTTCTCGGAGGTGCGCAGCAGTTTGTTGGCCAACGTGAGTGCTACCGTATTGGCGTTTTGGCCGGTCAAAAACCGGACGATTACCCACTGTTTGTGGCAGTCGTAGTACGCCTTCTGATAGTCCGAGTAGTGACTAAGTTCCGTGTTGATCTGGAACACATGCTCCAGGAGCCGTTCCCGCAGATCCGATTTCAGTTTGCGGTAACTCGATGTCGCCCCCTGCCCCTTGTACAGTTCGGCTGCGGCTTCTTCGTCGCTATGAAATTTTCCTTTGGCAATGCCTTCGTATAGGGCCAATAGTTTGGAATCTTCCGATCCGGCCAGGTGCTTAAGCGGGTGGATGTTGTGTTGCGTGAGCAACAGGATCAGCTCTTTCAGATCTTGCATACGGGCGACTATTCATTTTGTTAGAAGACAGCCCGCGGATTACTCAGGCCGATTCCTGGATTAAAAAACACTATGCGGTACGCAGCACCGTACCGGATATAAAACAAAGCGGGAAATGACTGCACAAAAAGCGACGCTCCGATCTTCGCACATGCAAAAATCAAAGACGCACAGGTTAAAAAAAATCAGACAGCCGGGAGTTGTAAAAATGTATCCAAAAGAGGAAACAGTACGATGTGCAGTCGTTGAGGAAGGGCCGGCGAGTCAATAGATTAAAAAAACGCCGTAAATGTATGGCGTTATGAATGAAAAATCGCCAGCACCAAAAAAATTGTTGGCAATCAGCCATTTTCTCTCAAAAATCGTTCCACTCCACGGCGCCAATGCGGAATCTCCAGCCCGAACGCCGACTTGATTTTTGCCTTGTTCAACACGCTAAACGACGGGCGCGGCGCCGGCAAGGGGTAATCTTTGGTTTCGATGGCGTTCACCCGGGCAGGCAAGCCGGCCAAATCCACGATGGTCTGCGCAAAATCGTACCAACTGCAAACCCCTTCGTTGGAATAGTGCCAGATGCCGGCCAGAGATGTTGGGGCGACATCGCCGTTTTCGACCAGACCGATGATGTGCAGAACCGCCTCGGCAAGAAATGGCGCGTAGGTAGGGGTGCCCACCTGATCGAACACCACGTTGAGTTCGGGGCGTTCGGCGCCGAGGCGCAGCATGGTACGGGCGAAATTGTGCCCGTGCGGCGCGTACAGCCAAGAGGTGCGAATCACCATACCCATGAGCGGATTGTGGCGCAGCACAGCCCGGTCGCCCGCCAGTTTGGTGCGCGCGTACACGCTTTTTGGATGCACCGGTGCGTCTTCCTGCAAGGGGGTGTTTTGCCCGCCGTGGTACACATAGTCGGTCGAGAAATGAATGGTCGGGATGCCGAGTCGGGCACAGGCTTCGGCGATATTTTTCGCACCGGTATAGTTGACCGCCCGGGCGCGTTCCGGCTCGCTTTCAGCCCGGTCCACAGCCGTGTATGCGGCGCCGTTGAGTACCCACGTCGGTTGGTGTTTTTCAAAAAAAGCAAACACGTTCCTGCGCGCATTCACGTCCAGATGCGTGGAATCGGCAAACAAAAAACGCCAATTCGGAAAAGCGGACTCCAGATTTTGGAAGCATCGGCCCAATTGGCCGTTGGCGCCGGTGACGAGTATAACGGGTGTTTTTTGCACGAGGGTGGCGTTTTAGCGCCGCAAAAGTAGTTGAATAAATCTTTCATGCTTGTTGCCTCAATACAAGACATTTGTACCGCTTTTGCGAACACGGGTTTGCCCCACCTCTTCCCGGACAAAAAAAAATATCCGTGGCAAATAACATGACAAACACCATTCTTCAATCAAAAGGTATTGTCAAATACTTCCAGGACCCGGTGCGGGTGAAAGTCCTGAACGACATCAGTTTTTCGGTGGATGCGGGCGAGTTTGTGGCGGTTACCGGAAAATCCGGCTGCGGCAAATCCACACTGCTGTACATCCTGTCCACCATGGACACCGACTACGAGGGCGAGCTTTGGATAGACGGCGAGGCCATGCGCGGAAAAAGCGAGCAGCACCTTGCCCGTATACGCAACAAGAAGATCGGCTTCGTTTTTCAGTTTCACTACCTGCTGAACGAGTTCACGGTGCTGAAAAACGTCATGCTGCCCGGATTGAAACTCCAGGAAATTCTGGCAGAAGCCGTAGAACACCGCGCCATGGAACTCCTCAAAACACTGGGCATTGACGGCTTGGCCCTGAAAATGGCCAACCAACTCTCCGGAGGGGAGAAACAGCGGGTCGCCATCGCCCGGGCGCTGATTAACAATCCCATCATCATCATGGGCGACGAGCCAACCGGCAACCTCGACAAGAAGAACAGCGATGTGGTGTTCGGCACCTTCCGGGAACTTTCGGAGCAGCGCAAACAAACCCTGCTCATCGTGACCCACGACCCGGGCTTTGCGGCCAACACGCACCGGATCATTGAAATGGAAGACGGGCGGGTGGTGTGAATGGTTCGGCGTGGCTTCCGATTTAGGCCTCCTCCCGACCGATCACTCCAGCAGCCAAATCGCTCTTCCAGTAGGTGCTTGTACCTAACTTAAATTTATACCTTTTCGGGTGCATTTTTCTCAACAACACATCATTCCACACCCTTTCGGGTATAATCAACAACCATTTTTAAGTATCCACGATCTACCTTAGCCCTTAATTTTCACCAACTGCTGCTACCACATAAACATGTACTGGCACTACGAAAAACGCCGCGCCCCCGAAGCCGCCCCCGGCGCCACTCGAAAAGCATACGGCTCAACCTGGTGGGGCAAACAGTGGTTGCAGGCGCTCGCCGATATTGACTACTCCAACCGCCTGCCGCGCGGCAAAACCTACGCCAACAAGGGCTTGGCGCACGACCTGGAATTGCAGGGCAACACCATCAGCGCCAAAGTGACCGGCAGCCAGCCCCGGCCCTACCAGGTACAAATCACCGTGCCGGCGTTCGATCCCGGCACGCAGGAGTGCTTGGTGCGGGTCGTGACGGAAAACCCGCTATTCCTCTCCAAACTGCTGAACCGCGAGTTGCCCCCCGAACTGAACGAGGCCTGCTCGGCCGAAAACATCCACATTTTCCCGCGCCGCTGGGACGACCTGAAAGGCTCCTGCTCCTGCCCCGACTGGGCCGTGCCCTGCAAACACATGGCCGCCGTGCTGTATTTAGTAGCCAATGAAATTGACAAAAACCCCTTTGTGGTATTCGACCTGCACGGCTTCGATCTGGTGGCGGCCCTACAGGAAAGCGGTTACACGGAAGCGGCAGGCGATCCGGTTTCAATCCCGGCTTTGGCCCAATGGCAACAGCCGGTAGCAGAAGAACGAGCAGCGTTTACCCTTGACGAGGAGCGGCTCGCTGCCCTCGATTTTTCCCTCCTGCCCGACTGCCGCGATAACCTCCTGCGCCTGCTGAGCGAAAAACCGGTGTTTTTCCCGGAAGGGGATTTTAAAAAAATACTTGCCGCAGCCTATAAAAGCACCGCCGGAGGTGTGGAAACGGCGGCTATGCCGGGACAAGATTTGTCCGGCGAGCATGCCCACATCGTGCAAAACGCCGAAAAAGTACTGCTGCTGCTCGATGCTGCCGAGGGCGCCTTCCTGGGATGTTCGCTGCTTGATGCCCGGGACGAAAGCCTGCTTGACTTCGATTCGGCGGCCGAACTGGTTGCTTTTCTCGATGCGCTGCCGGCGGCACAGGTAGCCCACTGCGCGCCGGAACTCCGCTCGTTACACCTGGCGTACCGGCTGGCGGAAACACTGGCCCGCAGAGGCGCGTTTGTGCCGCAAATTTTCTCCATCCCCGCCGGGGAAAGCCGGAATGGGTTTTCCTGTTTTATCCGTTACGTGCCCGCCTTGCTGAACGCCGACGTGCGTGCGGTTTGCGAACAGGCAGCCGGCCTGACGGCGCCGGGTATGTTGGTGTATATCGGCGAAGAACAGAACCTGGAGCCGGTTCAGGCGGACCATCTTCCGGCGCTGCTGGCTGTTTTCCTTGGCCACTTTGTGCAGGAAAACACCGAAAAAGCGGCCCGCGAAGGCGAACTGCCGCGCTGGTTTTTCTCGGGCGCCCCGGCTGTGTTCGAGCGTTTTGAAAACCGCGAATACCCCAAAAGTATCCGGCTCTGGCTCAGCCGTTTTTTCATTTCGGAAAAAGATTTTGTGCCGGTATTCGAGGTAAGCGACCACGACGACCTGTTTGAAGTAGGCGTCAGTATAGAAGATAAAACTTCGGCCTTTCAGGCACCCGTGCCGCTGGCCGCCATTTTTTCCGACAAAAAACACGCCCGCCTGCGCCTCGACGCCCTGCGCGACCTGAGCATGGTCGCGGAGTTTTTCCCGCCCCTGAACGACCTGATTGCTTCCAAGGGAAAAATAAAACTGCGCTTCGACAGCCGGGCCTTTGTGGAGGTGTTTTTCAACGCCCTGCCGGTCATCCGTCTGTTCGGCATCCGCGTGTTGTTGCCCAAGGCCCTGCAAAAGTTGTTCCGCCCGGCGACATCCCTGGCGTTGAGCGCAAATACCAAAGGTAAAGTTGCCGGTTCTGGGCTGGTATCGTTTGCCAACATGATTGATTTTCAATGGCAAATCGCGCTCGGCGACCAACTGCTTTCCCCCGAGGCCTTCCTGAAACTGGTCAAAACCATGCGCGGTATCGTGCGGCTGGCCGACGGTTACGCCTACGTGGATGAAAAGGAAATGGCCGCGCTGCTGGCGAAGATCGAACACAGCCCGGCGCCCACCGGCCCCAAACTGCTGCAAATCGCCCTCGCCGGCGAATATCAGGGCGCTCCGGTACGCCTCGACGAATCGGCCCACGCCCTCATCGCCGACCTGCTCCGCCCCGACGCCGTGCCGCTGCCCGCCGGACTGCACGCCACGCTGCGCCCCTACCAGCAGCGCGGCTTCGAATGGCTGTACAAAAATACCCGCCTCGGCTTCGGCAGCCTCATCGCCGACGACATGGGCCTCGGCAAAACCCTCCAGGTCATCACCACCCTGCAACGCCTGAAAGAAGACGGCGCACTGGCCGGCGACTCGAAAGCGCTGATCGTGGTGCCCACTACCCTACTCACCAACTGGACGAAGGAAATTGCCCGATTCGCCCCCAACCTGAGCCTGCACGTGTACCACGGCCCGGGACGCAGCCTCAAACCCCTGAGCGCATGCAACATCCTGCTCACCACCTACGGCGTGGTGCGCTCCGAAATCGCTGATTTTCAAAAGAAAAACTGGCTCGTAGCCGTCATAGACGAGGCGCAAAACATCAAAAACCTCGAAACGGCACAGACCAAAGCCGTGAAAAAACTTCGCGCGCCCGTGCGCATCGCCATGACGGGCACCCCCGTGGAAAACCGCCTGAGCGAATACTACTCGCTCTTCGAATTTGCCAACCACGGTTACCTCGGCACGCTGAAAGAGTTCAGTGACGAGTATGCCAAGCCCATCGAACTGGAGCGCAGCCACACCGCCCTGGAGCGCTTCCGGCGGGTCACGGCGCCTTTTTTGCTGCGCCGCGTGAAAACCGACAAAAACATCATCAGCGACCTGCCGGACAAGATCGAAACCGATCAGTTTTGCCTGCTTTCGCCCGAGCAGGCGGCGCTCTACCAGAATGTGGTGGACGAGTCGCTGCTGGCCATCGAAAAAGAAAAAGAGGGCGACATCAAGCGTCAGGGCTTAGTGCTGAAAATGCTGACGGCGCTCAAGCAGGTGTGCAACCACCCGGCGCATTTCCTGAAAAAACCCGCCGCCGACCCGGCCCTGTCGGGCAAAACCCAACTGCTGCTCGACCTGCTCACCCAAATTCAGGACAACGGCGAGAAGACCCTGATTTTCACCCAGTACCGCGAAATGGGCGACCTGCTGGTTCCGCTCCTGCGCGAGCAATTGGGGATCAATGCCGCTTTTTTGCACGGCGGGGTGTCGCGCAAAGGGCGCGACGAAATGGTGGAAGCCTTTCAGCACCAGCACAGCGAGCGCGTGCTGCTATTGTCGCTCAAAGCCGGCGGCACGGGCCTCAACCTCACCGCCGCGTCCAACGTCATCCACTACGACCTGTGGTGGAACCCCGCAGTGGAAGCCCAGGCCACCGACCGCGCCTTCCGGATTGGGCAGCAGCGCAACGTGCAGGTACACCGGTTCATCACACAAGGCACATTCGAGGAAAAAATCAACGCCATGCTGCAATCGAAAAAGGAATTGGCCAACCTGACCGTGGCCGCCGGGGAAAAATGGGTGGGCGATTTGACGGACGTGGAGTTGCGGGAGTTGGTGCGGTTGGGGGGCTGAGGGAATGATTCATTTTATCTCGTTTTGATTGGCTACGCTGCCCACCCCACTTAATTACCCATTCTTTAACAAGCTATTCGGATCCACAACCGGCAAAATGAATTCACGGAGTGCCGTCCCCTGAAATCGGGTTAGAATAATACCACGGGCTGTTGAATATGAAATTGATGCAATAGCGTTGGCCAACCCCGGATGGATTTCCAAATGTTTAGGTGTAGTTTCTACAGCTAACTCCGCCATATTATCCACCTCAAAGAAAAAGGCTATATGAAAAAAGCCATCGGCTTCCTCCTTATTTTTTCCGCCGCTTTCCGTGTGAGCTTTAATCTGAATATCCGCCTTTATTAGATGCGTTTCCAAGTTAAAGGCCATTTCGAAGCCGACATCGGAACGATATCCTTTGATTTGCTTTACTTTAAGATCGGCAGGACTGGTGACCTGGCCGCGCAGGATACGGAATTCTCTCAAATGAATTTTTTCCGGTTGAAGTTGAACTTGCTCGAACATATCAGGCTACAGACGATTTTACAGGACTTGTTTGAGACTTCCAATCGGTGTACCCTCCTCCATCCATAGGTATATTCTTGTTGGAGCGAGCAAATTCAAGGTGGATAACTTTTGTGCTATTCACTTGAAATTTGCGTGTTTTGGGTATTTGAATCAGATCCTCGCCCAGTTCAACTTCCAATCTGGTCAGGGTACGCAAAGTAAGGTTGTGCTCGCCACTCAGCCATTTGCTGATTTCAGAAGGACTTTTGTCCAGTTTCGCAGCAAGATCCTTTTGTGTCCAGCCTTTTTCTTCAAGAAGATCGTAAATGCGTGCTACCAACTCGCCATATCGCTTAACGAACTGGCGCGTTTCATTCGGCGTTTCTTCAAGGATTTGCCGTGCAAGGGAATTTCTCATGTGGATTCGTTTTAGAAGGAGGATTAAAGAAAAATTTCAGTATTGCCTTGAAAATCTGTAATCACTCGGCTATTCTGATCTACTACGATAAGTTTATCATCAAAAGCTTTCCCGATCCGACGCGCAAATTCGTTTGCCTGAAGAAAGGGCATGTTCAAATCTTCACTTCCCTGGGCCGAAGCAGCTGTTTTGGGGCCTCCATTAAAGAGTATTACCAACTCGTCATTCACCCTGTAACAAAAAAGCCGCAATGGGAATTCGGGGTAGTTAAGGGTTATCTCTCCGATTCTGGCCTTCGAAGGCGGTAATGCTACAGCCCAATTTTCCCGGCGGGAAAAAAAGGCTGGGTGCGCTCCTTGTTCCTCTCCCATTACTTCCAACAACAACGAAACCATCTCTTGTAATGCACTCCCGTATTGCGCGTCACCTTTGAATTTGAGCATGAATTTATCTGTTTCAGATAAATCGTTGTCTTCCATTCGAACGGTGTAGAAGGTGACCAAAGTGGACTCGTCGTCCCAAATTTCCAGGGCAAAAGTATTCATCTAAAAGTGCATTGGCAATCTTTGGTTCACTTAAAAGTTATTTTTTGTTGTCATTTAACTAAAAACATATTGAAGCCTGCCTTTAAACAGATGACCAAAAGCCGCAATGGTGCTTTCGGTAACTTTTCCATGCCTTTTCAGTTCGAGATGAGAGCCAAAGGTAAAGCACATCTCCGGGTATTCGCAAATGTTACGACACTGCCTACCGTCAGTTGATTCGGTCACATTGGGTGCGGTGGTTCCCCCTCCAGCCCCTCTGTAGCCGGGGGCAATACCACCGATTTGATCGTCTCGATCTGCGCCTGCAACTGCTCGATCTCCTTTTCAAGTGCAGCCACCCGTTCGCCGCTTTTGGCCAAGTCCGATTGCAGGCGCTTGTTCTCTCGCTGCAACCCCTCCAACTCGGTCATCTTGGCGGCGTAGGCTTCGTTGGGGTCGTTTTTTTTGAGATCGGCCCAACTTGAATACTGTGATGCCGACCGCAAAAACACCAGCGCATTCCGAAGTCCCTCCCGGTAGTTGCCAAACTCTTTAGACTCTGTGTGGCCCAATGGATCCGTCAGAGAGAAATTGACGATGATCGGAGCGTACATACTGAAGCCAATGATAACGTTGGACAACAACCAGTCGCCCATACTCACACTATCTTTTTTGTATCCCTGACCATCGTACATTTCTAACCCATACGCATCGTTGGCGTACTGGTAATTAAACTCCTTGCCCGTGGCCTCCAGAAAAATCAACCACGGATTCACTCGAATGGCATCCCCGAGCGAGCTGTGTTCCGTCGCCGAAAGGTCTTGCTGGAAGGCTACCCAGAGCAGGGTTTTGATTTTGTGAACGGTTGGTATCATAGTTCTGCATTTTTTATTCCTCACTCCCCCGCCCAATCCGGTACTTGATGTCGTGATGATGATATCCAATCCCCCCACAGGAAAACCTGAGAGGGAAAAGGATACTTAAAGATTAAAATCAGCCCGCCAGCATTTGTACTCAAAGGGCAAGGTCAAATGCTGCTGGATAAAGGCTACAAAATCCCTGTCGGAGACAGAAACAGGCGTTGGGCCTACTGCGATCAAACGAATGGTGTCCGTTCCCTTTTCTTGACGTGCATAATCCAGCAATTGCCCTAAGGCCGCCCGTATACAATCTCTAACCGAAACATACGGTTTAACTTCATAAAGGTGTACTTCGGCAGGGTTGTTGATCCGCACACAGATATCAATGTAGTTTTCTTCGCCAAGGATCGTGGCATGGGGAAAAATCTGCCGTAAATAGGCTAGCAATTCACTTTGAATCCTCAGGTGGTGATGGTTTATCACCGCAGGTAGAGTTGCCTTGCGAAGGCCGGTCTTGTGCGACAATTGCGTAACGCCTTTTCGTTTTCGTCGATCTCGTTCCTGATGCTCTATTTCTTTTTCAATGGCCGAAGCCAGTTGAACATCACTGGCATCGAAAAATTCACCAAATATCTTTTCACGAGCCTCTAGGTTATCCACCGGGCTGACGGTTTTTCCATATCCACCTTGCTCCAGTTCCAGATCAAGGTTGGTGGCCAGATATTCCACCTGCAGGCAATGCCCCAGGGATTCGTCAAACTGATATACACGGCCCTCTCGTTCCACTACCACGGCATAGGCAATGATTTTTAAAAATGCCTTACCGCCTTTGGGCTGGCCACTGTCTTTCAATGCTACGATATCTCCTACCCGAATATTCAGAAATGTAAACAGGGCCGGCAATGCTTTATCGGGTTCTGGACACATATTTTCCTCCAAACGTTGCCGCAAAGCGTCCTTGTCACCATCCAAATACAATGACTCTATACTAAAGTCCGCTGGGCCAAAATCGGTGGCAACCACCCCCTTTTCCTTCATCTCCTCTGCACGACTATCGGTCGCATGGGCGCCATATTTCGTGCCGATGATGTAGTATTTGCGATGGAGCGTTCCGAATAGCGGGCTGCTGCGATGCCAGAGGTCAAATGCAAAAGAATAAATGCCTTGTCCGACCGGCCGGAACGCAGCAAGGCGCCTGTGCAATTCGGCAGTACTCGGAGTGTCCACCCCCAACTCATGGCCGATTTGATGCAATTTGGCTGGCACAAATATGGACAACATGGAATTTGAAGGCGCATACAAAAATGCAATCTTCCAGCGCACCAATGGCGGGTAGTGCTCCAGTCGCTCAATTGCTTCCAGATCGCCGGCTTGGGCAAGCGAAATGATTTCCACGATCTTATTACGGACAGAGGCAAAAGCCTCAGCCGCTGTACTGCCGTGCCGTATGCGCCAGGTGTATCGCTCGTCGTTGGCAAATCCATGTCCGCTCAACGGAGCACGCCACGGGTGTCTTTCAAAAATATCAAAGATGGTGGAACTACGTCCCGATATGATCCCAATGGGCTTAGTACGCCGTTCCAGCCAAGCGCAAAAACTGTCGGAATTGTTCAGGCTGTTGTATTCACCCAAGGTCATTTTATGCACAGCCTCCAGTGGCCAGCGCTCCAAAAACTCGGTGTGGAGTTGTTTACAGATTTCATCGTGTCGGATCATAAAATTTTTTTTTGATTGAGTTACTACGTTGGTGCCAAGCAAGTCATGCTGCGACACGCTTTGTGGTCAGAATCGCCCCTCCTCACCCCTGCGCCCGCCCGCAATGCGGGCAATACGAAAACATCGGCTCGATCTGCCGGCTGCAGGCCGGGCACAGCCGCACTTCCTCCACCACCGAAGCAAGGGGATTACCCGCCCGCTCTGTGTACACCGGCGGGATTTCTTTCAGGAAACTCGACTCCCGGCCTTTTTCCGTGATCAGGAACAGTTTGTCCTTCGCCCGCGTGATGGCCACGTAGAACAGGCGGCGCTCCTCTTCCAGCAGCAGGTCGAGGTTGGCTTTTTTCACCACCTGAAAAATCCGGTCTTCCAGCCAGATGTCCGGGAAGCCGCCGAACCCGTCGGTGAGGCCGACAAGGAACACGACCCGGGCTTCGAGGCCCTTGGCGGCATGGATGGTTTTGAACGGAATGCGGAGACCTTCCTTTTTCAATCCTTCAAAAAACGGGTGAAACATCCTGGTGCGCCGGTACAAGAACAGCAGTTCCTCCGCCGGTATCCCGGCCTCCAGGCACTCCCGCACCCGTTGCATACAGTACGCCACATTCTCGTCCTCATCGGCGCCGGCATGCACCGTGATCTTGTGCCGGGATATTTTGGAAGCGCGTATGTCTTTGTCAATTTTGAAGCGGTTGTGCCGGATCACCTCGTTGCTGGCCCCCACGATGTGTTGGCTGCTGCGATAGTTCAGGTCGAGTTTTATGATCGTGGCATTCGGGAAATGCCGCTCGAACTCGATGATGTACGACACCTCCGAACCCCGAAAACCGTAGATGCTCTGCCAGTCGTCGCCTACGCAGAAGAGTTGCGTGCGCTCCGTCAGCAGCAGGCGGATCAATTCCACCTGCAGGTTGTTCACGTCCTGAAACTCGTCCACCAGAATGTACGGATACCGCTCCTGCGTCTTGCGGGCCACGTCCGGCTGATGCTCCAGCAAGGATACCGTCTTGGAGATCAGGTCGTTGAAATCGAGGTAGGATTTGTCGGTACAATATTTCTCATAATCCTGAATCAGCGGGATCGCCAGTGCGTAAAAATTGCGGACGCGCTCGTGCAGGTCTTTTTGAGCATTGGCCAACACCTGCTCTGCGTTCAGGCGCTCCACTTTCATCATATCCGTGATGCGCATGGCGGTGCGCACAAACTCCTTGACGTGGTCCAGATGCCCTTTGAACGCCTCCTGAAACCCGATGGCTTTCGAGCGGTGAAAGTCGTGGGGCAAACGCCCGCGAAGCAGGTTGTCCAACGTGTTCGTGAACAGGGCCGAGTTTTCGGCCATGCGTTCGGTGGTCTTCGCAAAGAGAATTTTACCCTTGTGAAACTGCTCCTCCTTGTCGCGCATGGCGTAGCTCTTGTTGCTCACATGCTCGAGGTAGAGGTTGGCGGAAGGGATGTAGAAGTCGGGGCGGAAAGGAAAGTCCTTGATCTGAACCGTCGGCTCGTACTCGTAGGGGATATTGTTCCGATACAGGTAATCGGCGATGAACTGCTCCGATTTGGAGCGCACCCGGGTACCGTCAAGTGTGGTGTAGAACTTGCCCTCCTGCCGGAGTTGCGGTATGCCGCTTTCCTTGAGATGAATCTTGTCCACGAGATAATCCAGCACATACCGCTTCAGCGTAAGCAGGTATTCCCGGTCTTCGCATTTCAGGATCAGCAGTTTGTAAAAAACTTCAAAAGATGTTTCGGGGGCCGTGTATTTGGAAAACTCGTCCTCTTCACCGTTCTTTTCCTCCCCAATAAGCCTGAACCGGTTGTCGAATTCATGCACGCCGTAGTTCCGGAGCAGGTTGTACCCGAAACTGTGAAACGTGCGCACGGTCAGGCCCTCGATCCATTTGTAGCGGCGGACAAACGCGCGCCGTGCCGTGTCTTTTTCATCGCGAGTTTTCTTTTTGTCGTGCAGGATCGCCGCGTAGGCGCCCGAGGTATCCGCCGTGAGGATGAGCCGATCGAGCATTTCGTTGGCGGCATTTTTGGTAAATGTGATGGCGAGAATGTCCTGCGATTGTACCCCTTTTTCTTCGATCAGATAAATGATCTTCTGCAACAGCGTCTTGGTTTTGCCGGAACCCGCACCGGCCAGCACCAGCAGCCGGTTGTCTTCGTTGACAACGGCTTCGCGTTGTTTTTCGTTGAGAGCGTCGAGGTTGGTCATGCTTCAGTATTTGCTTATCCCTCACAAACGTATTCATCTTGCCGGAGAAACAAAAAGAAAACCGCCGCAACACACTCTTCGTGCATTGCGGCGGTTCGTCACTTTTGGAGGTATCGAGCGGATTCGAACCGCTGTAGCAGGTTTTGCAGACCTGTGCCTAACCACTCGGCCACGATACCATTTGATCAACTTTCAAAAAGTTGGGCCGCAAAGGTAATGGCTTTTGTTTCAATTCGCACAAGAGGAACGGAAAAAGAAATTTCACCAAAAATGATCTTCCGGGCAGCCCATTTAAAGCACAACAGCATTCTACATTTGGCCGATTTTTCCCATCATTTACCCTGTCTTTTTCACTAAATATTTTTTGCATGAAACACCTTTCCTTCCTGCTGCTGCTGACTTTTACGCTTTCAGCCATTTCCCTCACCGCACAAGACCTCGTCAAAGGTACCGTGACCGATGAAGACGGCACGGCACTCGTAGGGGTGACCGTGTACGAACGCGGCACCAACATCGGGACCATGACAGCCTGGGACGGATATTACGCCCTGCGCTGCAGCCGGGCCGATGCCACGTTGGTATTTGCTTACACCGGCTACGCCACGGTGGAAGTGCCTCTGGATGGCCGCTCCGAAATCAATGTCCAACTCCGCGAAGGCCTGCTCATCGAAGGACTGGAGATTGTCGGCTCTCGTGCCCTGAACCGCTCGGTGACCAACTCGCTCGTGCCCATTGACGTGCTGGACGTACGCCAGATCACCGGCACACAGGGCCAACTCGACGTCAACCAGATGCTCCAGTACGCTGCACCCTCGTTTAACGCCAACCGCCAGACCGGCGCCGACGGCGCCGACCATGTAGACCCCGCCACCCTGCGCGGCCTTGGCCCCGACCAAACGCTCGTGCTCATCAACGGCAAACGCCGCCACCAGTCGAGCCTCGTCAACATTTACGGTACCCGCGGACGCGGCAACACCGGTACCGACCTCAACGCCATTCCCGCCGCCGCCATCGAGCGTATCGAAATCCTGCGTGACGGCGCCTCGGCCCAGTACGGCTCCGACGCCATTGCCGGCGTAATCAACATCGTGCTCAAGGAAAACGTCAACGAATTCAGCGGCAACCTGAACGTCGGGGCACATCTGGCCCAGGACAATCCCGACCGCAGCAGTTTCGATGGGGGAAACATCCAGTTTAACGGCAACTATGGGTTCCGCATCGGGCAACGCGGCTTCGTGAACGTGACCACCGACTACTGGTTCCGGGGCCACACCAACCGCTTCGACCCCTCGCTCTACCGCCGCCAGTTCGGCGACGCCAAAGGCAACAACTTCGGCACGTATTTCAACGCCGTAATTCCGATTGACAACGAAGCCTCCGTGTACGCATTCGGCGGCGCCAACACCCGCAAAACCGACGCTTATGCCTGGTCACGCGATCCCGGCTCCGAACGCAATGTGGATGCGCTGTATCCCAATGGCTTCGACCCCGTTATTGCCTCCGACATCACCGACCGAAGCCTGAGCGTGGGTGTCCGCGGCGCAATCAAAAACTGGAACACCGACCTCAATCACACCGTGGGCCTCAACCGCTTTCACTACTACGGGAAAGGTACGGTAAACGCCAGCCTCGAAGAGCGCTCGCCGACCGAGTTCGACGACGGAGGGTTTCAACTCCAGCAAAATACCACGACCCTTGATTTCACCCGTCTGTTCAAAAACTGCCTGCAAGGCACCAACGTCGCCTTCGGACTGGAACACCGCGTCGAAAACTATCAGATTTTCGCCGGCGAAGAAGCCTCCTGGAAAACGTACGGGCCGGTACCGTTCGTAAACGCCGATGGCGATACCGTAGCCCGTCCGGGCGGCGCGCAAGGCTTCCCCGGTTTCGGCCCGCAAAACGAAGTGAACCAAAGCCGCACCAATCTGGCAGGCTATGTGGACGCCGAATTTGCCTTCACGTCGGCATTTTCTGCCAGCGCCGCCGCGCGTTATGAAAATTACTCCGACTTCGGCAATACGCTCAACGGCAAACTCGCCGCACGCCTGCGCCTGGCCGACGGACTGGCCCTTCGCGCCTCTGCCAGCACGGGTTTCCGCGCGCCCTCGCTCGCGCAGTTGTACTTTAACTCGGTGTACACCGACTTCGTGTCGGGGGTGGCTGTGGACAAATTCCTGGCAAAAAACAACAGCCCCGTCACCAGGGCGCTCGGCATCGAGCCACTCAAACAGGAAACTTCGGTCAACCTCGGCGCCGGGATTACGTTCAGTAGCCAGGGATTCTCCTTGTCCGCCGATTTCTACCGCATTCAAATTGACGACCGCATCGTGCTCACAGGCGATTTCGCAGACGATGACCCGGAAATCGGCGACGTGCTGCGCGCCCTCAACGTGGGCAGCGCCCGCTTTTTTGCCAACGCCATCAACACCACGACCAACGGCGTGGACGTGGTGGCTACGTACAGCGGACGCGTCGGCGACTCCGACCGATTCAGCATCTCTCTGGCCGGCAACTGGAACGACATGACCATTGACAAGGTTAACACCAGCCGACTGCTCCTCGGCAAGGAAGACTCGTACCTCAGCACGCGGGAGAAACTCTTCATCCTTGCCTCGGCGCCGCCGCTGAAAGGCAACCTGACCTTCGACTACCGCGCGCGCCGCGTGGGCGTGAACATACGTGCAACGTACTTTGATAAAGTTGAACTGGAGGACTATGTCGGCAGTATTGATGTGTACGATGCACGCCTGACACTCGACCTCGGCCTGTCGTATAACCTGTCGCCCACTGTGCGCTGGACGGTCGGCGGCGCCAACATCCTGAACGCCTACCCGACCAAACAGGATGCCGAAACCGAAGGCGGTGGCCTGTACGACGCCGTGCAAATGGGCTTCAACGGGACCTTCCTGTTCTCGCGGCTTGGGTTTGTGTTTTAAAGTACCACAAAGACAGTTTTGAGTTTTGAGTTTTGAGTTTTGAGTTGAACTCAAAACCCGAAACTCAAAACTCAAAACTGTTTCTGTGACACTACCCGAGTCAGGATTTTTTCTTTTTCCGCAAATCCACCACCAGCTCGCCGGCGTATTGCTCCAGTCCGGCGAGTTCCGATTTGATGCGGGTTTCCCAGCGGGCGAGCGCATCGGGGGCATTTTTTGCACTGAATTCCAACTCAAACTCTGCCAGAGCGGTGCGGAGTATTTCTTGCCGGCGGGCGGTGAGGGGGCGAATCTGGTCTGTGAGTTTGGGCAGATCGGGACCGATGGCAGCCAAGTCTTCCTTGAGGCCCCGGGCGTGCCATTCAGCCAGATCGAAGTAAATCTGGGCGCGTCGAAGCGCGATAGCGGCGCGTTGCGGGTCGGCGGGCCGGTAGGTGCTGTCGCAGTAAAAAATCGTTTCGGTGCGACCGATCGCTTCGTTGTAAAAATCGCCGCCGAGGCGTCCGGTGATTTCGACTTTGACAGGCGGGAGGCCGGCAGCGGGAAAACTGTCGCGTTCGCCGCGCAGGTCGCCCGGAAACAACTGCCGCAACGGATGCCACCAGATGCGGTCTTCCATGCCTTCCAGTTTGGGCACGAGGTATACTTCTCCCTTGATGCGGTGGCAATTTGACTTCACGGTGTTGCGCGTATGTTCGGTGATGACGAGCAGGTTGCCGCCGATTTTGCGCGCGCGATCGGTGGCTTTGCCGAGCACATCGTGGTAGCGGCAGTCGAGCGTCACGCCGAGGTCGCCGACTTTGACTTTGGCCAAAAGTCGCGCCTTGCGCAAGTCTATGGAGCGCGCATCTTCAGCAACGCCGGCGTAAAATGTGGAATCCAGTCCGGTTTTGCCATTGGTGAGTTTCAGGCGGACGGGCGGCTCGCAGGCTTGCAGAAGCCAAAAACACAGGAAGACAAAAGGAAATATCCAGCGGAGCATGTCGGATGGGTTGTTTTGGCGGCAAAAGTAGGCACTACGATTGGCACGGAGACACCGGCTTTTAGCCGGTCTGCTGCACAAGCGCGACTTTCCGGCCCGGGATTTTTTTAAAACAATTCAATGCAAACAATTTGTTTTTTATTAAAACCAAAAACTACCTTTGCCCGACACTTAATTTTTTCACCAAACAAAAAAGTTGATCTATGGAAATGACAAAAAATGCCATCAGTTGGTTTGAAATTCCGGTTCAGGACTTCGAGCGCGCGAAAACGTTTTACTCGGCTATTTTTGATTACGAAATGCCGGAAATGCCGATGGAAGGGTTTCGCATGGGCATTTTACCGCACGACCGCGATGGCGGGGGCGTCGGGGGCTGTATTTGCCACGGCGAAGGGTATGCACCCAGCGGCGCAAACGGAGCCAAAGTTTACCTCGACGGCGGCAGCGACTTGAATACCGTGCTGAACCGGGTGCCGGGCGCCGGTGGCCAGGTGGTATTGCCCAAAACACCTATCGGCGGTGGCTATGGCCAGTTTGCCTTTTTTGCCGATACCGAGGGCAACGTCGTTGGTCTGTATTCGGCATAAGCGGCAAAAACTTCCCGCACCGCTTGGCCGAAAGGTCGAAACACCCGTTATTTGACCCCTGTTAAAAACGCCTTATCCTGTTTCACTGCCACCACAAGTGAAATGGGATTTTTTTTACCAAAAACGATCTTCACCATGCCGCTACGGATGTACGAATTACGAATTGCGAAGTACGAGTTCAGGACGATGGTAGTTGGACTACTGTTCCTGATGCTGCCTGTTGTCGTGGAAAGCCAGGTAACCTGCCTGCCCGTTTTCCCTAAAACCGACGACGATGTGACCATCACGTTCGATGCCACGCAGGGCAACGGCGCGCTCGCGGGCGTGTCGCCGGTGTACGCGCATGCGGGAGTCATCACCAACCAGAGCAACTCACCCTCCGACTGGAAATATGTGAAAACAACCTGGGGTGTGGCCGACCCGAATGGCGCCATGACCAGTGCAGGCGCCAATTTGTGGACGAAATCGTTCAACATCCGTTCGTTTTTCGGCATCCCGCAGGGCGAAACGGTGCTGAAACTGGCCTTTGTGTTCCGCAGCACCGACGGCTCCGTCGTGGGTCGCGCAACCGGGGGCTTCGATATTTTTTACGAGGTGTATCCGGACAACTTCGGCTTGCACACCTTGCTCCTTGCGCCGTCAAGCAGTCCGGTGCTGGCTACGGTTGGCGGCAGCATTCCTGTGCGGGCAGCCGCGTCGATATCGAGCAACCTGCGGCTGTACGACAACGGAAATCAGGTAGCCAGTGCCACCGGTACCCTGCTCGAAACCAGCCTGACGGCGTCATCCGGCATTCACACGGTAGCATTTGTGGCCGAAGCCGGGCCTGCCAAAGACACCTCGCAGTTTGTGTACATCGTGCCCGCCAATTTGCCCGCCCAAAACCCACCCGCCGGCACAGCCTACGGCATCAATTATGTGGATGCGCAAACCGTTCGCTTGCAACTGTATGCCCCCAACAAACAGGTGGTACACCTCATCGGCGACTTCAACGACTGGACACCCAATGAGGCATATCAAATGAAACGCAATGTCATCGGCAATGTCTGGTGGTTCGAACTCACGGGCCTCACGCCCGGCCAGCCCTACCGTTTCCAGTACCTGGTGGACGGCACGCTGCGCATCGCCGACCCGCTCAGCACGCTCGTGCTCGACCCCTGGAACGACGGCTTTATTTCCCCACTCACCTATCCCGATTTGCCCGCTTATCCTGCCGGAAAAACCAACGGTGTCGTGTCCGTTTTTCAAACCAACCAACCGCCCTACAACTGGCAGGCGACCAACTTCGTCCGCCCGAAAAAAACCGACCTCGTCATCTACGAACTGCTGCTGCGCGACTTCCTTGACCGCCACGACTACGCCACTTTACTCGACACGCTGGACTACCTGCAACGCCTCGGCGTGACGGCCATCGAACTGATGCCGATCAATGAATTCGACGGCAACATCAGTTGGGGCTACAACCCGGCCTACCACAAAGCATTGGATAAATACTACGGAAACGCCGAGTCCCTCAAGCGCCTCGTGGACGAGTGCCACCAGCGCGGAATGGCCGTCATCGTGGATGTTGTGTTCAACCAGGCTTCCGGTTCCAGTCCGCTGGCCCAATTGTACTGGGATGCGGCCAACAACCAGACTGCGGCCAACAACCCCTGGTTCAACCCCAAGGCGACACACGATTTCAGCGTGTTTCACGATTTCAACCACGAGAGCGCCTTGACCAAGATTTATGTGAAAAACTGCCTGCAGTACTGGCTGGAGGAATTCAAACTCGATGGTTTCCGGTTTGACCTGTCCAAGGGATTTACCCAAAAAAATACCGTGGGGAGTCTCCCGGCCTGGGCGGCAAAAGATCCGTCCCGGATAGCCATCTTGAAAGACTATGCCAACTTTATGTGGAGTATTTCCCCTGGCGCATACGTGATCCTGGAACACTTTGCCGACAACGAGGAGGAAAAGGAACTGGCCGAGTTCGGGGCCATGCTCTGGGGAAATTTGCATTTTGACTACAACAAAGTGGCGCTCGGCTCATCGGCAGCCATTGGAGCCGACTTGCGCTGGATTTCACACCAAACGCGTGGCTGGAACGTGCCGCATGTGATCGGCTACATGGAAAGCCATGATGAAGAACGTATCGCATACGCCTGTTTACAGGAAGGGAATACCTCGAACCCGAACCACAACATCCGCACCCTTCCTGTGGCCATGCGCCGGCTGGAACTGCTGACCAACCTGCTGTACACCGTGCCCGGACCCAAAATGCTATGGGAATTCGGCGAACTGGGCTACGATTTTTCCATTAATTATTGTACCGACGGTACTGTCAACAACTGTCGCCTGGATCCCAAGCCCATCCGCTGGGATTATCTCAGCGACCCCTACCGCCGTCGGCTGCACGACGTGACCGCCGCCCTGCTGCATCTGCGTGCAAACTACGACGTGTTTGAAACCTCCGATTTTCAACTGAATCTCGGCAACGGGCAAGTGCGCAGCATTTACCTGAACAGCCCGGCCATGAACGTCGCAGTACTGGCCAATGTGGGCGTGACCAACACCAGCGCTACTGCCACGTTCCAGCACACCGGCACCTGGTACGAATATTATTCCGGCAGCACGCTGGAAGTGACCGGCACCTCCACGCAGGTTCTGCTCGGGCCGGGAGAGTACCGCTTGTACCTCGATCAGTTTGTACCCCTGCCCGGCGGCCTGAACCCCACGCCCACCGCTGAGGCAAACGGGCTGTTGAAGGAAATACAGGTGTACCCCAACCCCGCCCACGACTGGTTTTTGGTGGATTTTGTACTGGAAAAACAGGCCGACGTGCGGGCCGAAGTGTTCGATGCAACTGGCCGGCTGGTGGCCGTACCGTGGTCGGGAGAACGGACTGCGGGTGCACAGCAGGTACGCATAGACGCCTCTGCCTGGGCGCCCGGGTTGTACTGGGTGGTGCTGAGCGAAGCGAGTGGCGGGCAGGTGTTGCGAAAAGTTGTGGTGTATGGAGGATAAGTGAATTTCCGAGCGCAGCAACATTGGCAACGCGGAGGACACAGGATTTACTGCCGAGTGCGAGTTAATGGCAACGCGGAGTACACGGATTTTGCGGATTGCCACGGATTTTTAAAAAATCCGTGGCAATCCGTTTGATCTGCGTCCTCCGCGTTGCCATTGTTGTCGCGCTCGGCAAAATCAAAACATTCGTATCAACCGAATCAATTGAACAAATATCTTTGCCGGCGTATGAGACCCATTTCGCTGCGCACACTACTGCTCGTTTTCCCGCTGCTGTTGCTCGCTCAGGCGTGCACGAATGTCACCTCTCAGGAAAACAACGCTTATCGCTACCTGTCATCTTCGGCTCCGGCCCTGCGCAACCCGCATTTGCGCTCGTTTGTGGAGGAGTTCGACCAGTATTTCTCCGAAAGCATGAGCAGCACCCGGTCGCCCGGCGCGGCGGTGGTGATTGTACAGGACAGCGTGGTGCTTTTTCAGCGCGGCTACGGGCTGCGGGTAAACAACCGGAAAGATTCGGTGGATGCAAACACGGTTTTTCGCATCGGCTCCCTGTCCAAAGGCTTCGCCGGCGTGCTGACAGGTATGCTCGTGCAGGAAGGCGTGCTGCACTGGGACGACAAAATCGTGCAGTTTGTGCCCGAGTTTGCCCTTTCCAAACCCGACAATACAGGGCGCGTACAACTCACCCACTTGCTGGCCCACACCACAGGCCTGCCCTACCACGCCTACACCAACCTGATCGAAGCGGGTTACGACATGCGCACCATTGCGGCGCGTTTTGCGCGGCTGCCCTTGCGCGGCATGCCGGGCACGGTGTTCAGTTACCAAAATGCAGCGTTCAGCCTGGTCGGCGAAGCCATGCAAAGCGCCACCGGCAAGTCGTACCAGACCTTGCTCACCGAAAAAATCTTTGTCCCCATCGGCATGCGTACTGCCTCGGCAGACTGGCTGAGCATGCAGCGCAACACGAATATCGCCCTGCCGCACACATACACCCGGCGCCGGGGGCTGACGCCTACTGCTATTACCAAGCGGTTTTACAACGCCGTGCCGGCAGGCGGCGTGAATGCCAGTGCCGCCGACATGGGCCAGTGGCTCATCGCGCTGCTCGGGTACCGTCCGGAGGTGTTGCCCAAATCGGTGCTGGATGAGGTATTCCGCCCCAACGTCAAAACCGACGGCGAGCGGCGCTACTACCGGCGCTGGGGCAAGCCGATGGAGCCGCACTACGGCATGGGCTGGCGGGTGCTGACGCACGGGGCCGACACGATCATTTACCACGGCGGCTCGGTCAATAATTTCCGCAGCGAAATCGCCTTTGACCGCCGCGACGGCATCGGCATCTGCGTGTTGTTCAATTCCAATTCGCCCTTGGCCGGTTCGAGTATTCCCGTGTTTTGGGAAAAATACCGGGCATACCGGGATGCCATCAAGGCGTTTGAGCGTGATGAGCGATGAGTGATGAACAATGAGTATTTCTCCCGGTTACCCTGCCTTGCTTACAGATTTTCCGACATCGCCGCTTGAGGGGTTATTTCCCGGTAAATTTTCATCAGTTGTGCCGCGCTGATGCGCACGTCAAACTGCTGCTCCATCAATAAACGAGCATTGCGGCAGAATGCCTGGTACGGCTCGTTTTCCATCCAATAGAATTTTCGGATCGCCTCGGCGAGTGCCTGCGCGTCGCCTTCTTCTACAAGCAGGCCGGTTTCGCTGTGCCGCACCTGATCGGGAAAATCGCAGTGACGGGTCGCCAGCACCGGTAGTCCGGTGGCTTGCGCTTCAAGCAGGACAACGCACACAGCCTCGTGGTCGCCGTCGGGCGTGCGTTGGCTAGGGTGGATAAACGCGTCGAATCCGGCCAGAAACGCAGGCATTTTTCCGTGCTCCACCGGGTCGAGCCAGGAGACGACAGCCTCCAGCCGGTGCCGGCGAATGTACGTTTGCAGTTGGCCGACGAGTGCTCTGTCGTACCGTTCGCCGGCCAGCGTGAGTTGCAGACCCGGGCAATCGGGCAAGGCGTATCGCACGGCTTCGAGGGTGACAAGATGGCCTTTTTTGGGGGTAAATGTGGCGACCTGCACCAGGTGGAGCCGTCCGGCGGGTTTGGTGCGCGGGGCAAACAGGAAGCGTTTCAGGTCGGGACTTGGGCGCACGAGCGCGATTTTTTCCGGTGGACAACCCATGCGTTCCAGTTCGGCCTGCCAGAGCGGGCTTGCTGCGATCACCCGTGCGGCGCCCGCGAACAACTCCATGTATTTTTTTCGGAAAACAGGCCGCTGGTGCAGCAGTTTCCGGTAGTCGAATCCGTAAAACGTAACCACCAGCGGGCGCTTCAGTTTTTTTGCCGGCGGCAAATACAAACAGCCGGTGGGGCCGAAGTGCGCGTGCAGAATATCAGGCGGGTGGTGCCTCAATTGCCGCCATAGCCAGGGCGAATACGTCGGAAAAAACCGCTGCGAGCGAGTCAGCAGGCGTTGCCAGAACGGGTGCTCTGTTTCTGTTTTTGCATCAAGCAAGCCGGGAATTTGCAGCGGAAACCGGTAGTAGTGGAAATCGGGGTGGCAAAACGCGTTGTCCACGATCCAGGGCGCTGCGATGGAAACGGTTTGCAGGTTTGAGGTTTGAGGTTTGAGGTTTGAGTAGGGTTCGGTGTTGTCGGGCAGGTGCAGCAGCAGGCGACTGACCCAACTGAGAGTGTCGGGCAGGTAATAGTCGAAGAGGTGGAGGACGCGCATACTCTAAACAACAGCGGCAGCCGGAAAGACCCGGCTGCCGCTGCAATTGTACGAAAACCTGCCGGCTCTTACAGGTTCGGAATGGTGAGTACCTGCCCGGGATGAATCAGGTCCGGGTTGTCGAGGATGTCGCGGTTGGCTTCGAAGATGGCCTTATACTTCATCATGTCCTTGTAGTAGTGCTGGGCGATTTTGCTGAGGCTTTCGCCTTTTTCCACTGTGTGTTTGGTGTAGTATGCGGTGTTGGCTACTTTGATGTCGGCCATGATATCCGACGGGTTGTCGCCACCTACGGCCTTGATGGCATCCCAGAGTTGATCTTTTTCATACTGGGTTTCCACGGTGCCCCAGACGTTGAGTTTGCCGCCGGCTTCTTCCACGCGACCGTCTGTGACATTCAGGTTTTCACCAAGGTCGAGCACGCTCTGGTACTTTGCTTTTACTGACATAGGAATTGGTATTTAATGTGTTGAAAAGGATTGATTGCGCAAGGTTAAGGCTCTTTTCGGGAATTATGGGTTAAGTTTTAAAGAATTTCCCTGCCCTTTGGGTAAAAGGGGCCTTGAGACTGTACTGGTGTTTTCGGGTCACATTATGCTGCCCGGCGCGACAACAATGGCAACGCAAGCAAAATCTGCGGCTACCTTTGCCCCGCATGAAAATCCTGCTCATCCGCTTCAGTTCCATCGGCGACATCGTGCTCACCACCCCGGTGGCCCGTTGCCTCAAACAGCAATTAGACGCTGAAGTGCATTTTATTACCAAACGGGCATTCGCTCCCGTACTGGAGCCGAATCCGCACGTAGATCGCGTTTTTTCGTTTGAAAAAAAACTCTCGGAAACCCTGCCGGCCCTGCATCGCGAACGCTACGACTGGGTGCTCGACCTGCACCACAACCTGCGCAGCGCCCGCGTAAAGTGGTCGCTTGGCCGCCCGGCACGCTCGTTCGACAAACTAAACCTCGAAAAATGGCTGCTCGTACATACCGGAATAGACCGGCTGCCCGACCGCCACATTGTGCACCGATACATGGCCACCGCCGAACACCTCGGCGTCCGGTACGACGGGCAGGGGCTGGATTATTTCATCCCCGAATCGGAAGAAGTGGATGTTCGCGGGTTTGCGCCGGGGTTAATGCCCGGTGCGTATGTGGCGTTTGCCATAGGCGCCAACCACGCCACCAAGCGTATGCCGGAAGAAAAAATTGCGGACGTATGCCGCCGCATTCCGTCGCCGGTGCTGCTGCTCGGCGGGAAATCCGAACAGGCTGCCGGGGCGCGGATCGCCGCCACTGCCGGGGCGCACGTGCACGACCTGTGCGGGCGCTTGTCCCTGCACCAGAGCGCTTCCGTGCTGCGGCAGTCGGCCCGGGTGGCCACGCACGACACCGGCCTGATGCACATGGCCGCCGCCCTGCGCAAGCCCATCGTATCGCTTTGGGGCAATACGGTGCCAAAGTTCGGGATGTACCCGTTTTACCCGGACGGCATGCTGGCCGATACGACATTCGAAGTGACCGGACTGCCCTGCCGCCCCTGTTCCAAAATCGGCTACGACCGCTGTCCGAAAGGGCATTTTCGCTGCATGAACGACCTCGACACTGCCGCTGTCGCCGAAGCGCTGAAATGACCGGAACTTTCCAAAAAAGTTATTTTAGGAACGTGTGCGGATGCGTTCGCCAATTTTGCTCTATTTTTCGCGGCGCAAATCCGGGGAAACCGCGCCAATGCGTTTCTTTGCCGGAAAATTTTGCTCTAACATCCTGATAATCGTTTTTTTATCCAATGGCCACCGGCCAACTGCCAACATCAATTCGTATGCTTAGCAAAAAACTACTCTTCCTTCTTGCAGCCTTGCTTATCGGAGGCACGACGTGGGCGCAGGACATCCACTTCACCATGTTCAACATGTCGCCCATGACCCTCAACCCGTCCAGTGTCGGTAAATTCGAGGGCACGGTCCGTATCGGGGGTATCTACCGCAGCCAATGGTCGAGCGTCATCAACAACCCCTACAGCACCCCCTCCGCCTGGATAGACGCGCCCATCATCCGGGGCTTCCGCAAACAAGACTGGATTGGTGTCGGGTTACTGTTGTATCAGGACAAAGCGGGTACGGCGGCCCTTTCGCATGGCGCGGCCAAACTCGGCGCTACCTACCACCTTGCGCTCGGCAAGTCGGGCACTACCGTCATCTCCATCGGCGGCCACTACGGCGGCGAGCAGCGCAAGATTGATATCAATCAGATCAAATTTGCCGACGGCTTTATCGGCCCCGACAACTACAATTCCGGCCAAAGTATGGACCAAGGCCGCGTACTGGGCAACGCCAACTACACGGACATTGATGCCGGCATCACGCTCTCCAGCCGCCTGAACAAAACCACCGATTTTAGTATCGGATTTGCTATGTACCACCTGACCAAACCGAACTACAGCCTGCTCGGCAGCGGCGGCGGCATGGGCGGCGCCCAGCAGGGACAGGCCGAATTGCCCACCCGCTCGGTGGCGCACGGCCAGTTCAACGTAGCGCTTACGGACAAATGGACGATCAGCCCGATGTTCCTCTTCCAGACGATGTCGGGAAACGACGAGATCATGGTGCAAGGCCACGCCGGCTACCTGTTCAACAAAGAAAAAGATATCACGCTGCGCGCCGGCGTGGGCTACCGCCTCGGGGATGCCATCAGCGCTATTGTCGGCGCCAAAATCAAAGATCTGACGGTAGGTTTGGCTTACGACATCAACACGTCCGACCTGTCTACCGTCAGCAACAACCGCGGCGGCTTCGAAATCGCGGCCAATTACATCATCAAAATTTACAAACCCGCCGTGGTGAAACCCAAAGTGCTTTGCCCGCGCTTCTGATTTTTTACCCTGAAAAAACGGACCGGAGATTTGCTCCATTTCGTCCAACCGATCAACACAAATTAAATATGAAGAACTATATCCTTCCCATAATCGGCCTCCTGGCACTGGTCGCCGGCCACTTGTCGGCACAACCGCTCAACCGTTCCACGCCCGATGCCATGCTTAAGTCGGCAAAAGAAGCCGAAGAAACCGGCAACCCGTACGCCGCACTGGAATATTACGAAGACATCTACGATGCCACCAAGGACAAAGCAGCCAACATTCGCATCGCTGTGCTGAATTTTGAACTGCGCGACTACCAGCGCGCCGAGAAAATTCTGAGCCGCGTGGTACAACGCGACCGCGGCAACCAATACCCCGAACTGAAATACCTGTACGCCATGACCCTAAAGCACAACGGCAAATACGCCGACGCGGAGGATATGTTCGGGCAGGTCATCGCCGACAACCTCGACTCGGCGCTCATGGCCAAAAGCAAACTGGAAATCGCCGGCTGCAAATTAGGCCGCAAAGCCAAACAGCCTGAATTGCTCAAAGTGGACAACCTCGGCAAAAAAACCAACAGCCCGCAAACGGAATCCTCGCCTTCGTACAACGGCGGTGAACTGTACTTCACTTCCCTCGCGGCAAAAGGCGTTGTCACGCTCGACGGCAAAGAGGGCGACTGGTATTCCAAGGTGTACACCTCTACCCCACCCGCCCAGGCCGGCGGGGAGTACGGCGAACCCAAAGTACTCGGCACCCAAATCAACCGTGAAGAATGGCACCAAGGCAATGTGCACATCACACCCGACGGCAAGACTATGTACTTCACCCGGGTGGAAACGGAAAATAACTATGTAAAAACAAGCAAAATTTACATTTCCCACAAAGGCTCCGAAGGCTGGGGCGCCGCCACCGAGGTGACCGGTGTCAACGGCGACTATATCGCCAAACACCCCTGCGAAGGCGAACTTTTCGGGGAAAAAGTGCTCTTTTTCGTGGCGAATATCCCCGGTGGCAAAGGCGGATTCGACATCTACTACGCCACTCGGAAAACCGACGGCGTCTTTGGTTTGCCTGTAAACATCGGCGACGTAATCAACACCCCCGGCGAAGAAGCCAGCCCGTTTTATCAGGACGGCAAACTGTATTTCAGCAGCAACGGGCACCCCTCGCTCGGCGGCCTCGACGTGTTCGAAAGCCAGTGGAACGGCTCCGTGTGGAGCGCTCCTACCCCCCTGCCCGCCGGCATCAACACCAGCCTCGACGACCAGTACTACACCCGCAGCGCCGACGGCTACAGCGGCTACCTCGTCAGCAACCGCCCCGGCCCTAACAACCTCAAGAGCAAAACCTGCTGCGACGATATTTACTACTGGGAAATCGAGCGCATCAAGGTCGAACTCGTTGCCACCACGTTCCGACTGCGCAGAAAGGATGAAAAATCCAATCCGCCGCTCGAAGGCTGCACCGTGCAGGTGATTGACGTATCGGACAAAAATCCGCTCAGTGTGGACACCAAAACCAACGCCGCCGCCAACGATTTTATGTTCACCCTGCTGCCCGACAAATCGTACATCGTCATCGCCGAGCGCGAGGGCTTTCAACCGGATACGGTCACGTTCAACACCACCGGCGTGAAAAAAACTACCAAGGTGGAAAAGAAACTTACCCTGCGCACCAAGCGCCCGCCCAAACCCACGAGCCGTATCGTCAAGCGCGACGAGCCGATCCGCCTGAACAGCATCTATTACGACTTCGACAAGGCCGACATTCTGCCGGATGCCGAGAAGGATCTTCAATTCCTGGTCAACCTGATGAACAAGTATCCGGACATGAAAATCGAACTCTCCTCACACACCGATGCGCAGGGCCGCGACGACTACAACGAACGCCTCTCGCAGCGCCGGGCCGACAGCGCTAAAACCTGGATGGTAGCCAAAGGCATCGTCGCCGACCGGATTGTGGCCGTGGGTTCCGGGGAAAAATTCATCCTCAACCGCTGCAAAAACGGCGTGGAATGCCCCGACGAGGAGCACCGCTTCAATCGCCGCACGGAGTTCAAGATCATTGCCGGTCCGACGAGTATTACGATCGAGGAAGAAGTGCAGGAAACCGGGGGGGATCAGTAGGGCATCTCGCATCGCTCCCGTAGAGTCAATGGCAACGCGGAGTACGCGGATTTTTCGGATAGCTGCGGATTTTTCCGAGCGTGACGTTAATGGCAACGCGGAGTACGCGGATTCTGCGGATTTTCACGGGTTATTATCGTATAAAACCTGTAGTTATGTTGTTGCACGGTGACTTGACCGACGAAATTCTGGATGCCTTTTTCGGGGTATACAATGAGTTGGGTTACGGATTTTTGGAGAAGGTATACCAAAATGCGCTCTACTTTGAACTCAAAGAACGCAGGCTTGAGGTTGTAGCCCAACAGCGATGGGCCGTCCGGTACAAAGGCAGGGAAGTTGGCGAATACTATTCGGATTTGACCGTGAACGGCTTGGTTATTCTGGAACTAAAGGCCTGCGAAACCATTTTGGCCGAACATCAACAACAGTTGCAAAACTACCTGAAGGCCAGCACGATCGAAGTTGGCTTGCTTCTAAATTTTGGCAAAAGACCGGAATTCATCCGCAAAATATTCACCAACCAAAACAAAAGCCTGATCCGCTAAACCCCAATCCGCAGCCATCCGCAAAATCCGTGTACTCCGTGTTGCCATTGACGTCACGCTCGGAAAAATCCGCAGCTATCCGAAAACCCGCGTACTCCGCGTTGCCATTGACATCACGCTCGGAAAAATCTGCGGGCATCCGAAAAATCCGCGTACTCCGCGTTGCCATTAACGTCACGCTCGGAAAAAATCCGCGGGCATCCGAAAAATCCGCGTACTCCGCGTTGCCATTGACATCACGCTCGGAAAAAAAATCCGCAGCTATCCGAAAAATCCGCGTCCTCCGCGTTCCCATTGTTGCCGCGCTCGGCGGTTTCACCGCACCAGCGCAAACGACCCTTTCACGATCTCCATCGTCCCGTCCCACAGCAGTGTTTCGGCCCAAAAAACATACACACCGGGCGGAGCGGCCTTGCCCCGGTATTGCCCGTCCCAGCCTTCGGCAGGATTGTCG
This sequence comes from Saprospiraceae bacterium, assembly GCA_016787285.1. Taxonomy (GTDB): domain Bacteria; phylum Bacteroidota; class Bacteroidia; order Chitinophagales; family Saprospiraceae; genus M3007. The sequence continues at coordinate 20,802 of JAEUUV010000282.1, read as the reverse complement.
CCCGACAACCCGCTCTGATCAAAAAGCACCTCCCCCCAGCGGTTGGCGATTTGCAGGTGTTTGATTTCTAAAATACCGCCGCCGGTGCTGAGGAAAAACCGGTTGTTGGGCCAGCCGGCATCGGGGTTGAACACATTGGGCGCGTACACGGGCGGCTTGCGGCTGACGATGATGCGCAGCGTGTCGCGCAGCACACAGCCGTTGGAATCGGTGGCGGTCAACTCAAATTCGGCGTTGCCGAAATACTGCTCGCAAATCGGCAAACAGGCCGGGTCGGTGCAGGGCAAGGCAGGTACCCAGGCCAGAGCGACCGGTTCAAAACTGAAAAGCGGATCGAGGCATACCTCATCGCCGTAGCCGATGTCGGCATCGTCGCCGAGAGTCATCCAGGGTTCATGAAAAAACAGGCGAACGTTCACGAGCGAGTCGCAGCCATTGGCTGCAGCCGCAGGCAGGATTTCAAAACCGGCGCGGTTCACCATGTCGTACCGGCGGCCATTTATCAACAAAAACGAATCGGGACAGAGCGTGTCCAGGACTTCTGAAAACGGCAGAGGAATGACACTGAGGTTGATCGTGATGACGCTGTCGCAAAAGCCGCCGGCGGCGCCGTTCGGAATAATTTCCACGCCTTGTGGCCGCAGGGCACTGTATGGGCTACCGTTCACGAACAGCGTATCGCCGTCGCAAATGGGCTGCTGGATCACACGTTTGCTCGGGATAACCTTCAGGTTGACGGTAATAATGCTGTCGCAACCGTTGGCGGCGCCGTTTTCGATGGTTTCCTGACCAAGAAAAAACCCGCCGTGGTAAGGCACATTATTCACCCACACGGTGTCGTCGGCACAGATGGTCTGGCTGAGCATTTTCATCGCCGGCTGGTAAAACACAAACCGCACCTCGATAATGCTATCGGCGCCGTTGGCTGCCCCACCGGGTATAACTTCGGTACCGGTAGGGTTGTCGGGTCCGTAAAGGTGTCCGTTGACGATGATGAACTGATTGGAACAGAACGTGTCGCGAAGGAAAAATACTTGTCCCTGGAGGCTGAAAGAGCCAAAAAAGGCGGCAAACAGGACGGACAAGGCCCACTTCGGGAAGGAATGGCGCATGGACGTTTTCTCTTGTTTTGTTCAATGGCAAAAAAGCCACAGTCCCGCAAAGGTGCGAAACTGTGGCCTTTTTGGAATCCTGTCACGCAGGCTTATTTCTCCCGTGAAGCACGCGCCTGCTCAATGCCCAGCACCCGGGCTTCCAGGTTCTGGAGGCGCTGTTGTAGTTGATCCTTCTCTTTGCGCAGGGTGCTGATTTCTTCCTGCTGCTCCTGAATAGCCTTGATGGCCAGCACACCGAATCCTCCGTAGTTCACTGCGAGGTAGATGCTGCCGTCGTCCGTGCGATTTTGCACCACGAGTTCCGGGAACAGCGACTCCACCTCCTGCGCCACGAAACCGATGGTGCGTTTGGCGTCGGCTTTTTCCTGATTGTAGCGATAGTACACCGCGTTGAGGCGCGAAACCTTGTCGAGCACGCTTCCCGTAGCGGTGATGTCTTTTTTGAAACGCCGGTCGGAAGGCGTATAAAAACCGTTGACAGCAAAAGTACCTACCGGGAAACCGCCGCCGAAGAAGTTGTTGTGCAGGTTCAGGCTGCCGTCAAAACCGTTCACGCGGAAGTCCCACTCCCCGCCGCTGTTCAAATTCTGAATCGAAAGACCGGCATTACCCGCTGCATGGAACAAGCGAAGTCGGGCTATGCTGCCGTTCGGGGCACCCATGCCGACGTGGCCGCTGAGGCCGTCTACAAATACGGTTTTGCCTGCGCCGGTGGACAACACGATTGCCGTTGAGTCTTCTGTTCCAATGTTAAATGAACCTCCTGATTTGTTGATGGTCGCGCTGGGAATCATCCCGGCAGCAAAACCGATAGCCGGATCGGCGCCTTCGAGGCGGAGTACTTCACCCATGCCTTTCACATGCAGCGGACGCACCGGTGTAGTGGTGGCTACGCCTACGAAACCGGCATTCGCGTTGTGAATATTGGCGCCGGAAGCCGTCCACAAGCCGCCGCCACCGAGACCGGAGAGCAAGGTGTCGAAATCCACTTCGCTGCCCGTACCCGAAATGGCGAGTTTGCTGCCGTTCAGGCTGAGCGTCTGGAGTTCATTGGTGGGGTCGGCATCGGCATCGCCGGTGTTTACGATAGTGAAATCTGGCGCCGAGCCGGTGATGAAAATGCCTGCGCCGGCAGTGTAGTTGTTCCCGGCCGGCAAGGTCACCGTACCACCGCCGTTCGACAAGGTCAAATCCTGCCCGGCAAGCGAAAGGGTTTGGAGTTCGTTGGTCGGGTTGGCGTCACCGTCGCCGGTATTGATGATGGTAAAATTCGGCGCCGAACCGGTGATGGAAATGCCCGCACCTGCGGCGTAGTTGTTGCCGCTGTTGTTGTCGTCGGCAGGCGCCCAGGAAGAACCGTTCCATTTGAGCACCTGTCCACTAGAAGCCCCTTGCTGGGCAATGTCAATCGGGTTGCCCGCCGTACCGTTGCCGCTCAGGCGCGTGCTCACAGCGGCGGTTTGGGTGCCCCAATTATCGGCGCCCGAGTTATTGTCGTCTCCCGGAACCCAGGTAGAGCCGTTGAATTTAAGTACCTGCCCGTTGGCCGCGCCTTGAGCAGCAATGGTCAGCGGACTGATGTTGGTGCCGTTGCCGCTCAGGGTGGCATCGGACACTACGGATTGCGTGCCCCAGTTGTCGCCGCCGCCCGGAGTGGCCACTTCATCGTTGGCAGGAATCCAGGTGGTTCCGTTGAATTTGAGAATCTGACCTGCGGATGCGCCTTGCGAAGCGATGTCGAGCGGGTTTCCGGCCGTACCGTTGCCGCTCAGGCGCGGGGTGACGGCGGCAGTTTGTGCACCCCAGTCGTCGCCGCCGCCGGTGTCGTCGGCGGGCGCCCAGGAGGAGCCGTTCCATTTGAGCACTTGTCCGTTGGAAGCCCCTTGCTGGGCGATGTCAAGCGGGCTGCCGGCTGTGCCGTTGCCACTCAGGCGCGGGTTAACGGCGGCGGTTTGCGTACCCCAGGTGTCGTTGGCCGGCACCCAGAGGTTCAGCAGGGAATTCCAGGAAAGCACCTGGCCGTTAATGGCGCCGAAGTTTTCGAGGCGCAGCGGATTGGCGGCGGTGCCGTTCCCGATGATGTTGAGCGAGGTGACAGCCACCTGATTGCCCCAGTCGTCGCCACCGGCTTCGTCTTGTGGAATCCAGTTGGTGCCATCAAATTTAAGCACCTGGCCGGGTGTGGCGCCCTGGGCAGCAATGCCGAGCGGGCTGCCGGGGGTACCGTCGCCGGTCAGAGTGGCGTCGGTTTGGGCCACCTGATTGCCCCAATCGTCGCCGCTGCCACCGCCGATATCGTTGGCAGGAACCCAGAGGTTCTGCGCCTGATCCCATTTGAGCACCTGGCCGTTCGTGGCGCCGAATTGAGCAAGGCGCAAAGGGTCTCCTGCGGTACCGTCGCCGTCAAGGTTCAGGGACGAGGCGACCGTTTGAGTACCCCAGTTGTCGCCGCCGGTATTGTTGTCGTTGGCGGGCGCCCAGGTGGTGCCGTTAAATTTGAGCACCTGTCCATTGGCGGCGCCTTGCGGGGCAATGTCAAGCGGGTTTGCTGCAGTACCGTTGCCGATGAGTCGTGCGGTGATCTGGGTGGTTTGTGTACCCCAGTTGTCGCCGCCGGTATTGTTGTCGTCGGCAGGCGCCCAGGTGGTGCCGTTAAATTTGAGCACCTGTCCGTTGGCGGCGCCTTGCGGGGCAATGTCAAGCGGGTTTGCTGCAGTGCCGTTACCGGTAAGACGCGGGTTCACTTGTGCCGTTTGAGCGCCCCAGTTGTCGGCGCCGGTTTGATCGTCGGCAGGCGCCCAGGTCAATCCATTGTATTTGAGTACCTGTCCGTTTGCAGCGCCTTGCGGAGCAATGCCGAGTGGGCTGCCAAGGGTGCCGTTTCCGAGCAATGTCGGGTTGGTAACAGCGGTTTGCGCACCCCAGTTGTCGGGGCCGGAGTTGTTATCGTTGGCAGGCAACCAGGCGGCGCCGCTCCACTTGAGCACCTGGCCGCTGGTGGCGCCTTGTTGGTCGATGGTTAGCGGGCTGCCGGCTGTGCCCACCCCCGAAAGAGCGGCAGTAGTCACTACAGTCTGAGTGCCCCAGTTATCGCCGCCGGTATCTGCAGCCGGCGCCCAGGTGGTGCCGTTCCATTTGAGTACCTGCCCGTTGAAAGCGCCCATTTGGGCAATTTTTTCGCCGGTAACGGCAGCGTTCTGGATTTTGGCGTTTTGCACGGCATTGTTGGCCAGATCGAAACTGTTCACGGCGCCGGCTTTGATTTGCAGGTTGGAGAACGGGCCGGCCACGTCGCCGTCGGCAGTACTGTTGGTGGTAAGGTCGTCGAACGGGTTGATATCGCCGCCGTTTGCGATGGTGAAATTCTGGCCTACGGCGATCACGTCAATGCCAACACCGCCGGTAATCGTAACGGTACCGAGGTTGTCTGCTGCCGGCGCCCAGGTGGTTCCGTTCCATTTGAGCACCTGGCCGTTGGCTGCACTCATCTGGTCAATTTTGTCACCGGACACGGCCTGTGCATTGATTTTGGAGGTAGTCACGGCGTTGTTTGCCAATTCGGTTGAACCTACTACTCCCGACTTGATTTGCAGGTTGGCAAACGGGCCGGACACATCACCGTCGGCCTGACTGGCCGTGGTAATGTCGTCGTTTGCATTCGTGTCGCCGCTGTTCGTTATCGTAAAGTTGGGTGAAGCGCCGGAAATGGTAATGCCGGTGCCGCCGGTCAGGCTCACACTTCCCAAAGCATCCTGTGCAGGCGCCCACATGGTACCGGTCCATTTCAGTACCTGACCGCTGACAGCGCCCATGTCGTTCAGTTTGGCAGCGGTAACCGAGGCATTGGCAATTTTGGCCGTGCTGACCGCATTGTCGGCAATTTTGGAGGTGTTTACCGCATTGTCGGCAATTTTAGCCGTACTCACCGCGCCGTCGGTAATTTTGGAGGTGCCTACTGCATTATCGGCAATTTCTGCATTACCTACAGCATTGGCTTTGATCTGAAGATTAGAAAAGGGGCCGGTCACGTCGCCGTCAGCGGTGCTGGAGGTCGTCAGGTCGTCCGTAGCATTCGTATCGCCGGTGTTGGTAATGGTAAAATTCTGACCATTCTGGGTCACACCGATGCCGGCTGCGCCGGTAATTGTGGTGCTGTTTTGCGGAATGGAAACGAGCGAAACATTCGTCACACGTCCGTACTGGTCCACTGTCACGACCGGAATTTCGGTCGGACTGCCATACACGCCCGGAGTCACCGGGGAGTTGGCAAGGCTGATGGTGCCGGTCGTGGTAATAGGGCCGCCGGTGAGACCGGCGCCGGTGTTAACCTGAGAGACGGTACCGCTCTGTCCGGTATTGTCGTCTTGCGGAATCCAGGTAGCGCCGTCCCATTTCAGCACCTGACCGGGCTGCGCACCCTGTTGGGCGATGGTCAATGGAGTGCTATTGGTTCCGTTTCCGCTAAGTACCGCCGAGGTTTGCACAGTTTGCGTGCCCCAGTTGTCGCCGGCGCTGGAGGTGTTTTGCGCATAAAGCGCATACGGCACGCTCATCAGTTGCGAGGTACCGAGTTCGTCGAACACACTGGGCGCTGTTTCCAACGAAACAGTCAGGTATTTGGCGCTTGCGCCCCAGTTTATGGTGTTGAAATTGCCCTGCAAAGCAGTGCCTTGGCCGATGACCAGGTTCACCAGGCCATATGCGTTTGTGGAAGCCGACTGCATTTCCGAATAGGCGACAGGCCCGTTCGGGGCGCCGTTCCGGATGGTGAAGAGCAGGGACACGCTTTGGTTGTTCAGAGAAGCACCGTTGATGTCCCGCACAATGCACTGGTAACTAAAACCCTGGGGTGCATTTTGTGCGTCGGCATGCCGGACTGTGAACAGGGAAGCCAACAGAGCAAAGATGAGTAAGAGACGGTTTGTCATAGTACCTTATCAATTTTGGAATGATCACGAAAAAATGATGGAGTAAAAGAAGCGAGGGAACGAAAGGCTTAGAGCCTGACGACGCGTGTCATGGCCGTGGCACGGCTGACCGGATCGGTCAGGATCACGAAGTATACCCCGGGCTGCCAAAGCCGGCAGTCGAGCACGGTGCCTGAGGGATCGGCCAAAGGCTGATCGGTCAGGATGACCCGGCCAAGAAGGTCCACCACGGTAGCCGTCAGCGTTGAACCTTTGTCGGGTGCGTACCGCACGGTCAGCGCTTCCGACACCGGATTGGGATACACGAGAATGTCCCAGTCTGTGAGATCGGGATCGCCGACAGAGACGATTTGCGTTTGCTCCGGCTGGTGAAAACCTTGTGTCAGAACTACGTTTGAGGAAGAAAGCGTAGGAATTACCACTTCGCCGATGGTGTATGCGAAGGTGCGGCCTTGCTGCACGGCGAAACGCCCGGTGGCGCCTACGACTTGGTTGAAAAGGGTGGCATCCTGTGCGGCGCTAAAGGCAAGCGCGCAATGCCACAGCACTGCGGTGAGTAGGAATCGGTTCATGGATAAAAAAATTGAAAATATTGGATTAACAAAAACTGTTCCACAAAGGAAAGGTATTCTTCGCAAGGCAACGGCTGTTTTTTTTCGGATAGGCGACAATAGTTAAAAAATGGGTTTCTGACAGGTAATGTGATCTTCGGTTGGGCTATGCTAAAAAAACTGATGCTTTGTTTTTATTCCGAATTGCCGGTAGCCGCATACCTTTGGCGGCCTTTTTCACAAAAAAAATTGCAGAGATGAACATCCGTACTTTTTCTTTCGCCTTGCTGCTCGGCTTGTTTGCCGCTGCATGCAACAACGACAACACGTCCCAGTCCGCTACCACTGAAGAATCCGCCACTCCGGAGTCCGGCACACCGAACATGAGCGCCCCGCAGGGCGAAATGCCCGGTGGAGCCGTTTCCAGTACGGGCACTTTGCCGGCTGCCGGTACCGGACAGGCAACACCCGCTGCCGCCACTTCCGGCAAAGTGAATCCGCCACACGGCCAACCTGGCCACCAGTGCGGCATCCCGGTAGGCGCACCGCTCGACTCCAAAGGCGGCGCCTCCGCCGCTGCGCCGACACCGGTGCCGACTCCTGCAAACGCAGCTCCCGCTCCGGCTTCTGCACAACCGGTCAAGGTGGCTCCCGGCACCAACCCGCCACACGGACAGCCCGGCCACGTATGCGGCACACCGGTTGGCGCACCGTTGGATAGCAAGCCGAAAAATTAATCAGACTGCCCGGTCATAGCATGCCCGGCAATCCAGCCGCCTGTCCAGGCCGCCTGAAAATTGAAACCGCCGGTGATGGCGTCAATGTCGAGTGTTTCTCCGGCAAAATACAGCCCGGGGAATAGCCTGCTTTCAAATGTTTTGAAATGCACCTCACGCAGACTGACCCCACCGGCGGTTACAAATTCTTCCTTGAACGTGCTCTTGCCGCGTATGGCAAACCCGGATCGGCCCAGTGCTTCCGCCAATCGGGCGAGTACCTGCCGGGAAGCATCGCCCCAACGCAAGTCGGGCGGTATGTCGGCCGACTCTACCAGCCGCTCCCACAGCCGCACCGGCAAGCCAAACTGCGCGTGGGCGCCGATCTGCTTGCGGGCGTTCTCCATTTTCAACCGGTTCAGGTCGGCCCCGATCTCGTCCGACGATTTGCTTCCAAGCCAGTTGACCGACAAGGTGAACTGGTAACCCATATCGTGCAATATGCGGGCACCCCAGGCTGAAAGCCGCAGGATGGCCGGGCCACTCAGACCCCAGTGGGTAACCAGAACCGGCCCGTTTGCGGCGAGTTTTGTTCCGGAAATTTCTACTCCGGCTTCCCGCACCGACACACCCGCCAGATCGCGCAGACGGGTATCCTTGCAGTTGAACGTAAAAAGAGACGGCACGGGTGGCACGATGGTGTGCCCAAGATCGGCCAACATGGCCCATAGGCCTTCGCTGCTGCCGCCTGCCAACAGCACCCTGTCGGCCGGTTCGGGAGTGTGCCGTCCGGTATGCACCAGCCATCCGGAAGCAGTTTGTTCTATGCGTTCGACCCGCACCCCGGTTCGCACCTGCACGCCGGCTTGTTTGGCGGCATTCCACAGGCATTCCACGATGGTTTGGGAATCGTCGCTCACCGGAAACATTCGCCCGTCATCCTCTGTTTTCAGGCGCACGCCGCGTTGGGCAAACCACTCCACGGTGTCCTTCGGGCCGAATCGCGAGAACGGCCCCAAGAGTTCGCGGCTGCCGCGCGGGTAGTGTTGCACCAGGGCACGGGCATCGAAACAGGCATGCGTGACGTTACACCTGCCGCCGCCGCTGATCCGTACTTTTTGCAATACGGCATTGCCGCGTTCCAGAATGGCCACCCGGGCGCCCGCTTCGGCAGCCACAATAGCCGCGAAAAATCCCGCAGCGCCTCCGCCAATGACGACAATGTTCATGCAGCAAAGGTAGGGCAGGGTTAACTGGTTTCGGGTTAGATGGTTTCAGGTTGGTGGGGAATGTTTTTAAATTTGCAGCCTCGATTACAGCGGTTTTATCACTAACAAAAAACTCAAACCATGCGTAACGTACTTTTTTCCGGCAAAAAAATGCTTGTCGCCCTGGTGGCCGCGGTGTGTCTCCCGGTTTTGGTTATGGCTCAGTCCGGGGAATCTCCACTCGATCGTTTTGAGCAACTGAAGCGCCGGATGGACGAACAAATGCGGCGCATCATGCCTCCGGCCGATTCCACCTTCAGCAAGGGCGGGCAACTGCGCGTTTCGCCCGACTCCAGTTCGTTTTTTTATTTCCACGTAGACACTACGCTCGACGGAAGCAGCAGCCAGTTCTTCGACTTCAGGTCGTTCGGTTTTCCTGAAGGCGGCGGCCCCTCCGGTTTGGACCAAATGTTCGAGCGATTCTTCCGGGGCATGGATCCGTATGACAACCACCTGGAAAATCGCGGCGATTCAGGCCCCCGGGATGACGGCAATACGCCTCCGGCCGATGACGAACTTTTGCCCGAAGAACGTTTGCGGCAACAGGAAAGACAGGCTCCCGGCACAACACCTGATACTTCGGCGCCAAAGCCGAAGGAATCTACCAAGGTGAAAACGATTCGGATTTAAGGACTTCAGCGAAATCCTCGTGCCGTCGGTGCCAGCACCCGCTCGCCTTGCCAGTCGTCGTCGAACAGGCTTGGCCGCTGTTGGCGTCCCGCCAACAGCAACGGCGGTGCTCAGTTCCAATCCTAAGCTCTGCACAGATTTATCCTTTTGCTACAAAATCCCAGTAGGGTTCACCCTCAGCCAAGTACGCAGACGAGTACTTGTACCTTTCGGGTTCATTAGCTAAGCGCCAGTGTTCTGCACATGGGTTCCAGCGTACATATCGAACTTTCTGATAAAAGACTTCGTCGTGAAGAATGGATATGGACAATGGGTTTCGCTCCCAAAACTGGTAAGTTCGATCTGCCAAATTTACTCTATACCGTTCGAGTTCCTGAGGATTTTCAACTGTCAATATTTTTTTGAACTAGTGAGCAGTGAAAGACAGCAAAGCAGATTTAACCTCTGACAATGTATGTTCTTCCCGAATGTGCCAGACTAAATGAATATGGTTGGGCATAATGACAAAGGCATATATCACGGCTTTCTGTGAATTTGACATGTAGCGCAAAGAATCTATCACAATGTTTTTCAGGTTATCAAAACGCAAAAGATGTTTCCACTCCAGAATGGTGGCAGTGGTGAAATACAGGTTGTGATAGTGGGTGTACATTTTTTACGGTGTATGGATTCCTGAAAATCTTGCGTATTGGGCTTGGCATTGAGCGTTGTTGTTGTTGTTGTTGTTGGCGGGACGCCAACAACGGCGAAAAGACGCTCCGGCTCTGCCGTTTTGCCGCTGTTGGCGTCCCGCCAACAGCAACAGTGGACCGCTGACATCATCGCCGAAACCCGCGCGCCAGCAACGCCAGCACCCGCTCGCCGTGCCAGTCGTCGTCGAACAGGCTGAAGGCCAGTTCAAACGGCCCCTCCTGCACGGCCCGGAACTGTTCGCCCAATCCGAAGGCTACACCGCTGAACTCCGGCCCGGTGTCGCCCTGCCGTACCGACAGCCGTACGTGGTTGTTGGCCAAGTGCCGGCTCTTGCCGGTGTCGGCCACGTTTTTCGCACAAAAAACCGGCGTCATGTTTCCCGGCCCAAAGGGGGCAAACTGCCGCAGTGTGCGCCAAAATGCCGGCGTGATGTCGGCAAAATTCAATTCACCGCTGATTTCAATTTCGGGCGTTTCGCAATCCGGCGGCAGGGTTTCCCGCACCACTTCTTCGAACATTTCGGCGAATGCCGGCACGTTTTCCAGCGCCATTTGTACGCCGGCGGCGTGTGCGTGCCCGCCGAACGAACTGAACAGGTGCTCGCAGCGGCTGAGCGCCGCGTGCAGGTCGAAACCCGGCACCGATCGCGCCGAGCCGACGGCCTTGCCGCCGCTTTCCGTGAGGATAACTGCCGGGCGGTGAAACTGCTCCACCATGCGGGCGGCGGCGATGCCGATGATGCCCTTGTGCCAGGCGGGGTCGAACAGCACGATGCTCTTGCGGGAGGTTGCAGCGGGGTCGTCCAGTATGCGGCGACGGGCGATTTCGGCGGTGTTCTGGTCGGTCTCCTTGCGCGAGCGATTGCGCGCAGACAAGGTGCCGGCGGCTTCGAGGGCGCTGTGGCGTTCGGCGGCGAGCAGCACGCGCACGGCCTCGCGGGCATCGCCGAGCCGGCCGGCGGCATTGATCATCGGGCCGATGCCGAACACCACGTCGGACACCGGCAGGGGATGCCGCCTTCCGCTGCGCTGGATGAGCGCCCACAGGCCGAGCCGCGGATCGCGGTTGAGTTTTTGCAGACCAAAATGCACCAGCACACGGTTTTCGCCGGTCATCGGTACCAGATCGCAGCAGATGCTGACGGCTACCAGGTCGAGCAACGGGCTGAGTTCCTCGGCAGGTGTGTTCCGGCGCAGGGCCAGGGCTTGCGCCAGTTTGAAGGCCACTCCGCAGCCGCTGAGTTCCTTGAACGGGTAGTTGCAATCGGGGCGTTTGGGGTCAAGTACAGCCACCGCCACGGGCAGTTCAGGGTCGGGCAGGTGGTGATCGCAGATAATAAAATCAACGCCGTACGATTTGGCCAGGGCCACCGCCCGGTGGGCTTTCACGCCGCAGTCCATGGCCACCACGAGGGTCGCGCCTGTTTCGCGGGCATATTCCACGCCGGCGGTGCTGACGCCGTAGCCCTCCTTGTCGCGGTCGGGCAGGTAGTAATCGAGGTTGGGGTGGAACGCCGAGAGGAAGTCGTACATCAGGGCGACACTGGTGGTGCCGTCCACGTCGTAGTCGCCGTAGAGCAGGATACGTTCGATGTTTTGGACGGCGCGGTCGAGGCGTTCGGCGGCGCGATCCATGTCGCACATCAGGTACGGGTGGTGCAGGTCGTCGAGCGATGGGCGGAAAAACTGTTTGGCTTGATCGAAGGTGGAAATTCCGCGTTGGGCGAGCAGGCGACACAGCAGTGGATGGATGCCGAGCGCATCGTGCAGGTGTTGGGCGGCTGCTTCGTCGGTGGGAAGCAGGCGCCGGCGGGGTACAGGCATGGGTGTTACGGGTTGGGTTATACAAATTTGTTTCGGGTGGTAAATATCAAAACTATCCGGGTTAAATCGGCGAATTGAACGAAAAAATTTTTACAAAAAACCCCATCTGCGCCCCAAAGTGCGTGATTGTTTTGCTTGCAGCGCCCGTGCCCAAGACCTTCCAGGTTTCAAAAACCTGGAAGGTCTATCGCCTCCGATCCGTACTTTTGCCCTTCACACTATGTCTGAACAGAAAAAATACGTTTGCGTCCATGGTCATTTTTACCAGCCGCCCCGCGAGAATGCCTGGCTGGAAGTGGTGGAACAACAGGAAGGCGCCCGGCCGTACCACGACTGGAACGAGCGCATCAATTTCGAGTGCTACGCACCCAATGCGGCAGCCCGCATTCTCGACCGGGAGGGCTGGATCACCAAAATCCGCAACAACTACAACCGCATTTCCTTCAACTTCGGGCCTACGCTGCTCACCTGGCTGGAGCAAAATGACCCGGAAGCATACGCCCTGGTGATTCAGGCAGACCGACGCAGCATGGAGCGCTACGGCGGCCACGGCAATGCGCTGGCGCAGGTGCACAGCCACCTGATTTTACCTTTAGCCAACTACCGTGACAAGGTGACGCAGGTTTTCTGGGGCGTGCGCGACTTCGAGCACCGTTTCGGGCGCTACCCGGAGGGCATCTGGTTGGCCGAAACGGCGGTAAACACTGAAACGCTGGAAGTGCTGGCGGCGCACGGTTTGCAATACACCGTACTGGCGCCCCGCCAGGCAAAAGCCGTGCGGAAAACAGGCGATACCGCCTGGAAATCAGTGGATACCGAATCGCTCGACACCCGGCGCCCCTACTGGTGCCTGCTGCCCAGCGGACGCCGCATCGCCCTGTATTTTTATCACGGCGGCGTGGCGCAGGAGGTGGCGTTCAACGGCCTGCTCAACAACGGAAAAGCCTTTGCCGAGCGGCTGCTCCGCATTTTCGACAACTCCACCGAGGCCCAACTGGCGCATATCGCCACCGACGGCGAGAGTTACGGCCACCACCACCGCTTCGGAGAAATGGCCCTCGCTTCGGCGCTCAACCACCTCGAAGACAACAAACTGGCAGTGCTGACCAACTACGGGCAGTTTCTCGAACTGTTTCCGCCCGAATGGGAGGTGCAAATTCAGGAAAACTCGTCGTGGAGTTGCGCGCATGGGGTGGAGCGTTGGCGCAGCGATTGCGGCTGCAATACCGGCGGTAACCCCGGCTGGCACCAGCGCTGGCGCAAACCCCTGCGCGAGACGCTCGACTGGTTGCGCGACCGCCTGGCGCCGGCGTTTGAACGCGAAGCCGGACGTTTTTTCAAAGACCCCTGGAAAGCCCGGAATGACTACATCGAGGTCATGCTGGATCGTTCCGAGGAATCGGTGCAGGCCTTTTTGGAAAAACATACCCGCCGCGAACTCAGCAAACTCGAAGAGGTGACGGCCTTGCGCCTGCTCGAAATGCAGCGGTATTCTGTGCTGATGTACACCAGTTGCGGCTGGTTTTTTGATGAAATTTCGGGCATCGAGACCAACCAGATTTTGCAGTACGCCTTGCGGGCCATGGACCTGGCGCAGGACACTGTCGGCCCGGAATTGCACGCCGAATTTGAGAAACGCCTGCGTGAGGCGCCAAGTAACAGGTACACCGACGGCGCCGCCAGTTACCGGCAAAATGTGTTGCCAGCCCGGGTGAATCTCGAACGGGTGGCTGCGCACTTTGCCGTGGCCTCGCTGTTCGAAGAAGACCCTGCCCGGCTCGATTTGTTCAACTATACCGCACAAGTGGAGGCGTTCGAGCGCATCGAAGCAGGCACACCACGGCTTGCAATCGGGCGGATTCAAATTCGTTCGCGGCTCACGCATGCCGAGCACACGTACAGTTTTTCCGCGCTCTATCTGGGCCAGCAGCACATCATCGGCAACATCAGCGGCACCCTGAACCGCTCCACCTTCGGTGAGATGCACCAACGTGTAGCCGATGCGTTCAGAAAGGCCAACCTCGGCGAGGTCATCGGCACGCAGCAAGAGCATTTCGGCCCGCACAGATTCACGCTGACTACCTTGTTTGCCGACGAAAAGATCAAAATCATCCGCGCCATCACGGCCAACAGCCTGCTGCTTGCCGAGGCTAATTTCCGCAATGTATTCAATGACAACTACCAACTGATGACCGGCTTGCAGGAGGCCGGCCTGCCTTTGCCCGACACCTGGCGCAACATTGCGTCGTATGTGATGAACGACGACCTGCTGCACTTTTTCGGAAACGGCCAAACGCCAAATGTCCAGACCCTGCGCCGAGTGGCAGACGACCTGAAAAACTGGAACGTCAAACTGGCCGACGAAGAGGCCGTGCGCCATGCTGCCGGCCTGCGTATTCACCGGGAAATCCAGTTGATTGAGCAGCAAGCCTCGTCGCTGGCACGCGTGCAGTGGCTGGCCGATGTGCTGGGAATCATGCGGGAAATTAAACTGGAACCCGATGTCTGGCGCAGTCAGAATATTTTTTACTTAGTCACGAAAGGCTTGCGCAAGGAACTCTGGGAGTTCTGGAATGCGGAGTGGAAAGCGGCTTTTGAGCGACTGGCGGGGTTGTTGCGGGTGCGGTTGTGAGCAGGTTCAACCTGTCACCTTCAAACTCATATCTAGCGGCTGCGCCGAATGCGTCAGCGCCCCGGCAGAAACGAAATCCACCCCGGTGAGGGCGTATTTGCGCACATTGAACAACGTGATTCCGCCAGAGGCCTCGGTCTCGAAGCGGCGGTCTACCGTAGCAACTGCCTCGGCGAGAATGGGAATCTCAAAGTTGTCGAACATCAGTCGGTTGATACCGCCGGTTTCCAGCGCTTCGTGTACTTCCACAAGGTTCCGCACTTCGAGGGTGACGGGCAGGTCGAGATTTTTCTCTTTCAAATATGCCTGTGCGCGTTCCACCGCCGGGCGGATGCCGCCGCAGGCGTCCACGTGATTGTCCTTGATCATGATGCGGTCGTACAGGCCCCACCGGTAGTTTTCGCAGCCGCCGATGCTGACTGCCCATTTTTCCAGGAAGCGGATAAGCGGGGTGGTTTTGCGTGTATCGAGCACTTTCACCGGCAAGTCGCCCACTTCAAATGCGAACCTGCTGGCCAGTGTGGCTATACCGCTCATGCGCTGCATGGTGTTGAGCACGAGGCGTTCGGCTTGCAGCAAGGCGCGGGTGTTGCCCGTCACTTCGAAGGCTTTTTCGCCGTAAAACACATCGGAGCCGTCGCTTTTGTGTACGATCATTTCCGCACTGGGGTCCAGATGCCGGATAATGCGCTCGGCCAGTTCCACGCCGGCGACTACGCCATAGTCTTTGATTTTCAGTGCGGCGCGACTGCGGTGGTCGGCAGGTATGGTGGCGAGGGAGGTGTGGTCGCCTTCGCGGATGTCTTCGAAAAGGCCTGCCGTGATAAAGTCGTGGATATGCTGGTCGGTAATTTGTGCTGGACGCATGTGCGAATGGTTGATGGTTTAGCCGCCGGAGGCTTGCCGAAGGCGGGTGTATGGTTGCCCAAAAGGGGGCGCAAAGGTATGCAGCCTGCGGCTAAAGGTCAAATCCGGTCTGAAATGCGATCACTTGCCCACTTTGCCCGGGTTGTCTTTCACGAAAGCCCCCCAACCGCTGTAGGATTTTTTGACTTTGGCCGGACCGGACGACTGAAACCAGTGACAAACGGCAGCGCCAAGGGCGTCGGTAGCGTCGAATTGTTTTTCCTGAAACTTCCGCTTGAGGATATTTTCAAGCATACCGGCTACCTGTTCTTTCGAAGCGTTGCCGTTTCCGGTGATGGCGCGTTTGATGTTTTTGGGCATGTACTCCGTGATGACCACGCCGTTGACCATGCCGGCGGCGATGGCCACGCCCTGAGCGCGCCCGAGTTTGAGCATGGACTGCACGTTTTTTCCGTAAAACGGCGCCTCGATGGCCATTTCGGTCGGGCGGTACTGGCGAATGAGGTCCTGCACCTGTTCGAAAATGTAGCGCAACTTCAGGGTGTGGTCTTCGCCGATATGCGCAAACGTTACCACGCCGATTTCCAGCACCGAAATGGCGCTCTTGTCGGCGTCAATAATGGCAAAACCCAGCACGTTGGTGCCTGGGTCAATGCCGAGAATACGGACAGGCGTGGTCGGTTGTGACATCGGATCAGACCATATCCCGAACCAGCAACTGGAAGCCGTTGCCGTGGATGTTGACGATTTCGATGCCCGGGTCTTTGGCTAAGTACTTGCGCAGTTTGGTCACGAACACGTCCATGGACCGGGCGGTGAAATAGTTGTCTTCGTGCCAGATTTTGGTGAGCGCCTCGGAGCGCGGCGTGATGTCGTTAATATATTTGCAAAACATCTTCAACAGTTCGGCCTCTTTCGGACTGAGTTTCCACTGGTTTTCCTCTCCAATGGGGCCCTCGGTTAGCGTGAGAATGCGCAACGGGTAATTGAAGTGGTAGCGCCCGATGACGTATTCGCGTTGTTCATCGCGGGGATCGGGGGCTTTGTTGACGCGCTTGAGCACGGCCTGAATGCGCAGCAGGAGTTCTTCCGAGTTGAAGGGCTTGGCGATGTAGTCGTCGGCGCCGATTTTGAAACCCTGAAGCACATCGTCTTTCATGGTTTTGGCCGTTAGGAAAATGATCGGCACATCGCGGTCGCGCTCGCGGATTTCTTTTGCCAGCGTGAAACCGTCTTTGCGCGGCATCATCACGTCGAGGATGCACAGGTCGAACTGGCCCCTTTTGAACGTTTCGAAGCCGATAACGCCGTCGGTGACGAGGGTCACGCCGTAGTCGTGCATTTCGAGATAAGAGCGAAGGACGTCGCCGAAGTTTTGATCGTCCTCAACCAGCAGGATTTTATAGTTCGCATTTGCCATAAAAAACCGGTTTGATGTCGTATTTTGTGAGAAAAAGAAGGGTAAATGCGTGGATTATGATGAATTTCGATTTCAAGTAACCGTACGCGCCGGCCGCAAATAAGGAAGCGCGACGCCGCATATAACGCAGATGCCCCAAGCGCAGTATTCCTTTCGCCTCAAGAGCGGGAAATTTGTTAAAATCGTCAGGTATGGGTTGGGCGACAGACGCCGAATCACGGTTAAAACCACACTTTTGCCAGCACTCCGGCGGTGCCGGTCTATAAATTTTTCTTCGCATGGATACCCGCACGCAACTTCGGGCATCAAAATATGTCTTTGGCCGCAGTCGTTAAGGCCACGTTAATCCCCCTGCGTTTTGCGTCACTGAATTTGAAAGTACGAAATTGTTCGTAATACCTTTGACCGTTCGAGATCAATTTCCAAACACGCGCCCTCTGCTGCGGCTTTGCCGGAAAAGTGCGGCTTAAAAAATGTTCCTTGCTATGAAAACAATTTTCAACCTGTCTGTCCTAACCCTCCTGCTCTTGTCGTGGTATGCTACGCCGGCATTTTCCCAAAGTTCAGTCCCGAACGACGAGCGAAAAGTCATCATCACCAAACGCACCACCGAAGCGGACGGCACCGAAACCACCGAGACAATCGTAAAAAAGGGCAAAGCCGCTGAAAACTTTGACGTGCAAAAATACCTGAAGGAAAACCGCGCCGACAATGTGGAACTGGATGTGCGGGTGCAAGAAGGGCCTGACGACGAGCAATTGGTCGTGGTTCGGCGCGCACCAAACCGCGCCTCTACCGCCGAATGGGCCGATGAAGTTGGAGGCGCCGTGGAAGCAGCGATGGAAGCCGCTAAAGATGCTATGTCGGCTTTCAGTCCCGGCAAAAAAGGGTTTCTAGGCGTAACGCCTAAAGACGGCGGCAGCCGCTCCACAGCGGGAGTGCCCGTCGAAATTGTGGACAACTCCGCTGCACAAAAGGCCGGCCTCCGCGATGGTGATGTTCTGATGCGACTCGACGACATGGAATTGCGCAAGTGGGACGACATATCCGCGTTCATGGCCAAAACCAAACCTGAACAAAAAGTACGCGTGATGTACCTGCGCGACAGCAAGAAGAACACAGCGGACGTCGTACTTGGCACCCAGAAAACAACCGCCTGGGATTTCAACTACGAACCAAATGACGAGGAAGACATGGCGCTGGCAGTGGATGTGGACAAGCGCGAAAAGGCTGCCTGCCTCGGTGTGTACACCTCGGCAGACGAAGTGGGCGATGAAAAAGGCGCTCGTGTGACCGATTTTACCTCCGAATCTGCCGCCCGCGAGGCACTGCTCGTGAACGGCGACGTGATTACCGCCGTGAACGGCAAACGGGTGCAGGGGCATAGCGAACTTTGGGACGAAATTGCCAAACACCAGCCCGGCGACAAAGTGACGGTGGAGTTTTTACGCGACAACCTGCCGCTCAAAACCGAAGCGACACTCAAGGCCTGCCGCGACAACAGCAACACGGTGATTCTCAACAAAACCGACAAGAACGGCGAAGACGCCACCCGCGCCTTTCAACTGTGGAACTGGGACGAAAAATCGGAAGAGCGCCTGCGCGAACGTCAGGTCATTACCATACGTCGCAGCGCCGAGGGCGATGCCGCCCAGTTGACGGCACTCCCGGAGTCAAGCACAGACCCTGCCCGCCAACTCAAACTTAACGGCTTCCGGGCATTCCAAAACCCGACGATCAGTCAGGTAACCGTCGAGTTCCGCGGCGAACCTGTGGCTACCGTGGTTTCGCTGCTCGACAAGTCGGGCCGCCAACTTTTCCGCGAAGAACTCAATGCGTTCAACGGCGACTACACCCAGCAGTTCGATCTCACCGACTTTGCTTCGGAAACCGTGACCGTGCATGTGATGCAAGGCGAAAAAGTGTTCCTGGAAAAGATCAACCTGAACCAGTAGTTTTGCAGCCTGCATTCTTGTGGCGAATAAGCCCCACCGGGTGCACCCAGTGGGGCTTATTTGTCTTATCACCGATTCAAAATTATCATGTCCAAACGCCATTTTGTACTGCTGCTCGCAATGTTGTTTTTGGTTGCTTGCGAAAAAAACGATACTCCCGGGCCGGTTGGGGAGGAAGGGTTTTCGGTCACCTTTCACAGCGCATTTTCCATTATACAAAATGAAGCAGCGGCATTCCTGACGGATGAAAACGGACAGGTGCGCGTTTTTCAGTGGTTGCCGGGGCCAGGCTCCACGAAAATTACCGTACCGGATGCCAAATCCGGCGAACGCTTCGACTTCAGTGTGGTGGGAATTTTTACGCGATCTGTACCCGGCACCGGGTTGGTTGATACATTTCTGAGCATCCAGACCTACACGAATCTGACCGATAGCGCCAATTTCAATTTGATTACTCCCGGCAATGAATTTGAAACGGATTTTCATATCCAGTTCACGGGCATCTCTACGCTGGACTCTATCGTGGTGCCGAACGGCGTTACATTTGCCTTGCCGCAATCCGACAACAACTTTCAGGGTCAGTACCTCGTGCAACACAACGGACAATTTTGGTGCCGCGTAAAGGTCAACTCCGAACCCAAGTGGCGATACCTGTTTTTGGACAACGTGACCGGCTCCTCGATCAGCATCACACGCGACGCCACGACCTTGCCCGAACTGCCGCCTGCATCCGCATCTGTCGGGCTTCCTTTTTTTACCAACTGGACCTACCGGCTGGATCGGGCTTTGGACGCCGAGCACAACAAATTTTTGCCACTTGGGCCGCAGTTCCCCATCCCGGGCGGCGTAGTACCGTTTTTTGATGCCGTGCAGGTGCTGCAACCGCCCGGACTGCCCAACTTTGGTTACCGCTTCCGGCTCACGGGAGACGATACCACACCCGGTGGCTACGGCTACGAGTGCGACCGTTTTTTCAGCATTTTGCCCGGTACAATGCCGGCAATCAATTTTGACATTCAGCCAACCAACCTCGCCGACAAACGCCTGATTGCCGTCACAAGCAACGGCCCCGTGGATGTGCTTTCGTTCACGCGTACCGGCTCACCCAATATCTCCTGGGAAGTATTTGTGGCTCCTGCAGCAACCGGCGCTACGATATATCGTCTGCCGGATGTGCCCGCCGAATTGTCCGATCGTTTTCCGGCGCTGAAAATCTATGATTTCGACAGCAAGGTGCGGGTGCGAGCCGAAGGGTACGACCAGTTTAATGGCTACAACGAAGCCATCAAGACCCGGATGCACCCTTCGGATCCGCTTTGGCAACCAAAGGCCGGGTATCTGGCGCGCAGTCGAACGTTCTGACCGCCTTTTACCGCTTCACCGCCCGCAGCGAATACACCATCGGGATTTTGCCCTCCAGCCCCTGAATGCGGTAGTTCCCGTCGGCGCCGCGCACGGTTTTATCAAAACAATCGAAAGGCGAGTACGGGTACTCGTTGAAAAATTCCAGTTGGAGGCCGTGGCGGAGCAGGGCGTTCAGCACCTCGCCCAGGCTGTGGTTCCAGCCGTACTCCTTGTATTTCAGGTCGGCGTACCGGTCGGCGTAGGTGCCGGTCATTTCGCTTTCGATCACGCCGTCGTTGTGGTAAGCGTATTTGATAAACTCCATTTTGTCGTCCAGCATCCACACCACCGGGTGGAATTCAGCCAGATAAAACACGCCTCCTTTTTTCAAAAAATGTGCGATCACGGCTGCCCAGGGTTCCAGGTCGGGCAACCAGCCGATGACCCCGAACGAGGTGAACACGATGTCGTATTTGCCCTTCAGGTGCTGCGGCAGGTCGTACACATTACAACACACAAACCGGGCTTTCAGGCCTGCTTCGTGTGCCAACTGCCGGGCGTATGCGATGGATTCCGTAGAAAAATCGCAGCCTGTGACCTTTGCGCCAAGCCGCGCCCAGGAGAGTGTATCCTGCCCAAAGTGGCATTGCAGGTGCAGGAGTTTTTTACCGGACACATCGCCGAGTTCGTGCAGTTCGATGTCGGTAAGGCTGGTTTTTCCGTTTTTCCAGCCTTCCACGTCGTAGAAGTCGGAGTTCTTGTGGGCTTCGAGGCGGATATCCCAGGCGTGGCGGTTTGCTTCGATGAATTGGTTCATACGTTAGTTGACTGGTTGACTGGTTGACTGGTTGATTGGTTGA
>JAEUUV010000081.1 GCA_016787285.1 Saprospiraceae bacterium | reverse complement strand
ATGAGTTGGTAGTGGATGTGCGGCCGCTGGCCGGCCATTGTTTCGGCCACGAACACGCCCTCTTCCTCGGCTTTGTGGGCCAGCATGGCGCCGCGCACCACGTCGCCGATGGCGTAAATGCCGGGTACGGCGGTTTCGAGGTGGTCGGTCACGGGAATGCGGCCTTTTTCATCGGGCGTGATGCCGATGTTTTCCAAGCCGAGGTTGTCGGTGTAGGGGCGGCGACCGATGGCGACGAGGCAGTAGTCTACGTCGAAATTCAGGATTTTGGAGTCGTCGTCGCGGCTTTTGGCAGTCACTTTGACTTTTGTTGCCGAGGGTTTGACCTCGGTGACGGCGTGGCGCAAGTGGAACTGCATACCGAGGCCTTTGAGGCTTTTCGTCAGTTCGCGGCTGCAGTCGGCGTCCATCGTGGGCAGGATGCGGTCGAGGTATTCCACTACGGTGACCTGCGTGCCGAGGCGGGCGTACACGCTGCCGAGTTCGAGTCCGATGACACCGCCGCCGATGATGAGCATACTGCCGGGCACTTTTTCGATGTTCAGCGCTTCGGTGCTGGTGATGACGCGTTTATTGTCGTAGTTAAACTGGGCCGGCACGATGGGTTTGGAGCCGGTGGCGATGATGCTGCGTGCGGTTGCGATTTCGACGCTGTTGCCGTCGGCTTTGGCGATTTTGATCGTGTTTTTGTTCACGAACGAGCCGTGGCCGTAGTACACGTCAATTTTGTTTTTCTTCATCAGAAACTCCACGCCCTTGTTGTTGTCCAGTACCACCTGGTTTTTGCGCTGGATCATTTGGGGCATGTTCACTTTCAGGTCTTTGAGGTCAATGCCGTGGGTTTTGAAGGTGTGCTCGGCGTTGTGGTAGTGCTCCGAGGAGTCGAGTAATGCCTTGGATGGGATGCAGCCTACATTGAGGCAGGTGCCGCCCAACACGGGGTAGCGCTCGATGATGGCGGTTTTCATGCCTAATTGTGAGCAGCGAATGGCGGCCACATATCCGCCGGGGCCGGAGCCGATGATGGTGACGTCGTATTGCATTTACAGCGCGTTTCGATTTTTCTTAAACCTGGCAATGGTTTTTTGGTATTTCACCTTTTTGCCAGCGGAGAGTTGCTCTAAACCATTTAAAATATGTGCTTTTTGAGCCTCTGTCAGTTCGTCCCAAAAATCAACAGACGGCTTCAAAAGCGCCTCAATTTGCAGAATGACTGATTCATCATTGATCTGTGCCAAGTGTTCAACGATGCTAAGTTTTCGATCTTCCAGTATTACGTTCATGTTTATCAGTTATTTTGAGACAAAACTAGGGTTTGGGTTGGATCATGCTGTCTACCCTTCGAAACCCGGGTATATTTATTCACGTGTCATACCTGACACACCTATTACCTTTCTATTCTTTCCAAAATAAACTTGTAGTCGAATACATCCAGGTATGTTAGGGCTATCACCCTGAGATTTTCCTTGACATTGAACCGTCATGTAATAATCTAATCTATTGGAAAATTCCATAGTTGGTGCTCCAAACAACTTAATTATACTATCAACATGGATCCCAATTAAACATTTTCGTCCAACTATCATAGTATAGGACACTCCTGTTTTACCATGTATGAATTCTTCACAATTTGGTGGATTAACAAAAAAATATACATGAGTAGAGTCAATTTTCCAATTATTTTGAATATAAGACTTATAGTTATTACAGTTATCGCATTTAATTTTTTCTTCTATAATGTAATGTTTTAAATTGCACGATAAAATAGTAATTATGCAAGCAAATTGCACAAAGGAAAAAAACTTGTTTCTCATAGCACTACCCTTTTATAATGATAGTGCTAAAGGCTTTATTGTCCGATGATATTCTTAGTATGTATGGCCCAGGCGAAATTTCTTTGCCAAGCCTAATTATGGTAGATTGCTCGGCAGATTCATTATTTTCAATTTTTTTATTAAATACGCTACGGCCAATCAAATCATGGAGATTAACAGATAGACTATATAAGGCAATACCCTTAATATCAATATTAAGAGTTTCCGAAAACGGATTAGGGTAAATTATTAATTGAAATTCGTCACTATTGTATTCATCTATAAAGTTAGTTTCGCACGAAACGGTATCATGAATCGTAATTGATGAACAACTACCTATTGACTGCCAACCTAAACTAAATTCGATTACATTCTTTCCTCCTAATACATCATTGAAGCCCGGCATATCCACAGATGGATTATCAAAGGTGTACATTATCTCATCTTTTTCAACGTTGTGTTGTAACATATGGCAATGCCCTAGCTCATGTAATAACACACTAAAAAAGTCAGTCGCACCACCTAAAGTATCAATATCCGTACAATCATAGGTAAAGGAATAATACGGATTAACTTCCACATCCATGTTGTCTATATAATAAACCTCTTGAAAGCCATTGTTACATATTTTTCTGTAACCGGCAAGATATGTTCTCATCAAGAAGTTATGCCCACTTGAGTCAGGTGGAATACTATCGCCAATAAAAACTACACATCTGAAATCATCGGAACTGAATTGTGTTTCAACTGCGGCAAGGTCGTTAAAAGTCCAGTTCACCTTGGTAAGGCATCTCCATGTTTCCACCGCTTTATTGATACATGGGCCCGCACCTTCTAACTCTAACTGAGAATCCATTTCGAAGGTATATCCCCCCATGCCGTTCTGGTCAATAAAACTTATCCGATAAGCAGTATCCGTTTCTCGAACGTTAGTTACTGAAAAAATAATGTTTATAGGGTCGTCGCTTGTTGCAATTCCATTCAATGAATTTTCAATCTTAATTTTGCCACTACCTGCTCCATTATTGCTTCCAAAAAGGCTGCTTGGCACATGCAATTTGATCAAGGTGTCAGAATATAGGACATAATCTTCAATATAAGCGTGATTAAATAGCGTGGAATCAGTAAAGCCTGCATCTCTGAAATATACCTTACCAAAGTCCTCAGACGGTTGAAAGCCTTTTCCCTCGATTGTCAATGTGTCTCTGACTCCGGCCCGTAAATCTTTTGGATAAATCTTTGTGATAATCGGTGCGTTTGTGATACATAAAAACTGGTCAAAGTAATCGGAGTTACCTTCTTCTCCAAAGTTATATTTCAAGAAAGGAAATGGAGTGCCTCCATAATAAAACTGCAATCCTGACATTAAACTGTCAACAAAATAAATTCCTGCTCTTTCGTCACAATTAATGACTTCCATTTTAATTCGCCCAATCCTTTTGGGGTGAATATCTATTTGTACATGTTTTGTTGAATCGGTTAGGTCGTTTTGAAAAACAAGAACACGCCGTATGTTGTAAGGAGGAAAATAAAGTAAAGCGGAAGCGTAGTCCTTACTGCTAAACTCAGAGGACAAAGCAAAAGTTGAATTTTGAGTATTACCAAAAGCCAAATCATTGTATGAAATATATATTTCGGCTTGTGATAGGCGTGTCCATCCTACATTTGATGATACAGAAATGTCGAATTCTAAATATTTTTTTGTAGAATCAGAAGTGATACCTATACTATCAAGGTGGTAGAATATGAATGGAGGGTCATCAGTACTGGATTTTGTAATTGGATTATCTACCAAAATCCTATTAAAATGAAAATATCCTTCCGTTTCGGGATCATAATACCAACTATTTCCTGACATCTGGAAATTATCAAATTCAATATTGGCAAGGGCAAAAAAATCATCAATTGCCAGTTCAATATGGCAAAATTGTTCTGGAATAGTAGTTAGAGTATAAGCATCATCAGGTGACAGAAAGTTTGAAGTCACATCAAGAAGCAGTCTCTGTGCATCAATATCAGATTTCGAAATCGAATAAGCGGTCTTTTGTAAGACCATGCCTTTGCTAATCAAAATATTTTGGTTTGCAACTACCGAATCGCCAAACACCTCAGAACTATACTTGATTGCCACGAGCGCTTTGCCAAATTTCAGTCCGTTTTCTGAAGATTTGACGTAAACATCAAAAGAAATATTTTGGAAGTTATTTGTGAGGGACACATTTTCAAAAGAAAACGTAATGGCAGTTGTGCTGAGATTTTCTGCATCTGATAACACATTTACTATCCCTCCCAGTTTTTCCTCAATGGTGTTGGCTTTAATTTTTATTACAGGTTCTCTGGCAGACAAGATTATGCTTTTATATATTTCTTTTGGAATGTCCTTATATGACTTGGTGCCATCTGCTGCGGGAGGGTTAAACTTTTCAAAAAAATACTGGATAAATCCATTTTCCGGAGATGATAGCACAAAAGATTCATTACCCGCTTGTTGCACACTTGACAAATTTCGATTGGTCTTGCAAAAGAAAATGCCTTCCATGCCGGGCTTAAAGGTTTTCTGATGCGAAACGAGACTAAATCTGTCGTCAACAACGCCCCCCAGCGTAATTATTTCAATCGTCTCTTTGTAGAAGCCTGTTCCTTTAAAGATTTTAAAAACCTCGACCAAATTTGAGGTAAAAATCTGGGTGTGGCCTTCGTTCCAATAAGAATGGCAATCAACCACCTTTCCTTCAATTACCAAATCTGAACGCTCAGTCCTGATCTGGATCAAGTCCCTCATGTCTTGAGCATTCAAAGACAACCCGAAAACAAGAAGCAATATCGTGAAATTGATGTGTTTCATAATTCAAATTGTTGATGATGTGGTTTTTATTTTATTGCTGCTACTAACACCTATTTATCTCCACCTCCCTTCGGCCCTTTCCCCTTGAACCTGCGCTTGTCGCGGCCCCGGTTGTTGCCGCCACCGCCGGCATTGTTGCTGTCGGTCGGTTTGGGCGGGTTGGCGTCGCCTTCGGCTTTAGGCGGAGCAGGCTGCTGAGGTTGTTGCGGCGGACGCGGCGGACGGTTGTCCGGACGCTGCTGCTGTTGTTGTTTTGGGCGTTCCGGCCGGTTTTCCGGGCGATTTCCGCCGCCGCCTTGCCGGTTTTCCGGGCGCTGCTGTTCCGTACGTTCTCCGCGGTTTTCGGGGCGGGGTGGACGGTTGTCGGGCCGGCCACCGCCCTGGCGGTTGTCGGGCCGGTTTCCACCACCCGGGCGCTGGTCGCCGCGGCGTTGTGGCGGGCGGGAGCGTTCGTCCTGACCGGCTTTTTCCACGGCAGAAGCCAGGCTTTCGTCGGCGCGGCCTTTCCGTTTTTTCTTGCGTTTTTTCTTGCGTTTCTCGATCGGCAACTGGATCACATTGTCCACGCTTTCGTAGTCGTGGCTTTGCTCCTCGTCTTCAACTTCTTCTACCACAGGCGGGGGCGCCATGGCGAGGATATCGTCGAGGCTGGCCGGCAGTTCGCCTTTTTTGATCAGGTCAAGGGCTTCCCACACCTGATCCACGTGCAGGCTGTAGAACTTGCCGCGGTCTTCGGCGTAGGTGTAAAACATGAGGCGTTTGAACACATCCGTCTTGATGAGGATGGCCATGCCGGCGCGGGTTTTGATGCGGTCGGCCTTATCGGGAAAGTCCTCCAACGCGTCAATGTAGGTGTCGAGTTCGTAGTTGAGGCAGCACTTGAGGCGCCCGCACATACCGGAGAGTTTGGTCTGGTTGATGGCCAGATTCTGGTATCGGGCGGCGGCGGTGTTCACGCTTTTGAATTCAGTGAGCCAGGTGGAGCAGCAGAGTTCGCGGCCACAGTTGCCCAGGCCACCGATACGGGCCGACTCCTGGCGGGCGCCGATCTGACGCATTTCGATCTTGACTTTGAACTCGCGGGCGTAGTGCCGGATGAGTTCGCGGAAGTCCACGCGGCCGTCGGCGGTGTAGTAAAACGTGCACTTGCGGCCGTCGCCCTGAAACTCCACGTCGCCGACCTTCATGTTCAGATCGAGCGTGCGGGCGATGGCACGGGCGCGGATCATGATGTCGCGTTCCTGCCGGCGCAGTTCGTCGAGGCGTTCGAGGTCGCGCTCGTGTGCCTTGCGGATGACGCTTTGTTGTTTGGAATCGTTTCGGACGCGTTTGCGCTTCATCTGCATGCGCACCATTTCGCCCGAGAGCGTGATGGTACCCACATCGTAGCCCCCCGACGACGACTCAATGAGCACCCAGTCGCCAGTGATAGCGCGGGTGTGCTGCGGGTTTTTGAAAAACTCTTTGCGCGAGCCGTTTTTAAAACTCACTTCCACAACCTCGAACGGCCGGGCATCCTGGATGCCGATTGCCGAAAGCCAGTCGTAGGTATTATGCCGGTTGCAGCCTCCGGTAGCGCAGCCGCCGTTGGAGCGGCAACCCGATACGGAGTCTTTTCCGGTTGAACAAGAACAGCCTATGCAGCCCATATTTTGATTGGTTGACTGGTTGATTGGTTGACTGGTTGACTGGTTGATTGGTTTTCGTCGCAGTTGGCGCCCTCGTAAACTGCAACGGTAGTGCTCATTGGTTTTGGCATCTGGCTTCGCTGTTATTGTTGGCGGGACGCCAACAACGGCGGAA
Source organism: Saprospiraceae bacterium (assembly GCA_016787285.1). Taxonomy (GTDB): domain Bacteria; phylum Bacteroidota; class Bacteroidia; order Chitinophagales; family Saprospiraceae; genus M3007. The sequence continues at coordinate 1,581 of JAEUUV010000081.1, read as the reverse complement.
TAATTTTGGTATCGAGCTCCGCTTTTGTTGTTGGCGCGGACGCCAACAACGGCGAAATGACAAATTAGCGGTACTGCCTACCGGTTTTTCATGATTTTGTGCATGGTTATCGAGGTGTCAAGGAACAGGATTTTGGGGTTGGCGTTGCGTTCGATGTAGTAAATGTTGTCGTTCAGGATGGCAGCCAGACGTGTGATCTTGTCAAAATTCAGCACGGTGGCCATGTTTTGGGCGGTTTTAAGTTCTTCCGGACGCAGGCGGGCGTCGGGTTTTTGGGTGACGACCAGCGCCAGCAGTTCGCGCAGGAAATGCAGGCCGTACTGGAGGAACTGTTTTTGGTTTTCGCGGCCCAGTTTGGCGAAGTTTTCGGTCCAGCGCACGAGTTCCACGCCGTTGCCGCGCCAGCATTTGCGGAGCCAGTCGAGCAGCAGGTTGGCGTCGTCGTTTTCGGGGTTGTCGGCCACGCCGAGGGCATAATTGAAATCGCCTTCGGCGAGAAACGCAATCTGGCGCGCGCGTTCGGCATCGAGGCCACGTTTTTCCTGCAGGGCCGCTACGATGTCTTCCTCCTGCAAGGGGTCGGTTTTTACGATCTGGCAGCGCGAGAGGATGGTGGGCAGGATCATGTCGGCGTTTTCGGCTACGAGCAGGAACACCGTCTGTTCAGGCGGCTCCTCGATGAGTTTGAGCAGGCGGTTGCCCTCCTTGCCGAGGTATTCGGGCAGCCACATCAGCAGGATTTTGTAGCGTCCCTCAAACACCTTGAGGCTCAGTTTCTTGATGATGGCGTTGCACTCTTCCTTGGTAATGTTGCCTTGCTTGTTTTCGGCGCCGATGCGCTGAAGCCATGAGTTGGCATCCATCCAGGGATTTTCCGCAATCGCTGCGCGCCATTCTTTGGAAAAACCGGTGCTTACGGCGTTCGCACCCACGGTGGGGTAGGAGAAGTGGATATCGGGATGCGCGAACTGGGCTGCCTTATGGCAAGCGTTGCAAGTTTCGAGTTTTGAGTTTTGAGTTTTGAGGTGTTCCGGGTTTTCGCACTGGAGTTTTTGGGCAAATTCCAGCGCGAGGGCAAGTGTGCCCCAGCCGGTTTTTCCGAGAAACAACAACGCATGCGGCACGCGGCCGCTCTGGAGCAGCCGGTCGAGATGGGCAGTGGCGCGTTGTTGTCCGAATGTCATTGTTCGACGCTGTTTGTTTTTCCCCTTTTGTCACCCCGAAGGGATCCGTCCACTCTACGAAGGCGAATCACGACGGGTACGCCCATGTAGAACGGACGAATCCCTTCGGGATGACAAAAGGGCGTTACCCCAATAAATCAAGCAAAGCGGGATCGAGCGGATCACTGGAAGGCGGGAACACGGCGAGCAAGCGGCCGTGCTCGTCAAGCAGGTATTTTTGAAAATTCCAGGAGACGCTGCTGTCCGAATGGCCGTTTTCGGCGGCGCTGGTCAGCCAGCGGTACACGGGGTGCGGATTGGGCCCTTTTATCTGCACTTTGGCGGCGAGCGGAAAGGTCACGCCGTACCGTTTGGTGCAAAACTGACGAATCGCATCGGCGCTGCCGGGTTCCTGTGC
>JAEUUV010000080.1 GCA_016787285.1 Saprospiraceae bacterium | reverse complement strand
CGGACGGGTTTCTACGAAATGACAAATGGAGAGGGCAAGTGTTAAGCGGACGCATGTAACGTGGACGAGAGCATGCCTTGCGGGGCGACAAAAAGGGTAAGCTGTTGAATTTTACTGGATTGCCGGGACTGCTGCTTTTTTGTTTTTATCTGTTCCCTTATGCCGTAGAACTTGTTCCGATGTTTTTTGGGCGCGTTCCATGATAAAGCGTATGCGTTCGCCTACAGGCAGGTGCAATACGCTTGCGGCTGCTTTTTCTTTCCATTCCCATACTTCCAGTTGGGCTTTGGAGACCGATTGTTTCGGTTTATTATTCATACGTAGATCAGATCGGTAGGAGTAAGGATGCGTAACGGGTGAAGAAACCCGAGTTGATAGTTCAAGGCAAGCACTTTACGTTCCCTGTTTACGTTCGCCAGATGCTTGTAGTTCCAACTCACTAGATAGTCAATTTTTTCAACGACACAGCAAGCAACGTGCAGGGCATCGTAAAGTTTCTTTGGAGGCATAACGCCATGCAGAAGATACTGTTCAGCAAGGGCATCTACTTCTTCCGGCAGTTGAATTTCCAGGCGGTCGATATAATAGTCTTCAAAGACATGGAGCAGGCGACTCTTTTTAGTTTCATCTGAAGTTTGATTGATCTCGTCCACTACAAAATCAGACCAGTATGTTCGATAGATTCCTGTTTTGACATAGTTTTCAAAAAAATCAAAGGTGATTTCCTGCTTTTCAGGCGCATCGTCTGCAAAAAGAAAATTAATGGCAGAAGTATCAAGGTAAACAGTAGGCCGGATCATCAGACAAAGGTGCAAAATTGAAACTGGATAACGAGAAATATTTGCACGCTCAAGCACGTCCGTAAGACTGAATATATCCGCCCCCATTTTCGCGAGATGCCTATTTTTGTCCGCGAAAACCCACGTAGGCAACTCAAAACTCAAAACTCAAAACTGCCATGCGAATGCTCCTCCTTTTCCTGCTCCTTCCCGCCCTCTTGCCTGCGCAGGAGCGCCTCATTCTAAACGCGCCCCGCTACTGCCAGTATTGGGGCGATTCGCTCGAAACCGAACTGTACCGCTTCGAATCGGCGGAAGACGTGCCGCAGGTGGTGGCCCGCATCCTCGGCTGGGCGGGCCGGCCCGAGGCTAACTTCGAACTGGTGCCGAGCAACGCCGGCAGCGCCGTGGCCGTACACGACGGCGACAAGCGCTACCTGCTGTACAGCGCGGATTTTTTTTACGACCTCAACCCGCTGGAGACGCACGCGTTGTTGGCCCACGAGATCGGCCACCTGCTCAACGAACACCGTTTCGACGCCTGCTGCCGCCGCGGCGAGGAACTGGAGGCCGACCAGTTCATGGGCTACATCCTGTACCGGGCGCACCTGACGGACTCTGCTTCGGCGGTCGGCATGGCCGACTGGAAACGGGACGGCGCGGGCTTCGGCAGCGGGCACGGGGTGTCGGTCGAGGAGCGGCGCCGGGCCATTGCGCAGGGCTGGTCACGCGGCGAAACCGTGCTGCACACCCGCGAGAACCTGAGTTTTTACGACAACAAAAAAAGCGACGAGGTTGCCGGCCTCAAGGCGTTCCCCTGGCCGCCGCCGACCTGCGCCCAACGCCATACGCCGCTGCAAAACCTGTCGTCGCGTTTTGCCACGTTAGGCGAGGTGAACCGCTGGCTGTGCAAACACCTCGACGAGCGCCGCTACTGGTCGCGCAGTTACCACCACCTGCCGGGTGGCTTCGCGCTCGTCACCCGGCTGGAGCAGTTCCGCCCCGACGACGGCAGGTGCATGCCCGAACCCCAGCGTTGGGTGGACTACCCGGCGGTTTCCTTCGAGGGCGGTATTATGGACTACCTGAAAGCGCTCATTTTCCCGAACAAGGGTTATTTCCGAATTTTTGTGCTGGCCGTCACCGACCGGAACGCCGGCTCCAGCGGAAAAAAAATCGGGCGCGAAGAGGCCCGGAAGTGGCTCGACGACGCCACGTCCAACCTCCCGTACGAAATCGGACTGCAGTCGGTCACGCAGCGGCACTTCGTGGAGGTGCTGGTGTACGAGTTCGAAACCCGCGAAACCGACCGGAAATGCCTGCAACGCTGTGCCGGCACACGGGCCTGCCGGGAACACCTGGAGCGGGCCGGACTGAAATTTTGAGCCGGGGTTTTTACCGCCGAGCCTTGGCTGTACATTTTTGTTCCACCACGTTTGTCATCCCGAAGGGATCTGTCCGCTCTAAAAGGGGCATACGCGTGTTTTTTCCCCGCGTATAGTGGACG
>JAEUUV010000231.1 GCA_016787285.1 Saprospiraceae bacterium | reverse complement strand
CCGTCGCCGTCGTCGTCGAGGTTGTTGTTGCAGATTTCGGGGCAGGTATTGACCGCACAAACTGTGGCAAGCGGTTGGGGCAGCACCTCGGATATGGTTTGCACCGACTGGGCGGCCACCGGCACTACCGGCATTTCCACCGGCACAATGTTCGAAACCGTCCATTGCGGGGTAGCCACGTCCAGGGTAAACGACTCGTTCACACAGTCATCTGCCGTAGGCGGTTCCAGAGGCGTTTTCAACAGAAAAAACTTGTTGTTGGCCGCATCCAGTCCGCTAAAGGTGAACGCGTGGTTGCTTTGCACAACCACTTCGGGGCCATTCAGGTGGAGTTCAGCACGCGATTTTCGCCACAGCAGGTTGCCGTTTTTATCTAATTTAAGCAGCACCAAGCGGGTTTGCGCCCCAGCCGTTTCCTGTCCGTACGAGATGAGGTACCCGTCGGACAGCACGTCCACGTTGGCTTTGTCCACATGCGACGCTTCCGGGATGGCAAATCCGCTGTAAAACACCCGCGCGGTAATCGGCTGCCCGTTCAGGTCGGTTTTCAGGAAGTACAAATGCAGGTTGTATGCGCCCACCGCTACCAGCGAAGCGTCGGACGCGTCGTAGCGGACGTCGGCCAGGTCGCGCAGTTGGCCATTGAACACCCCTGGCGCCGAAAAACCGTAGCCCCTGCTCCAGAGGGCATTCCCAAAGGCGTCAAATTTGGTCAGCATGGGGGTATTGGTGTTGTAGTTGCCGCCCACGGCGTACAGGTCGTTGTTTACCCAGGCGCTTGCCCGCACAAAAGGCACTGTACCGATCCGATAGTTTTTTTGAGCCAGAATGTCGCCCGTGGCCGGGCTGAACGCGAGCAACACGACCTCATCCGTAGGACTCTGCGGGAGGCCCGGATTAGCCACCCGGCCAAACACCGAGATGAGTTGGGTCACCGGGTTTTCGGTGAGGTGCCAGGTGTGTACGTTGCGGGTCGGGTGTGAGAGGTTTTTGTACCACGCCGGTTGCCGGGTTGTGCAGTTCATTTTGGCTACATAACTGAATTTCTGCACTGAACCCTGTGTGGTCACTACGCCCCGGGTAAACACTGCATCGCCGTCGTTGGCGGTCATGGCATCGGTGACGAACGTGAATTCGGGGCCTTGAAAACGCCAGTGGTCGGTCAGTTGTCCTTCCGATGAATAGCGGACAAAGTACTGGTCGCCAAGTTTCCCGCCGATGCCAAGCAGGTCGCCGTCGGGCAACTGCAGCAGGTCAAGTCCCCACAGAAAGGGGTTGAAGCCGAGGTTTTCGTAGGCCACTGTTTTGAAAAACGAACCCGCACAGCCGGATACATCAGCCACGTCTATGGTTTTGCAAGCCACTGCCTGGCAATACGCATCGTTTGCTGTCAGGCACACTGTATAGGCGCCGGGACTGGAAAACACCTGGCTCCACACGGAGGCGTTTCCGGCAGGAGCGCCATTGAGTGTCCAGGAAACATGAGTAGCGCCCACCGCCTGGCTGCTCAGCAGTACGGTGTCGCCCGCTTCCGGGTAGGTAGGGCCGAAGGAAAAACCCGCCTGCACCCCGCAAATCACGAGCAGCGTGTCGCTTTGTTTGTCGGAACAGTTGGGGTCGGCGCCCTGCACGGTGAGTTGCACGATGTACTGCCCCGGCACGGTGAACGCGTACGATAGCCCCGGCTGATCGCCCGCGGGGGCGCCATTGACGGTCCAGGCCCAGGTTGCCACGTTGGGGCCGGGGCAGAAAAAATCCACGCTGGTACCGGCGTTTAGCACCGGCCCTGCCGAGGCCGCAAAGGCTGCCGACACCGGCGCTGTGCAGGGGTCGAGGCAGCCCTTGGAGTCGAGCAGGCTGGCGCGGGCCTCGTGGAAAAAAAACTCCATGCGGTCGCTTTGGCCGGTGGTGAACGCGTTGTAGCAGGCCAGCGTGGCGTAGTCCATGTAGTTGATCGTCATATCGGTCTGGTCGGTGCTGAAGCCCGACTGCGCATCGGTGGAGCAAGTGTTGGCAGGCGTACCGCAGGGCAGCCAGGCAATGGACTGGTCGGGCGGAGTGTCGCACACGCGATCGCCGTCCTTGGTGCAGTCGGCGTTGGTGCAACCGCCCTCGAAGGTGTGGTACAGGCCGAGGTAGTGGCCCGCTTCGTGAATGAGCACGCCGGTTTCGGCTTCGGCGCTGCCGAAATACTGCGCTTCCATGACGATGCCGTCAATATCGGTGCCGTGCGCGGCGGGGAAGTAGGCATAGCCCGCCACGCCGGGGCCGCTGCTCTGGCTGGTCACCGCGCGCACGAGCCACACGTTCAGGTAATGCTCGGGGTTCCAGCGGCTGAGGTTTTTGAGTGGCAGGTCCTGGGTTTCCATGATCAGGTCGGTTAGCGGCGAGGCGATGCGGTTGATACCACTCGTAGCCGAGCCGTCGGGTTTGCGGCGGGCGAGGCAGAAACGGAACGGCGTGGCGGCGCCGTTCCCCTGATCGTAGTAGCCCGTGTTGGCAAATGCAGCGTTGAGCATCTGGATACCCGCCGCCACCTGCGCGTCGGAGATGTTTTCCACGCCGTTCTGATGGACGATATGCACGACCACCGGGATCGTGTAAAGGGCCGCATCAGCGTTTTTGGCGGCTTCCGCCGTACCCTGTGCGAGCCGGTCGTGGCGCTGTTGCTCCCAGTGCTCGTGCCGTATGCGTAGGGCGGGTTGCTGCTCGAAAAGCCGGTGGCGCATGGGGTCTGCGCCGCAGGAGAAGGACTGCCCGGCGAGCGGTGCAAGGGGCAAAACGAGAAGGAGGCTGAAAAGGCAGCGGCGGGTAAACAGGAGCATGCGCGGGTGTTTTTCGGGGAGATGCTCAGGGCGGGGGAAGCGCTGTCTTGGGGTGTGCGCGTTGTTGGTGGATAAAAAATAAAAGTACCTGCCGGGCGCCGGTTTGGAGCGTCCCTTTGGCGGGTATCGTTTCGCGGATATTTCCGGCAAACGCACCGGAACGCTGCATACATCGAATACTCTGCTTTGTGCGTTACGCATTCCGGTTTTACATTTGGCACAAAATAATGGCACAGGTCAGTTGGGTTTATCTGGACGATTTCGGCGGCAGACACCGCATCGGGCTGTACCACGGCGACCGAACGGGCCACCTGTTGCTCCACTGCGACTCGCTTATCGTGCAGGTGGATTTTTCCGTAAAAGAAACCCGTACGTACTCGTTTTTTGTGGAAGACGAGCTCTGCGAGGTCAGTGTAGTGAAAGAACCACAGGGTTTTACCTACGATTTTCAGGTAAATAAAAAATTAGATACCCCCCGAAACCGCCTGCGCAAGTCGGACGAACGCCGAACCCGCAAACAAATGGCGCTCCTGATTTCCGGCTTGGTAATCGTGGTGGTTGCCGTGGTACTGGGCTTGCGGTGGTGGGGGCGGCAGCACAAATCCGATCAGTTGGCCGACACGAGCCTCGGCAGCCGGCTCACGCCTGAAAACGAACGGCTCCTGGCGGTGGGCGGGAGCAGTGCCGTGGCACAACTATTCGTGGTGCAGGAGGCGCTGAAACGCCAGGTTTTTTACGGGTTCATCACGGCGAACAAGGTTCAGATTTCCGGGTATTTTTCCGTACCCGACACCGGCCTGATCATCCTGCCCAATGGTTTCCCCTTGCGCGACCGCGACGCGTTTTCCGTGCGCTACCTGCCTTCCGATCCGGGTATACATCAGGTGAATTTTGAAGAACCCGATCCTGAAACCATCCGGGGCTACCTCGAACAGGCGAGCGGGGCACAGGCTGCCGCTCATCCCGAAGCCACGCCCGGACACAGCCGCTGCGTGGCAGAACTTGTCCTGCGGGAAAAAGGGTGGCCGTTTTTGGTTGATTTGATTTTCCAGTCGGCGCCGGCGGAGCGCAACGCGCAGCACAACCGCGACACGTATCTGCGGCTGGTGCGAGAGCCGGAATTTCATAGGATTATCCAGCGTGAATGTTGGGATCGTTGAATTTGAACCGAGTATTGTTTCAAAAAACTCGCCGTGCTTTAGCCAGTCCATCTTATTTTTGTGGCATGGAAGTCAAATTCACACCGGAACATAAGGTTGTCAACGACCTTTTTGCACGCGAAATCAAGTACATTATTCCGGCATATCAACGGCCATATTCGTGGGACTGCGAAGGCAAAAGCGACAAGAACAATCAGGTAAACTCCATGTGGGACGACCTGTATGGGTATTTTTTAGATGGCAAGCGAGAGACCTACTTTTTTGGCTCGATGGTGTTGATCGGCAATGGAAACCGCATTTATCAGGTAGTGGATGGTCAGCAGCGACTGACGACATTGGTTTTGTTATTCGCAGCGTTTAAGTGCTTTGTTCAGGAAGCAAAAGGCGACTACTTGTCAGGTACCGATTATGCTGATTTTCCCAGGCAAGTTGTTTTATACATTGACGAATTGATTTTCGATAAAAAGCTGCACGGAGCTGTGCCGTTTGAAAAAAAAGTAAAGATTGAAAAAACCGGAGATTTTGATTTTGATGCAGTTTTAAACCAAGCGATTGAATGTAAATCCTTTACAAAGGAATCCTACCCGTACGCTAAGCCTGAACAATTGAGCGTAGCAGAACGCTATTTCAAAAATAAGGACTACTTTGTTGAGAAGCTACAAAAGCACTTTTTAACTGAAGGCCACTTCACAGAGCAGGATGCCGAGAGACTCAATAATTTCCTTGATTTCATCAAAAACAAAGTTTCCGTAGTTCGCATACTTACCGACAACTTTGAAATTGCTTATCATATTTTTGAAATTTTGAACAATCGGGGCCTCCCGCTATCCAATAAAGATTTATTCCGAAACTTTATTCTTCGGGAATTTGACGCACTTAAAAATGAAGGCGGTCAATATGCTAATATCAGTCCAACAGACAAATGGGATGCTTTGGAACGTGATTATGATCTGCGCGATGACTTTTTACCACGATGGGTGGAAAGCGTCAACGCTCGCCAGCAGCAGTACTCGGCTTTTAACGATTTAAAAGAAATTTACGATAAACATTACCGAGATCGTCCCGGGAAGAAGAGGATCGAAATTTTGTATTCAGATATTGAGCGAGACCTCATGCATTACACGGCTATCGTTAACGCAGAGGTTAAGAACCCACTGCTGCGAGCAAAATTAAATGTGCTGCTAAATGCCGGAAATGCTCGATATACACTCAATTTTCTGCTAGCACTTTGGCGACACTTCGAAGGTAATGAAGATGCCGTTTACAGCCTCGTAAATGCTTATGAAATCTTCCTTTTGCACAAACTCCTAGTTGGCCGATTCGTTTCAGGATCTGTTTATGGTGCAATATCCAACCTGTCAAAAGACGATGCTCAATCTAGTATCATTGCTGTATTGTCCCCGGTTGAAATAAAAAATAGGCTCGCCGAAGTAATTCGTACGGGCAAAATAGATAATGACGCCGGGAAACTGTTGATCAGTAAATGGGTCTGGCTGCAAGAAGCTAATACGAAAGATGATCTGATTGATCAGAACTTATACTTTGATAGGGCAACCCTCGAACACATAATTCCTCAAACGCCTGATATTAATTCAAATTGGTTACATGACTTTAGCGCAGAATTCCGCGCAGAATATACCTACAAACTGGGTAATATGACTTTGCTAACCGGTAGTAAAAACTCGGCTGCGCGCAACTATGATTTTTCCATTTACGCTAAGACGAAACTGTCTGTCACACAACAGATGAGTGGTTTAGACAAGATTGATGAAACATATATCAAATCTCGCAACAATCTAATTGTTACTGCCTTGCTTAGTGACTTAGGGCTGGATGCCTACCCGATGAAACCCTTCAAAGATGCAGGGTACTTTTGAGGCTTTCCCTGATCAGAAATCCGAGGTAATCAACAAATCCAGATCGGTGCTTTTCAACTGGAAAAACTCGCCGAGGTACTCGTTGGTGAGGCAGCCTTTGTAGGTGTACACGCCGTTGCGCAGGCCTTCGTCGCCGGTAATGAGGGCAAGGATGCCGCCCGTTTCGGCCTTGAGCAGCAGGGAAGTGATGATGTTGCTGATGGCTTCGGAGGCCGTACGCGCCACACGCGACGGGATATTCGGTACGCAGTAATGCACCACACCGTGTTTGACGAAGGTGGGTTTGTCGTGGCTGGTGGCCTGGGAGGTTTCGAACACGCCGCCCTGGTCAATGCTCACGTCCACGATAACCGATCCGGGTTTCATGCGCTGCACGATTTCTTCAGGCACCACCATGGGCGTACGCCCATGACCGGAATGCATGGCCCCGATGGCGACGTCGGCGGTAATCAGTTGCTCGGTCAGGTGCATGGGGTTGATGACCGAGGTATGCAACTGCCGGCCCACATGTTTTTGCAGGCGCATGAGTTTGTACACGTTGTTGTCGAAAATGCGCACTTCGGCGCCGAGGCCGATGGCGGTGCGGGAAGCGAACTCGGCCACCACGCCGGCGCCGAGAATGATGACCTTGGCCGGCGGCACCCCGGCGATACCGCCCAGCAGCACGCCTTTGCCGCCGCGCGCGGTAGCCAGCAGGTCGGCGCCGATGAGAATGGCACTGGTACCGGCAATCTCGCTCATTACGCGCACGATGGGGAACACGCCCGTTTTGGCGTCGCGGATGTACTCCATCGCCAGGGCAATGACCCGGCGTTTTTGCAGGCGGGTGATGCACTCCGGATTCATCAGCGGCAGGTGAATGGGGGAAATAAGCACCTGGTTGGGCTGCATGAGTTCAATCTCGTCGAGCGTCGGCGGCGCCACTTTCAGCAAGAGGTCGGCTTTGTACACCGTTTCGCGGTTGTGGGCAATTTCGGCGCCGGCCTCGGTATAGTCCAGATCGGTAAAACGCGCGTGCTCGCCGGCGCCCGCTTCCACCACCACGCGATGCCCGTGCGCCGTGAGCGTCGCCACCGAATGGGGTACCAACGCCACGCGATTTTCCTGAAGCGTGGTTTCCTTCGGGATACCGATAAACAACTGCTGATGCCGGCGCGCGATTTCGAGCGTCTCGGTCTGGGTACTGATTCTGGTAAAGGTACTGGCGAGTGTTTCCATATCTGCTGCCGGCAAGCAGCCGGCGGCTACAAAAGTAGGAGGCGACGGTCGGTTTCGCTCAAAATGTCTATCTGAATTTTCACGGCGTCGTCCGGCAGCAGCGGTTCGATCACCTGCGGCCATTCGATGAAGCAGTACCAGGGATCGTACAGAATTTCCTCAATGCCGATGTCGAGCGCTTCTTCGATGTTTTTCAGGCGGTACAGGTCGAGGTGGTGTACCAGCGCAGTGTTGCCGGCGGCATCGCGATACGCGTATTCGTTAACGAGGGAAAACGTTGGGCTGGCCGGCGAGTCCTCTACGCCAAGGAAGCGGCAAAATGCCTGCACCAGGGTGGTTTTGCCGGCGCCGAGGTCGCCGTACAACGCGATTTTCCGGCGGCTGCCGAGGGCATCGGCGAGGGCGGGCATGGAGGCGTCGAGGGCGGAGGGGGTATTGAGAAAAAATTCCATTTTTTACACGCACTTGGTCTTTTCATGTGGCAGCTATACCGGAATTGAAGCGCACCAATCGTTGCCAATCAATTGCTCCGTCCTCTGTGCAGAACTGCGCGGAGAATTCTGTGGTAAACTTGTTGATGACCTTGGCGTACTCCTGAAGGTAAATTTCATTCTTCTCCTGTGCGCTATGTCCGATTGGTTCGATTAGTTCCGTGTACCACGTCATCAAATAAAATTCAATTCCTGTTGTTTATTTTTTTGTAGTTGATTTCTAAAATTGGGAATAAATTCAAAATCAGAGCAACCTACATATCGCGAATATGGAATTCTGTTTTTTCTTTCTCTTTGGGGGTCAAAGCTACCTGTATGAAATTCTAAAATTGTCTTGCCTGCGATATAACCTAAGCCCGTAGGAACGGCATTACCGATTTGTTTAAATAGATCAGATATTTTTCCATGTAGTTTCCAATTGTCAGGAAATTGCTGAATTCTTGCATATTCGTGAACTGATAACGAACGCATTTCAGTAGGATGTGCAAGCAAAGTTGCATTCATTATGGGACTTGTCAATAATGTTGGAGAGGGTCTATTGAATGATAAACGCCTGAAGAAACCTGTCTTGCCACCATTTAAATCTAATGATTTTCCCATTGCTTCACGTTTAATGTCTTCAGGTAAATTCGTCCAGTTTTCACCTTCCTTGATATAAGACAAATACCGTTGTATTCTTTTGGGTATTTCTAAGTACTGCTCTTGTTTTCCAAGACCTTCAAATGCATCTGCAATCGTTACCCATTTTCGCCCTGTTTCAATACCAGTTTCGCTGTGTGTGGGACTTGGCAAGGGAATTCTCCCTTTCTTGCTGCCAAACATTATGATCCTTTCTCTAATTTGGGGAACACCATAGTTTGCGCTATTAAACAAGCCAAAACTAACAAAATATCCCAATTTTTTAAATTCATTCCATAAAAAATAGATAACACTCCCAGGCAATTCTACAATGTCGTTGTATTCACATTCATACTCTGGTGGAACGGAATTAAGGGGGGTAGATAAAATACCTCTTACATTTTCAAGAATAAAATATTGCGGACTTATCTCTCTTACAACTCTCAGATAATTTAGAATGACATTGCCTCGAAAGTCCTGCAAAGAAAGTCTTTTACCCGCAGTACTAAATGCTTGACAAGGGGGGCCTCCTGCTACCAGAAAAACATCTTCTTTCCCCAATTGGGCTGCCTCCAAAATATCTTGTGTTGTAACATTTTTTATATCATTTTCAATTACTGGGATTCTAGTATTTTGCCTGATTGTCTCGCAAGCCAATTTGTCCATTTCGACGCAAACAGCAGTACTAAATCCTGCATTTTCAAGTCCAATGTCTAATCCCATCGCACCCGAAAATAATGACACTGCGTTGTATTTCAGTTGATTATTTACCATAATGATTTCAGAAAAAGGTTATATGATTTATACTTTTTGATAAAGTCCGCAGAAAGAGGTTTGATTTTTTGTTCAATTTTCATGATGAAAGTGTCGTCTTGTAGAAGTTGTTTTGAGGTTTTGAAAAGATTGTCAACTAATTTTTCATGGTAGTTTTTTTGCCCACTGACAAACTCCCATAATTCTTTGCCGATCAGAGTTCGCTTCTCCCAATTTGGCAAATACCTCTTGTATAATTCATGGGTAATGGTTTTATCCCCGCGCTTACCATATGTTTCACCAATAAAGGCTTTAAAGCCTTGTTTTTCAATTTGAATTATCTCTTTTTCAAAGTGATGTATCTGCGATTTATTTAAATCGTTAGGGCCACTTTTAATTTCCAAAAAAGCCTTGGGTTGCCTCTTCTTTTCTACCACTAGATCCCATTTTGTCTCGATCCCATGTTCCTGATACTTACCATCAAATGTTGATTCACTAGCATACAACAGAAGGTTCTGGACTAAAAAACCGACCGAGGTAACCATACTCCTTGAAACGGCTTGATAAGCGTAATACCGGATTAGATCAGCCTCATTGTCTAAATTCAACGCACCGGCTAAAATTGGATTTACATTAAGTGTTTCTATTTCTAACTTGTCAATCATGTCTAATTGTCGTTGGACAAACTGAATAGTTAGAATTTTTACGAAATTGTCCTCAACAGAAAGATTGCCATCAACAGTTCCACTTGTTTGAAAAGAGTAAATTTTAGCATATTCCGCATCGCTTAACTTAAATTTGGCGTTATCAACCTTAAAGACTAAACTGTCAAAATCTTTGCGGGTTGCACAAAGGAACGCTTCGACACTCTCATAATGCGACGCTATCATTTCAATTTTAAGTTTCAGCCCATTAGACATACTACCATTATGAATCTGAAAGCCTTGGAAAATAAGATCTTTAGTTGTCGCTGCCACGGTTAGTAGTACTTATGAAGGTGTTAGTTTAAGTATATGAAGGAACCTAATAGCGTCTTTGCCCCCCTCAACTATGTCTGAACAAAGGTAAACTCCCACATAGTTGGAGTGCATTTTTTTCACGAACTTCTTAAAACAACCAGCTGCTATGCAAACAACGCCCCCTTCAATTCCTCCACTTTCCCCAGCGTCAGCACGCGAATGCCGTACTTTTTGAATTCCAGCCCTTTGGCGTTGTACTTGGAAATGTAGATTTCCTTGAAGCCCAGGCGGTCGGCTTCAGCAATGCGCTGCTCGATGCGGCTCACGGCGCGGATTTCGCCGCTGAGGCCCACCTCGCCGGCAAAGCACACGTTGGACGGCACACTCACGTCGAGCAGGGAGGAGATGAGCGCCGACACGATGGCTAAGTCAATGGCAGGGTCTTCCACCCGGATGCCGCCGGCGAGGTTGAGGAACACGTCGTTCATGCTGAAGTAGTAGCCGCAGCGTTTTTCGAGCACGGCAAGCAGCATCTGCAGGCGGCGCATGTCGAAACCGGTAGCCGAGCGCTGCGGGGTGCCGTACACGGATTTGCTCACCAGCGCCTGCGTCTCGATGAGCATGGGGCGCAGGCCCTCCATGGTAGCGGCGACGGCACAGCCGCTCAAGTCGTCGTCTTTCTGACTGAGCAGCAGTTCGGACGGATTGCTCACTTCGCGGAGGCCGACGCTGCGCATCTCGTAGATGCCCATTTCATCGGTGCTGCCGAAACGGTTTTTCAGGGTGCGCAGGATGCGGTAGGTATTGTGGCGGTCGCCCTCAAACTGGAGCACACAATCCACGATGTGTTCCAGCAGTTTCGGTCCGGCAATGTCGCCTTCCTTGTTGATGTGGCCGATGAGAAACACCGGAATATTGGTTTCCTTGGCAAAGCGCAGCAGTTCGGCAGCACACTCGCGCACCTGCGAAACCCCGCCGGGGGCGCTGTCGAGGTGGGGGCTGCTCATGGTCTGGATGGAGTCCACGATGAGCAGTTGGGGCTGAAGTTCCTGGGCCTGCTGGAGGATTTTGGTGGTGTTCGTTTCGGTCAGGATGTAGCAGTCGGATCGGCCCTCCGGTAGCCGGTCGGCACGCATCTTGATTTGCTCCTCGCTTTCTTCTCCACTGACGTACAGTACTTTGGCCGGCAGTTGCACGGCTACTTGCAGCAGCAGGGTGCTTTTGCCGATGCCCGGCTGCCCGCCGATGAGCACCAGCGAACCGGGCACGATGCCGCCGCCAAGCACGCGGTTGAGTTCGCCGTCGGGCGTGGCCATGCGGCTGGTGGCGCCGGTCTGGATAGCGCCGAGCGGGGTGGCCCGCGGCGCCTCGCCTTTTCCGGCGCCTGCCCAGGAGCGGCGCTTCTCCTCGGCGGCGGTTTCTTTCTGGATGACCTCTTCCTGATAGGTGTTCCACTCGCCGCACTGCGGGCACTTCCCCATCCATTTGGGTGAGGAAGCGCCGCAGCCGGAGCAGAAAAAGATGGTCTTCGCCTTGGCCATCAGTTGCGGATCAGAGTCCTGAAAATTTCGTCGTTGATCTGCACGGGGTACTCCTTGCGCAGTTTTTCCACCCACTGTTTTTCCAGGTAGTCCTGATAGTCGGCCACGGCGTAGCCACGGGCGTCGCTCAGGGCCTTGGGGCTGGGTGGCATTATTTTTTCCACTTTCGAGAAGGTAGCGGTTTTGGTGCCGGCATCCGATTTGGCAGCCGTCATGCTGCCCGCCGACCAGAGGTCGGTCAGGTCCTTGTTTTTGCCTTTTTCGTAGGTTTTTTCCAGGCGGACGAGCACCTCTTCCTTTTTGTTGAACTTCTTGAGGACGTCTTCGGGCAACTTCTTGGCGGCGTACTCGCGCACTTTTTTGAGCAATTCGGCGTCGTCCGACTTGAGGGTGTAGAGGCTGACTACGGCGCGTTCGTCCCAGAGGTACTTGTTCGTCAGGTTTTGGTTGAAATACTGCTCAAGGCCGACGGAATCGGTGTTGGCGCGATCCCACACTTCGATCTTGGCGGCATCGAAAAGCAGCATGCCCTCTTCGTACTCGCGCATGAGGAATTTGAAGTCGGGGTATTTTCGATCCAACTGGCTCTCTTCGTACTGGATGGCTACTTCGTCGTTCCAGTCCTGATAGAGTTTGCCGATCGTTTCTTCCACCGGGTGCCCCAGGCCGCGCATACGCTCGCGACCGGCACGCACGAGGAATTCCTCGAAATTGGCTACGGTGAAAACTTTGTCCACACCGTAACGCACCAACGGGGTTTGCGGGTTTTCGGGATTGGGTTTCCATTTGAACGTATGGAAAACGGAGTCGGTCTGCTGCCCAATCCAGGGTTTGAGGTTTTCGGGAAACTCTTTGAAATTGCCCTCTTTCTGGATGCGGGCGATCATGCTGCGTTTGGCCATTTCGCTGCGGCTGTCGCGTTTGACGCGCTCGGTCAGGGCCCGGCGCATGTCTTCGAAGGGCAAGAGGGTGCGTTTGCTCAGGCGCTTGATGATGTGCCAGCCGATGGTGGTTTCGACAATTTGGGAAATATCGCCGTCTTTATCGAGGGCAAAAGCGGCATCTTCAAATGCGCGCTGGTAGCGGTTAATCCCGAAAAAGCCGATGTAGCCGCCTTTGGCTGCACTCACTTTGTCGTCCGAATACATGGTGCAGGCTTCCTCCCAGGAAAGGCGGCGCGCGGCGATGAGAGCGGAATCGGCAGTCAGGCGTTTTTTAGCGTTGGCTTCTTCGCTGTCCCCCTTGCGGATCAGGATTTGGGCGACTTCGACCTCGCCGCGGGCCGGGCGGAATGCATGCACGTACACCAGGTGGTAGCCGGCATTGGTGCGTACGAGTTTGGGCAGCAGACCCGTGTTTTTGGCCGAGTAGATGGCCTTTTCGAGGGCATAGTAGCCGTCGGGCAGCATGGCCGTGACGAAGCCGATACGGCCGCCGTTGTCTTTGGCCGATTTGTCTTCGGAGCTGTCGCGGGCGATTTTTTCAAACGGCTCACCTTTCTGCACCATCTGGAGCAGGGTGGTGGCGCGGGCAAAGGCACGGAGGGTGTCCTCAGCCTTGGCGTTGCGCTCGCAGGTGATGAAGATGTGGCTGATGTCCACGTCCTGTTTGCTGTGTTCGTAGGCTTCGCGGATGAGTTTTTCGGTCACCTCTTTGTCCACGAGGTACGAAGCAGCCAGTTGGCGGCGGTAGCCTTCGAGTTCGGAGCGGAAAGCCGCGGCGGTGTCGAGGCGCATGTCGCGGGCTTTTTGCACCTTGAGTTTGAATTTGACGTAGAGGTCGAGGTATTCACGCAGGGAGGCATCCGTGTAGTCGGCCTTTTGCTGGTTGGTTTTGGAGTAAATCTGGAGGAACTCCGCCGCTCGAACGGGCGTGTTGTTCACCGTGAAGAGCACGGGGTCGTCGTGGTAAGGCTGGGCGTTGCCGGCAAGGGCAACGAGGCATGACAGGCAAGCGGTGACAAGGAACTGTTTGACCATGGTGGTGTGATACAGTTTTTGTGTTTGGGTGAAAATTGCGGTGTTTGAAAGGCCGGCAAAAGTAGTCAAGCGAGGGGAAAAACTTGTTTGATTTCTGCTCAAATCCATGCTGTTTGCATAAAAAGTGCATTTATCGGGCTGCCATGTACTTTGTCATCCCGTTACCGCCGAGCCTTGGCTACGCATAAAATTCCGCTTGCGCGTTGGGCGGGGACAAGCCCCGCCCCTACTTGACTGTGTCGAATGTACTCGTGCATTGGCCTTTTTCTCGTAGGGGCGGGCTTGTCCCCGCCCAACGTGTAAGTGGCAGGATTATGCACGACCGAGGCGCGGCGGTATAGGAATGACAAATGCCGGCGCACCAAACAAACAATCCCCCGCACGGACACTGCCGGCGGGGGATTGACGATTCTATCGGGCAAAATTTTACTTCGCCTCGTCTTCGCCCTCGTTGAGCTGCACCTTGAGCTGCGCCAAAGCAGCCAGATCACCGAGGGTTTCTTTTTCCACTTTCTTCTGTACGTCGGCCAAGGCGGCTTTGGTTTCGCCCTCTTGCTTGCTGCGTTCCGCTTTCACGGCCGTTTCGGCTTTGTATTTCAAATCCTCCACATAGCGGGTGTGCGACACGAGAATGCGGCGGTCTTCCTTGTTGAATTCGATCACTTTGACCGTCAGTGTTTCACCCGGCTCTACCACCTGCCCGTCTTCCTTGCGGATGTGTTTGGCCGGTGCAAATGCCTCCAGGCCGTGCGGCATCTGGAAGGTAGCGCCTTTGTCGTCGCGCTTCAGTACCGTGGCTTCGTGGTAAGAGCCTACCGGGAAGATGGCTTCGAAAGCATCCCAGGGATTCTCTTCACATTGCTTGTGGCCGAGGCTGATCTGGCGTTTTTCCTTGTCAATGTCCAGCACCACCACGTCAATGGGCGCACCCATTTTGGTGAATTCGCTGGGGTGTGCGTAGCGCTTCGTCCAGCTCAGGTCACTGATGTGCACCATGCCGCCCACGCCTTCGCTCAGTTCGACGAAGATGCCATAGTTGGTCATGTTTTTCACTGTACCGCTGTGCCGGCTGCCGGCGGGGAAGCGGGTTTCGATGTCGCTCCAGGGATCGGCCGTGAGTTGTTTGATGGAGAGGGACATCTTGCGGTCGGCACGGTCAATGGTGACCACGCGGGCTTCCACGTCCTGACCCATCGTGAAGAATTCCTTGGCGTTGACGCTCTGGTTGCCCCAGGTGATCTCGCTGATGTGGATGAGGCCTTCCACGCCGGGCATGATTTCCACAAATGCGCCGTAGTCTTCGATGTTGACCACGCGGCCTTTCACCACAGCGCCTTCAACTACGTCGGCAGACAGTACTTCCCACGGGTGCGGGGTGAGTTGCTTGAGGCCGAGGCTGATGCGTTTTTTGTTTTCGTCGAAGTCGAGTACCACCACGTTGATGCGCTGGTTGAGTTGCAGCACCTCGCTCGGGTGGCCGATGCGGCCCCAGCTGATGTCGGTGATGTAGAGCAGGCCGTCCACACCGCCGAGGTCGAGGAATGCGCCGAAGTCGGTGATGTTTTTGACGATACCTTCCAGCACCTGGCCTTTTTCGAGGCTGGCGAGGATGTGTTCGCGTTGTTCGGCGAGGTCGCTTTCGATGAGGGCCTTGTGGCTGACCACGGCATTTTTGATCTGCTCGTTGATCTTGACCACTTTGAATTCCATCATCTTGCCTACGTACTGGTCGTAGTCAATGACGGGTTTGATGTCAATTTGCGAGCCGGGCAGGAAGGTTTCCAGACCGTTGCAATCCACGATCAGACCGCCTTTGGTTTTGCTGATGACCATACCGCTGATGATCGTGCCGTTTTTGAACGAGTCCACGATGCCTTCCCAGGCGCGGAGGATTTTGGCCTTTTTGCGGGAAAGTCCGAGTTGGCCCTGGTTGTCTTCCTGGCTTTCCACGTACACTTCCACTTCGTCGCCTTTCTGGAGGTCGGGTGTGTCGCGGAATTCGTTGAGCGAGATGAGGCCATCGCTTTTGTAATTGATGTCCAGCACCACGTCGCCGCTGGTGATGGCGCTGACGCGACCGCGAATGATTTCATTTTCGGTCACGCGGCTCAGGGTAGCATCGTACTGCTCCAGCATGGAGTTGCGGTCGGCGTCGGAGTACACGAGTGCGCCGCGCTTGTCCATGTTCCAGTTGAAGTCGTCGTGTGCACCGCCGGCAACCACCGGCTCGGCCAAAGGAAGTTCGATATCTTCTTCTTCCTCTTCTTCTTCGGCTACTACCGTTTCAACGGCAGGGGTGGCGACCGGTGCGGCGGCGATGTCTTCGTCGGCATTTTCGTTCGCAACTTCTTCGGTTTCGATTACTTCCATTTCGGCCACAGGCTCGGAAACGACCATTTCGGGGGTTTCTTCCACCACTTCGGCGGCCATTTCGGCTACGGCTTCCGTTTCAGGTTCTGCGGCCATTTCGACCACCGCTTCTGTTTCAGGCTCGGCTTCCGGCTTTTCAACTGCTGCCGTTACCTCCGCAGCGGTTTCTTCCACCGCGGTCTGGATTTCTTCCTGCTCCGGGGTTACTGTTTTTTCGTCGTCGAGAATCATAATTGTAAGAACGGTTGATTTTGAGGCTTTTAAATTAGTTGTTGACTTGTCGGCCACACTTCGGGGCGAGGCCGTTACCCCTTGCTTTCCGGGCAGGGAAAACACCCACTCCCGAAAAGCGGGCGCGAAGGTAGGTCTTTTGGCGGAGAAAAAAAGGTTGTCGGAAATAAAAGTGTGCAGCAACAATGGCAATGCAGATTACACAGATTTTGCGGATGCGCGCAGATTTTTAAAAATCCGTGGTAATCCGTTTGATCTGTGTAATCTGCGTTGCCATTGTTGTCGCACTCGGGGTGAAAATCCGCAGGCGCCCGAGTTGCCTTTAACGCTACGAAGCGTGTGATCAGAACAAATCGTGCGCCGGCCACTTCTTGATGGCGCCGCGAATATCCCACATCAACTTGTCCATCTTGCCCGCAAACTGGTCGTTGGCCGGACGGGTGTTGACCACGATGGCCCAGCAGAAGCCGTCGTTGGTGCGCACCATTTCGGCGATGGTGCCCGGCAAGGCGCCGTTGTGCCAGTAGTTGGGCACGGAATTGACGTTCCAGCCTTTGGCGTAGCCGTTGTTCGACTGCGGCGTCGGCGTAATCATATTGTCAATGGATGCATTGCTGATGATATCAACCGGCGGGCTGAAGCGGTCCACACGCACGAGGAAACGCACGAGGTCAATGGGCGAAGCAATCCAGCCACCGTGGGCGTCCATGCGAGTCACGTTCATGTTGTAGGGGTCGCTGGGAGCGTAATATTTCACCTCGTTCGATTTGCGCTGGGCAAGGGTGTTGCCCGCAATATCCATAGCGGAGATACCGCAGGGGGCGAGGATATTCTGTTTGAGGTAGTCGGCGTAGCTCTTGCCGGTTTTGCGTTCGATGATGCGCCCGAGCAGGCAGTAGCCGAAATTGGAGTACGAATACTTGTCGCCCGGATCGTCGGTGAGGGCGATATTGTCCAGTGTATTGGCAATCAGGGTGGCCATACTCCAGGTTTTGTCCTGAAACATGGGGTCGTTGTTCTGGTTGCCCCATCCGCCGGCGGTGTGCGTGAGCAGGTGGCTGAGTTTGATATTTTTGATGCGGTTGGTGTAGGCTTTGGCGCCGTAAGTAGTTCCCAGCAAGGCGCCGGCGCCGAACACGTTGTCGGTCAGGCTTAGTTTGTTCTCCTGAATCAGGCGCATCACAGCGGTAGAAGTAAGCGGCTTGGACACACTGGCTACCCGGAAACGGTGGCGCGGAGCCACACGTTCGTTTGCCTCCTTGTCGGCCATGCCGTAAGTTTTGGCCAGCACGAGTTTGCCGTTGCGGGAAATAGCGAAGGAAAGGCCGGGGATGTCGTTGTCGTCCATGTACTTTTTCACCAGCGCATCCACCGCCGACATGTCGGCGCCGTTGAACGGATCGCTGCTTTCCCAGATACCGGCGTAGTTGTCCTGATTGCCGAAGGCGCCGCCGTTGACCCACACCGGGCGGTAGCCCTGGTAATACATGCGGTCGAACTCATCCTGATAGCCCTGAGCGCCCACCATGTTGTGACGCGCGGCCCAGGCAGGGCCGGCGGATTTGTCCCAGATGGCCGCATATTTCCCGCCGTAGCCGGACACCTTGACGAGCCGGTAGCCCTGACCGGTCAGGTTATTGAACTCGGTTTGGTACTGGGCGGCAGTCATGCCGTGCTTGGCAGTCCAGGCTGCGCCGGCAGTTTTTTCCCAAACAGCAGCGTAGTAGTCGGTTCCGCCCACGGTGTAACCGCTGATGTCGGTGAGGCGGTAGCCCTGACCCGTCCATTTGTTGAACTCGGTTTGGTACTGCGCAGCGGTCATGCCGTGTTTGGCCGCCCATTGCGGGGCATTGTTTTCCTTGATAAAAATGCAGGCATATTTGGCCTGATTGCCGGAGGGGAACCCGCTCACAATCGTCGGACGGTAGCCCTGACCGGTGAGTGTGTTGAACTCGGCTTGGTACTGAGCGCCGGTGAGTCCGTGTTTGGCTACCCATGCCGGGCCGTTTGTTTTTTCAAAAATTGCTGCATAGCGGTCCTGGCCGGCAGCGCTGTAGCCGCTAACCTGAGCGAGGCGGTAGCCCTCGCCTGTCCATTTGGTAAATTCGGTTTGGTACTGGGCGGCCGTCAGGTTGTGACGCGATACCCAGGATTGGGCGTTGGCCAACGAAGCGACCAGCAGGAGCAAGAAAAATGACAGGATGTTTTTCATGTTTTTGAAATGTTTGTAGATGAGACAGATTAGTTGTTGCTGCCTTCGCTTTTTTTGAGCGGTTTGGCGGGCTGCGCTTTGTCGGCGGGCGCCTGACTTTTCATATTTGGCTTCATTTTCAGTGTTTTGCCTTTGGCGCTTGTGGTGGTGTCGGGCGCAGCCGGGGTCGGCGTTTCGGTGGGCGACCAGTCGTCGTAGCGGATGGTAGAGGTGGAGTCCACGGGAATTTCGCCGTCGGGTGGCGGGTTGAATCCCGGATCGCTGACGGTGTTGCCGTCGCTGTTTTGGGGCAGCGTGCTGATGGTTTCCGACATTTTCTGGAGTCGCTGATCCAGTTTTTCCTCGCGGGCGTCTTCATTGAGTTGCACCTCGGGGGCTTTTTCAAATTTCTCGTAAGCCGACGCGCTGCCGGCCAACTCGTCCCAGTAGCGCCAGCGGTAGGGCAACACGAGGTGCTCCTGCAGGTGAGCATCGGTGTATTGCCTGGCCTCGCGGCGGATATCGCTGAAGTAGCTGGTCAGTCCTTTGGTCAGTCCGATCAGTTCGACGATGAGCAGGAGAAATGCCCCTCCGTCCACTTCTTCTTTCGAGATGGAGGCATCGGCCAGTGCCTGCTGGAAATTGGCGGCGTAGAAATCGGAGATGTCCTGCAACTTGTAGCCCAACCCGTCGGAGTACATGTCGGGGAATTCGGCAATGGACTTCAGTTTTTTGGAGTTCATAAAATCCTGTTTGATGTTGGTCAGCAACTGGTTGGCCCGGGTGGCCGTCTGGTCGTAGGCGCTTCGCAGGCGGAACAGGTCGGCCTGCTTGAGGTTGTCCTTGCTCGACTGTACCTGGAGTGCGGCGCTTTCGGCATTGATGCGCAAGTCGCGAAATTTGACCATAAACTCGGTGTTCAAAAACTGCGACAGCGCGGGGCCTAATTTTTTGTTCGGTTGTGCAGCGGCACTCAAGCCGGCAAACAGGAGGATAAACAGCGGAAGAATATGCTTTTTCATAGTATAGCACGGTTGTTTTTACCGGACAAAAGTGCAGGGCGGGCAAGGCGGGGATGGGTAAAGAAGTATTAAAAAAGAGCAAAAAGGTTTATCAGTTTTGAGTTTTGGGTTTTGAGTTTTGAGTTGCGCCGCGGCAACTCAAAACCCAAAACCCAAAACCCAAAACTCAAAACTCAAAACTCAAAACTCAAAACTCAAAACTCAAAACTTATTTGCGCCACACCCCGGCGAAACGATGGCTGCCGTTGCCGTCCATGCCGGCGCAAACTTTGGTCAGGTAGCCGGCAGCGGTGTTGGTCTGCCACTCGGTCTGGTAGGTGTTGGCATCCATGCCGTGTCGGGCATCCCAGGTGCCCGATTTGCTGGCAAACACGCAGGACAGGTAGTTCTGGCCGCCGTGGCGGTAGCCGTTCAGGTACACGGGCATCCGGCCGGCGGCATTATTCTCGTTGAACAGGTCCTGGTAGTCGGATTCCTTCACCTGCGAGCGGATTTGCCAGGAACCGATGTTCGTGGACCGGTACAGGGCGGTGTAGGAAAGTTGGTTGTTTACCGAGGCCACGGAAACGTTGACCGGGTACAAGCCTTTGCTTTTGGCTTCGTCAATAACGGCGTCATGCTGGGCGGCGCTGATACCATGGCGGGCAAGGAAACCGCCGGATACTTTTTTGAAAATAACGTTGTAGCGCACCGAGCCGCCGAGGGTGTAACTGTCCACAAAGGTGGGCTGCATGCCGGCGCCGGTGGCTTTGTTGAATTCCGTCTGGTACGCAGCGGCAGTCAGGCCGGCAAACGCGCTCCAGGTGTTGGCTTTGGGCCGCCAGGTCATGTTGTAGTAGCCGTTGCCGTTCATGCTGTACCCATCGAGCCATTCGGGTTCGAATCCGGAATCGGCCAGGTGGTCAAACATGCGCTGGAAGTCTTCATCGGGCAGGCCGTGGCGGGCGTACTCGCTGGTGACGGTGCGGGCGGGAAAAATCAGGATTTGGCCTTCGGGCAGGGTTTTGCCGGCAAAACGCGTCCAGCCGCCGTTGATGTCGGCCGTAAAATCCGTGCGGGGTTTGGACAGACCGCGCTCGAAGGTCATCGGCATGGCTTTGCCGCCTTTTTCGATGTGCACGTGCAGGTGCGGGCCGCTGGATGCGCCGGAGTTGCCGACTTTGCCGAGAAACTGGCCTTTTTTCACCTTGGGCCGGCTACCCTCGGGAATGAGCACTTCCGTGGCAATGTCCGGGGCGCCGTAGTAACCGCTGTGCGGTTTGTCGAACACGGTCTTGTTATTCGGGCAAATGGACGAGGGGATAGTGCCCGGAATGGCGTGGGCGTACAGCGCGTAGGAGCCGTCGGCATGTTTGATCCACAAGTGGTTGCCGCCGCCGATGATGAGTTTTTTGTCAAAATCCGGGTGGCGTTCGGCGCCGGCCTGAGGGTTTTCGGGGGCATTGCGCCAGCAGCCGCACACTTCGCCGTCCTGCATGGCATAAAACTCCATGCCGTACACCACGTGGTTGTCGTTGGCTTTGTTGCTGTTGTCGCCATCCACGCGGTCGGTCCATTTGTTGTTGCCGAGGTATTTCATGGCACCGATATCGCGGCCCAGGGCCTGAATGCCATCGGCGTGGGATTTGGTAGAAATGCGTACGCCGGCGGGCAGGTCTTCGCCTTTGAACGGGAATGCGTAGGTTTGGGACTGGAGGGCTGCACTGCAAAGGAGCAAGAGGGCAGAAAAAATGAATTGTTTCATCGTGTGGGTGTGTTGAAAAAATAGTGTTGGTGGAACAGGTGTGTGGACAACTTGCGCGGGCTGTTTTCCCGCATTGCCGCTGCAAAAGTGCCCGGGAAGCGCCCTGCCAAACGGTCAAGAAGTATTAAAAAGCCTCAAAAAAGGCGAAACCAACACCTTTCCACATCTTTTCCCCATAGTGCGGTGGATAACTTCCAAACCACCTTGCCGCCCGTTTTCCACAAGCCCAAAGTATCTTTGCCGAGTGTTTGCGGCAGATTTGTTGCAACACCTTGATACACATGAAAATCACGTACTACGGCCATTCCTGTTTTCTGGTGGAAGCCGGCGGCAAACGCCTGCTGTTCGACCCGTTTGTGTCCGGGAATCCGTTGGCCGGAGCCGTAAAAGCCGCCGACATCCGTTGCGATTTCGTGCTGCTGACCCACGCGCACAGCGACCACATAGCCGATGTGGAAACGGTGATACAGCACAACCCGAAGGCCGTGATCGTGGGTATCTGGGAAATACACAGCCACTACAGCGCCAAGGGCTACACCACCCACCCGATGAACAAGGGGGGCTGGTGGTCGTTCGACTTTGGCCGCGTCAAGATGGTCAACGCCGTGCACAGCAGTAGTTTCCCCGACGGCTCGTACGCCGGCGAACCGGTCGGTTTTGTGCTCGATACCCCCGGCGGCGTGTTGTACATGGCCGGCGACACCGCTCTGACGCTCGATATGCAACTCATCCCCCTGACCTGCCCCAAACTCGACGTCGCCATCCTGCCCATCGGTTCCAATTTTACCATGGACAGCCACGACGCCGCCATAGCTGCCGAATACATCCGTTGCGACCGCATCATCGGTTGCCACTACGATACGTTCGGATACATAAAAATTGACCACGAAAAGGCCAAAGCCGCCTTTGAAGAAAAAGATAAAGAATTGATACTCCTGAACATTGGAGAAACTTGTGACATCGTGAAGGGGTGACTTGAAGCCGTTGTTGGCGTCCCCGCCAACAACAACAGCGGAGCTCGATGCCGATCATGGTTTGAAGCCGTTGTTGGCGTCCCCGCCAACAACAACAGCGGAGCTCGATGCCGGTCATGGTTCACATTATTTGATAATCAAGCGCTACCGTTGTTGTTGGCGAGGACGCCAACAACGGCGAAAAAAAGATAAAGAACTGATCCTCCTGGATATCGGAGAACAAATCGACACTTCACGTTAAACCACAGTCTTCGGTTTAGGGGGGGGCCGGGGTTTTTAAACGCCCAAAGGTTTGAAAAAGACCCGCCCCCCCAAAAAGGAAACGTAACCAAACAGAAATTTTGCAAAACAATTAGATTGGCCAACACAAAAGGGGGGGGGGGCCTACC
>JAEUUV010000208.1 GCA_016787285.1 Saprospiraceae bacterium | reverse complement strand
TGGTTTCCACTTCATCAATTTTTTTGCCTTCGGACCATACTTCAATCGTGACGGGCGTTTTGCGCCCCTGGAGGACGGAGGTTTCCAGTTCCACAAAGAGAACGCCTTTTTTGTTGTGGCCCTTTTCAATGGTGCCCGGGGCTTGACCCACGATTTGAATGGCGCCTTTCGGAGCAGCCAACCGCAGTTCGACCGGCAGGTCTTTGGGCGATTTGTTGATGAGGGTATATGTGTACAGGTTGGTAAGGTGCGTCTCGTCTTTTTGCTGATACATCTGCCCTTGCGAGCGCAAAATGATGGTTTCCACAATCCCCCGGTTGGCGATGAGCACCACGTCGAGCAACACCAGCGCCAGCAGCACCGCCGTGTAGCCCAGTACCCGTGGGGTGAAAATTTTGCGGCGTCCGCTCTCGATACCGGTCATGGAGTCGTACCGGATCAGGCCACGGGGGCGCCCCACCTTGTCCATAATGGCGTCGCAGGCATCAATGCAGGCGGTGCAGTTGACGCACTCCAGTTGGGTGCCGTTGCGGATATCAATGCCGGTCGGGCATACGGCGATGCAGAGTTTGCAGTCTATGCAATCACCGGCCCTACGGCCCTGCATACCGACGGCTGCGGCAGCGTCGCCGGTTACGGCGTGTTGTATTTGCTCCACCGGGTTTTCGGCGGCGGCTTTTTGCTTGCGCAATTTGGTGCGCGGCTCGCCCCGAACATGGTCGTATGCCACCACGATGGAATCTTTGACCAGCAATACGCCCTGCAAACGCCCATAGGGGCAAATGGTGGTACACACCTGCTCGCGCAAACGCGCAAACACAAAATAAAAGACCCCGGAAAAGGCCAACATGCTGAGGAAGCCCGCGAAATGTTCCGACATCGGCTCGCGAACGATGCGCAACACCTGGTCCATGCCGATTATATAGGCCAGGAAGTAGTTGGACACCACGACAGCTATGGTAAAAAAGATCGCGTGTTTGAGCGTTCTTTTTTTTAGTTTTTCCGGTGTCCACGGCGACTGATCCAGTTTGCGCTGCTCACCCGCGTCTCCCTCGATCCAGTATTCGATTTTTCGGAAAACCATTTCCATAAAAACCGTTTGCGGGCACACCCATCCGCAAAACAGGCGGCCATACACCACCGTAAACAGGATGATAAACACCACAAACGTCAGCGTGGCCAGCACGAAGAGGTGAAAATCCTGCGGCGTAAACAGCAACCCGAACAGGACAAACTTGCGCTCCAGAATATTGAAAAGCAAAAATTGCTCGCCGTTTACCTTGACGAACGGCATAGTCAGAAAAATGACCAGAAAGGCAAACGTAGTCCAGTTACGGGCATTGTAAAAGCGGCCCTTGGGCTTTTTCGGGTAAATCCAGACCCGTTTGCCCTCCGCGTCAACGGTGGCAATAGTATCACGGTACGCTTCCGTATCCTCGATGATGGTGTCCCAGTTTTTTTGCTGCTCGGTGGACATGATGTTGTGTACAGGTTTCAAGGTTTCGGGGTTTCGGGTTTCAAGGTTTCGGGTTGGAGTATCCGCTCTACATTTATCATCCCGAAGGAAACCGCCCACGTCACGGAAGGCATGTTCTGAACATGGCTTACTCTCGTAACGTGGACGGTTCCCTTCGGGATGACAAACGTAGCGTGAACGGTTCCCTTCGGGATGACAAAAGCGCGGTTTACTTGCCCTCCGCCGGTGTTTCCGTTGCAGGAATGGTATCGGTCGGCGCGGCAGCTTCTTCTTTCCAGATTACGCCCTGCGGCTCCTTCGGATTAGGCGGGTTGGTGCCTTGTAGCGTCAGGATGTACGAGGCTACTTTTTGCATATCGGAAGCCGAAAGTTGGCTCTGCCACGCGATCATGCCCTTTTCCGGCACGCCGTATTTGATCGTCTTGAACACATTTTTGATGCCCCCGCCGTGAATCCAGTATTCGTCGGTCATATTCGGTCCGACGGTGCCTTCACCGCCTTGTCCGTGGCAGGCAGCGCATACGTTTTTGAAAATCGTTTGCCCCTCGCCCAGCGCGCCCGCGTCGGTCAGCGCCGTTACGTTGGATTCGTCCACAGCATCCGCCATACCCGCCAAGGCGATGGCTTCCTGTTTTTTAGCCTCTTCCACTTCCATGTTGTACTCGTCAGCGGACGAAGGGCCGTCGCCTCCCCAGTGGTAGTAGAACATGTAGGCCACGGCCCAAACAATGGTGATGATGAACATATTGACCCACCACGGCGGCAGGCGGTTGTCCAACTCGCGGATACCGTCGAAGTCGTGGTGCGACAGGATTTCGCCTTCCCGCTCGATCGGCACGGCGTCTTCCCAGTACTTTTTACGCATACTGGCCCAGAAACTGTCGGCTTCCACTTCAGCGCCTGCCATTTGTTCCTGTGGCAGTTTGACACCCGATTTGGAGGCTTCCAGATCCAGCACCCGCTTGTACAGGAACTGATTGACCTTGACCACATAAACCATCGCCACGATGAAAAGCGCAGCGCCCGCAATGGTCAGGATATACGCCATAATTTGTGGTAATTGACTGGCGGCGCTGTCGGGGGCAGCCGTTGTGGCAGCCTGGCTCCAGGCCGGGGCGGCGCCGGCCAGCAAGAGCAACATGAAAAGATATTTGGCGAATTTCATCTTTCGATTTACAATTTACGAGTTGCGATTTTTCGATTTGCAAGGCGACTATGCCATCTGCAGCGGCGCCTGTTTAGTCATCTAACGGCAGCCGGGCCTCGGCTTCCCAGTTGTTTTTTTTGTTAAAAAACACACGAAGCAAGGCAAAAAGGAAGGTGCCGAAAAAAATCAGCAGCGCCGTAATGCCGAACCACTGGATGCCCTCGACGGATTGAAGCAGGTATTTGTACATGGCTTATTTTTTTATGTCGGTTCCAAGGCGCTGCAGGTAAGCGATGATAGCCATCATCTCTTTGGTTTCCATGCCTTCGTCCTTGATACCTTCGGATTTCAGTTTGTCGGCTACTTTTTTGGCCTGTGCCTGCGCATCGGCGATGGCGCGCTCCTCAAATCCTTCGGGATACGGCGTACCGAGTTTACGCAAGGCCGTGATCTTGGCCGGCAGCAGGCTCAGGTCCAGTTCGTTGTCGGCCAATTGCGGGTACTGCGGCATGATGGAGCCGGGCGACATGGAGCGCGGATCAATCATGTGGTTGTAGTGCCAGCTGTCCGGATAACGACCGCCTTCGCGGTGGAGGTCCGGACCGGTGCGTTTGCTGCCCCAGAGGAACGGGCGATCGTAGATATATTCGCCCGATTTGGAGTATTCGCCGTAGCGCACGGTTTCATCCCGGAACGGACGTATCTGCTGGGAGTGGCAACCTACACAACCTTCGCGGATGTAGATATCCCGCCCTTCCAGTTCCAGTGGCGTGTACGGCTCAACCGTGGCAATTTTCGGCACCTGACTTTCCACGAATACCATCGGCACGATTTGAACGAGACCACCGATAGAGATGGCAATCGTACTCCAAAGCAACATTTGCATCGGACGACCTTCGATCCACTTATGCCAGTGATCACCCGCGGCTTTTACGTGCGGTTCCCGGGCAGGCGCCTCGGCGGCTTCATTGGCCAGGAAGGTTCCCTGAGCGGCTGTTTTGTATAAATTGTACACGCCGATACAAACGCCGGTGAAGAACAGTGTACCACCCAAGGCACGCATGGCGTACATCGGAATGATCTGCGTGACGGTGTCAAGAAAATTACCCCAGGCCAGGGTGCCCGCAGGCGTAAATTCTTTCCACATCAAACTCTGTGTCCAGCCGGCCCAGTACAGCGGTATGGCATAGAAAATGATACCAAGCGTACCGATCCAGAAGTGCATATTGGCTAATTTGACCGAGTACAGCTGCGTGCGGTACATGCGTGGCCACAGCCAATACAGCGCCCCGAAGGTCAAAAAGCCGTTCCAGCCCAAGGCTCCGACGTGTACGTGGGCGATGGTCCAGTCGGTAAAGTGGCTGATGGCATTAAAACTCTTGATTGAAAGCATCGGGCCTTCGAAGGTCGCCATACCGTAGGCGGTAACGGCTACCACGAAGAACTTGAGCACGGGGTCTTGCCGCACCCGGTCCCAGGCGCCGCGCAGCGTGAGCAAGCCGTTCAGCATACCGCCCCACGACGGAGCGATGAGCATGATGGAAAACACCGTACCGAGCGACTGTACCCAATCCGGCATAGACGAGTACAGCAAGTGGTGCGGGCCGGCCCAGATGTAGATGAATATGAGTGCCCAGAAGTGGATAATGGACAGTTTGTACGAGTACACCGGGCGGTTGGCCGCCTTCGGCAGGAAGTAGTACATCATGCCGAGATACGGCGTGGTGAGGAAGAACGCCACGGCGTTGTGTCCGTACCACCATTGCACCAGCGCATCCTGTACACCGGAAAAGAGCGGGTAACTGCCGAACATGGAATACGGAAGTTCAAAACTCCGCACGATGTGCAGTACCGCTACCGTGATCCACGTGGCGATGTAAAACCAGATGGCCACGTACAGGTGGTCTTCCCGGCGCTTGATGATGGTGCCAAACATATTGATCCCGAAAACCACCCAGATGAGGGTGATCAGCAGGTCAATCGGCCAAGCCAATTCGGCGTATTCGCTGCTGGTGGTCAGGCCCGCCGGCAACGAAACGGCCGCGCACAGGATAATCACCTGCCAGCCCCAGAAGTGAATCCACGACAAAGTGTCGCTGAACATCCGGGCTTTTAGCAGACGCTGGAGGGAGTAATACACACCCATGAAAATACCGTTGCCTACAAAGGCAAAAATCACCGCGTTGGTGTGCAGCGGACGCAGGCGCCCGAACGTGGTGTAGGAAATGCCGTACTGGCTGAGGTTCAGTTCGGGATAGATCAACTGGAAGGCCAAAATAAGCCCGACCAGCATCCCCACAATCCCAAAAATGAATGCGGCCATCCCAAAGGCCCGCACAATGCGGTTGTCGTACTGAAATTGTTCGATGCGGCTCATACGCTAGTTCAAGATGAGTGGCAGGTTTCGTTTTATTTATGCGTGGATTCCTCTTCCTTGGGTGGCTGATTTTCAACCAGTTCGTCGTCGAACAGCATCCGCACGGAGGGCGTGTACTCGTCGTCGAACTGGCCCGAGCGCGTAGCCCAGAGGTACGCCAACAGGAAGCCGGCGGCTACGATCAGACTGATGAGAATGAGGATAAAAATGATTTCCATGACCTTGTATCGCTGAAATTGGGCGCAAGATCGGACGGGGGCGTTCCGGCATCGGATGACAAGTGTCAGGCGAGTTGGTGATGTTTGTCAAACCGGCGGAAATCACGCGCATTTCCAGGGAGTGTATCCAACGGTAGCCCAGGACGCCATCTATAAGTTTTTCTCGAGAAAAACTTAGCCACCATGGCCGCACGTGGTTCAACCCACCCCCGGCCCCTCCCAGGGCAAACGCATCAAACAAGATAACGACCTCGGAGAGGTCAAACATTTGTAGAAAACGGTCATTCTTGTCGTTTACACGACCTCGGTACCGGCGCGCGATGATTGCTGATGTTACAAAACCCAAAACCCCGAAGGGGTTGTATATTTATAGATGGCAAGTAGTACAAGTACCAACCCTGAAGGGGTTGT
>JAEUUV010000207.1 GCA_016787285.1 Saprospiraceae bacterium | reverse complement strand
ATTCTGCACAGTGGACTCTCGCTTGCTTTGCTGGCCGTGAACGAGTTGTTTAACCTCGATATCAGCGGGAAAATGTATGTCCATTTGTTTGCTGTGCTGACGGGTGTGTTTCAGACCACATTTTTCCTTTACCACTTTCCCGCAAGGTTTCAGTTTGAGGAAAAGGAACGTAGTTACAATGTGGTGTTTAAAAACCTGTGTCAGTACATCCTTATCCCCATCGTGGGGTTGTACTTCCTGATTTTGTATGCCTATTCGATCAAAATTCTTGTCACTTGGGACCTGCCGCAGGGCTGGGTATCATCACTGGTGCTGGGTTTTTCGGTGGCGGGAATTTTCACCTACCTGATCAACTACCTCCTGCCGGAGTATTCCGACAGCAAGATCGTGCAGGCCTACCGCAAGTGGTTCTGGTGGGTGCTGCTGCCGATGGTCGGGCTGCTGTTTGTGGCCATCGGGCGGCGTATTTCCGACTACGGCATCACCCCGGAGCGCTATTTCGTGGCACATGCCGGGGTGTGGCTGCTGGTCATGTGCGGGTATTTTTTATGGTCTAAAACCGACAACATCAAGTTCATCCCCATCTCGTTGGGGCTTTTTGTGCTGGTGGCGGTGATCGGTCCGATCAGCGCATTCGAGGTGTCGGAGCGCAACCAGACAACCATTTTGCACAGTCTGCTTGAAAAAAACGGGCGGTTTGAAGGCGGTGTGCTCAAGGCTGCCGGCAGCGCCGCACCAAAGGAAGACGCCGAACGAATCCACTCCTGCCTGCTGCTCCTGAGCAAACACGATGCACTTGACCGGATTGAGCCGTGGTTCCCCGTACCCATCCGGACGATTGCTACCGATACCAGCAAAAACGGGTACTATTCCCGGGCCACAGATATCGCCCGCTGGCTCAAGGCGGAGCCGGCAGGAGTGGCGGCAGATGGACAACTCGCGATGGTATCGGTGTACCCGCAACAACCCAAACCGCAGAGCGGCATCATCGCCGGCTACCGCACATTTTACCGGATTGAACTGCACGAGGGTGGCGATGCGCTCAACCGTCCTGCCGGTCATTTTGCAGTGTTTTCACCTGACGGCAAAGCGTTGCTGCTTCTTGGTGCCGGCGGGAAAACAACCACCGACTCCATCCCGCTTGAGCCGGCCATGCGCAGCTGGACAACTGCTGCCGGCAGCAACGACTACTTCGCCATGCCCGACAGCGCGGCGATACTGGAACTGCGTGGCAAAAAGTCGGCAGTACGGTTGTATGTTTCGCAAGCCCGGTTCGATAAAAAAGAAATGCGCATGCAAAGCCTGAACGGTATCCTGTTTGCGAAATAATGTCCGGTTGACGCGGGAAAAAATAATTCAGCGCTTGGCATTTCCGGCACAATGGCCTACCTTCGCACCCGCTTTTAGCAAACGTTCATTTATTTCTACACAAGTATCTGAAAATGAGACATTACGAAGTCACCTTCATCGTAGATCCAGTGCTGTCGGGCGATGAAGTCAAATCGACAGCAGACCACATCCTGAACGAATTGAAAAATTTCGGCGCCACCATCGTGGCTGTGGATGAAATGGGGCTTAAGCAATTGGCCTATCCGATCAACCGGCGTTCCAGCGGCGTTTATTACTGCGTGGAGTTCGGTTGCCTGGAAGCCGAATGGCTTGTCAAGTTTGAACTTGGCCTCAAGCGCAACGAAAAGTTGCTGCGTTTCCTCACCGTCAAACTCGACAAGTACGGCATCAAGTACAACGACGACAAGCGCAACGGCCGCATCGGCAAGCGTGGCAAGAAGAGCCAATCTGCCATTGCCCCCGCTCCGGAAACCGTTGTTGCGGCTCCCGTAGTTGTTGATCTTGACACCGCCGAAGTTGAAGAAACCGCCGAGGCTTAAACAACCCCGACCAAAACCACCTATTCGTTCACTTTCCAATTTTACAACAATATGGCTGCTTCGAGAGAAGACGTAAAATTTCTCAGCAATCCGAAAATCGGGCTGAATCAGAGAAAATACTGCCGTTTCCGCAAATTCGGCATCAAGTACATTGATTACAAAGACCCCGATTTCCTCATTCAGTTCATCAACGAACAAGGCAAACTGCTGCCCCGCCGCATCACCGGCAACAGCCTCAAATACCAGCGCCGCGTGGCTACCGCCGTCAAACGCGCCCGCCACCTCGGTATGCTGCCGTTCGTGGGCGACTTGCTCAAGTAAATTGTACTGCGGCGTGCCGGCATATCGCCGGAGGCTGTCAATTTCATCAATCAAAAATTTTCAAAACGAGATGGATATCATTCTCCTCGAACATATCGAAAAAGTAGGCGCCAAGCACGACATCGTCAAAGTCAAAGACGGTTATGGCCGCAACTACCTCATCCCGCGCGGGATGGCCATTGTGGCCAACAAAGCCAACAAAGCGCGCCTGGAAGGGCTGAAGAAACAGTCCGACAAAAAAGAGGCCGCCATGGTGGGCACGTACAAAGAGTACGCCGCCAAACTGGCCGCCAAAGCGCTCAAAATTGTGGCGAAAGCCGGCGAAAGTGGCCGCCTCTTCGGCTCCGTAACCGCCCAGCATCTCGTGGACGCTATCCGCGAACAGGTCGGCCTCACCATCGAAAAACGCATCGTGGAAATGCCCGAGGAAGTAAAAGAACTCGGCAGCTACGAGGCGCAGGTCAAATTCCACCCGGAAGTGATTGCTACCGTCAAATTCAATGTGGTCACGGATGCTGCTGAAGATACCGACAGCAGCAGCGGCAACGACACGGGCGATACCCGTCAGGAGCCGGTAGACATGGAGGCAGAATAAGCCTTTGCCTTACCGTAGATTAAAAAAAGTGCCACAGAGGCTCACAGAGTTTTAGAGGACACAGAGTTTTTATCTCTGTGCTCTCTAAAACTCTGTGAGCCTCTGTGGCACTTTTTTTTGGGTCACGCCGGGCAAAACTGCCCCTTGCTCACCACCCCGACCACCTTGCCTTTGAAATCACTTCCCACAAACGGCGTGTTGGCCGATTTGGAGCGGATGCCGGCTGCGGAGAACGTCCACGATACATCGGGGCTGAACAGCGTCAACTCTGCCGGAGCGCCGGGCTTGATTTCCGGAACAGGCAGGCCCAATACCTTGCGCGGGCCGATGGCCCAAAGGCGAACCAGGTCTTGCAGGGAAAGTTGTTTGTCCAAATACGTCCGGCACAGCGCGAAGGCTGTTTCCAGTCCGGTCATGCCGAATTCAGCGTAAGGAAATTCCAGGTTTTTGGCCTCCGGGTCCCAGGGTGTATGGTTGGTGCAGAGAAAATCAATGGTGCCGTCGGCCACGCCTTCCAGCAGAGCCTCGCGGTGTTCGGCACTACGCAGAGGAGGCATTACTTTCCAGTTGCTGTCAAAATCGGCAAGCATCTCGTCGGTGAAGCACAGGTTTGCCACGGCTGCAGAAGCCGTCACAGCCAATCCGGCGGCTTTGGCCCGTCGCACCATTTCCACCCCTTTGCGGGTAGAGATCAGGTGTAAGTGCAAACGCCCGCCGGAATACTCCAACAAACTCAAGTCGCGCTGAACCACAATCTCTTCGGCCAGTGCCGGAATCGCTTTCATGCCCAATCGGGTACTGATGATTCCCTCGTGCATCATGCCGCTCCCGGCGATGCTTTTGTGGTGCGGAAAGTCGAAAATCAGACTGTTGAATGCTCTGGAATATTGCAAGGCCCGCAGCAACAGCCCTGCATCCTGCACGGGGTGCGAGCCGTCGGAAAATGCCACGGCGCCCGCTGCGTGCATGTCGTACAGTTCGGCCATGTCTTTGCCGGCCGTGCCCACCGAGACAGCGCCGATGGGGTGGAAATGAGTGGCGTAGCCGGCGGTTTTGCTGTGCAGGTACGTCACGCCCGATTTGGAATCCACCGCGGGCGCTGTGTTCGGCATCGGCGCCAACGCCGTGAACCCGCCGGCAGCCGCAGCATCGGCGAGTGTGCGCAGCGCTTCCCGATGCTCGAAGCCCGGTTCGCCCGGCTGCGGCCCTACATCCATCCAGCCCGGTGACGCACAAGTTTCCTGCTCAAAAATCACCTCGTGCACGCCGGCTTCCATAGGCAGTTTTTTGCCCACGGCGCGAATGATACCATCGCCAATGCGAATGTCCACCGACGGGGTGGTTTCTTTTTCGGTACAAACCCGAATGTTTCTCAGTAGTAGTTGCATGGTGTTTTCGTTGCGCGCAAATGTCCGGGAAATTCGGGGAAGGCGGGCAAAACTATTCCTCAAAAACCAGTTCCACCACATCCTCCACCTTCAGCCCCAGCAACGTGGCTGCCCGGCCCATGTTCACGGCAATTTCGAGCAGTCCGGCGCTGTTGAACAGGAAGAGCGGCTCGCCTACGGGCACATCACAGTAGCGCTGCGACAGGCGGGTAATCGGGTCGTTGCGTTTGAAGAACAACGAGAACGGGCGGTTCTGAGCGGCGTTTTCAAACGTATTCCGGTCAATATTGACCAAGGCGTTTTCAAAGTTGTCAATGTGAATGACCGTGCCGCGGATCCGGGTTGGGGTAATGACGGGCCGCAAACCGATGCGCTCGGTCAGTGGGCCGGCAGTCGGGCCGATTTCTTCGAAAGGCCGGCCGGCGGCAAGGTGCGCAGCGGCAGCGGAAAAGGCGGTTTTTCCAGGAAAATGTGCCGGGTCGGAATCGGTCAGCACCCGCACGTCCGCTTCAGGCAGTTGCTCAAACAGCAGGGTCAGCACACCGTTGTCGGGAGCCAGGAAAAAATGCCCGTTCGAGCGAGCGACCACGAAACGAAAATGCGTGTCGTACACACAATTTACCGCCACAAGATGGATGGTTCCTTCGGGAAATTCCGGGCAGGCATGGCGGGCTACCAGCGCCGCCTGCACGATGTCGAATGGTTTGACTTCGTGTGAAATATCAATCAAACGTGCGTTCGGGCAAGCCCGGAGCAAGGCGCCTTTCAGGGCGCCTGCATAGTGGTCCTGGGTGCCGAAATCGGTGGTCAGGGTAATGATGGGCCTTGGTTCCATGGAAACTTTAGCGGATAAATTGTTGTTCGGCAACTCGTTTTTCACCCTACTTTTACAGGCGTAAAAAACAGCACACAAAAGTATGGACAAAAGCATGGAGGCATGGCGTTTTATGCCCCCGGAAACTGGAAAATAAATTCCATCCCCTCCCGCTGCTGCTAAATCAACACTGAAAATTGAGCGAAATTATTCTCACCGTCGAGGGCATTGACCCCGTCGAGCTCTACGGCGAAAACAACGCAAAACTGAATCTGCTGCGCAAAGCCTTCCCTGACGTGACCATTACCTCCCGGGGCAACAGCCTGAAACTTTCCGGCGAAAAAAAATACACCCAGCCGGCCAAGGCCAAATTCGAAATGATGGTGCGCTACCTGCGCGAACATCAGGAATTGTCGGTGCAGACGGTGGAAGACCTGCTCGGTGGCGAAAATCCCTTCGAGGTACGCATCCCCGTGAACGGGGAGTCCAGCAACGCCATCCTGTTCGGGCGCGACGGGCGGCCCATCAAGGCCAAAACCCGCAACCAGAAACGCCTCGTGGAGGTGTGCGAAACCAACGACATCGTATTCGCCATCGGCCCGGCCGGCACCGGCAAAACCTATACCGCCGTGGCTATTGCCGTGCGTGCGCTGAAGAACAAGATGGTCAAAAAGATTGTGCTTACCCGCCCGGCCGTGGAGGCCGGCGAAAACCTTGGCTTTCTGCCCGGCGACCTCAAGGAAAAGGTAGACCCCTACCTGCGCCCGCTCTACGACGCGCTCGACGATATGCTGCCCATGGACAAGCTCCAGTTTTTCATGGACAACCGTGTCATTGAAATCGCCCCGCTAGCCTTCATGCGCGGCCGCACATTAGACAACGCCTACATCATTCTCGACGAGGCACAAAACGCCACACCGCTGCAAATCAAGATGTTCCTCACCCGACTCGGCCCCAGCGCCAAGTGCATTATCACCGGCGACCTGAGCCAGATTGACCTGCCAGGCCACCAGAAGTCGGGCCTCCGGCAGGCCATGGAAATCCTTGACGGGGTGAGCGGCATCGAGGTGCTTTCGCTTACGACCGAAGACGTGGTGCGCCACCGCCTGGTCAAGGATATCATCAAGGCTTACGACAAAATCGAAGCCGAAGAACGCACCAAACGCGAGCAAAACCGCCTGAAAAGAGAAGCCGAGGAGCGCGCCAAATCAGAAGAAGGAAACAATTAAACTTTTCTATACATTTTTCTATGAAACACCTGTCTGCTCTGCTGCTATTCATGGCCATTCTGGCTGTAGCCTGTTCACCGAAAACGGCGCCGACTTCTGCGGAAAAATCGGCTCCGGCAGTACCCAAAGTCACCTACGCTGCCGACATCAGCCCGCTGCTGCTCGGCAAATGCGCTCCCTGCCATTACCCGGCTCAAAACGGTAAAAAAGAGGCGCTGGACACCTACGAAGCCGCTCAAAAACACATCAACGCCGTTATTTCCCGGGTCGAGTTGCCGCAGGATGATCCCAGGTTTATGCCGTTCAAGATGAAAAAGCCGGCGCTTACGCCCGATGAAATTACCCTGCTGAAAAACTGGGCGCGGGGCGGTTTTGCCAAGTAAATCAGGTTGGTGCGCTCACTTCCTTTTGTCATTTTGAATAAATCCGCCCACTCTACGAGGGACTTCTACATAACGAGTGCCCGCAGAGCGGACGGATTTCTTCAAAATGACAAAACAGTTTGGGGGAGTACAAACCGATACTCGCTGGTTTGCACCATTCGCACACCACAACAGGGCATTCACGAATTGACCCGATTGCTCGTCGGGTATTTTTCAGAATTTCAGCCCGATGAAACGACTGCTTTGTTTTTGCTTCTGCCTGCTCGGCGGGCTAACCCTCGCGGCACAATCCCCCGGCTGGACGGTATCGGGCACTGTGATGGACGAATTCGGCGAAGCATTGCCGGGCGCCACGGTGCATCTGGACGATAGCGCTCAAACCATGACAAATGCCGTCGGTGCCTTTCAACTGCGCGCGACTCTCAGGCCAAAGCAACTCACTGTCCGCTGCATCGGTTATTTTGCGCATCGAATCGTACTCGACACCGTTCCCACATCCGGCCGGAGTATCCGCCTGACAATTGCCTTGCAGCCCAACACGGTTTCCCTGCCCGAGGTGGCCATTTCCAGCAAACCCGTCGAGTCTATTTTCGAGGAAGATTTCAAAACCAACCTGCTGGACTACGTTTTTGCCGGCAAAGACCTGGTGCTGCTGGTGCATGAAGGCAAAAAATATGTGCTGCGTCTTACCGACGACAATGGGCGCACCATTGCTTCGCTGGAATTGCCCGGTGTTGTCGAACGCCTGCACCAGAGTTGCACCGGCGATTTTCATGCCGTCGGTGAAAACCGGGCCTGGGAATTCACCCGCTCGGAAAACCGGCTCGACACGTTTCCCCGCTATGCCGCAGCAGAGTTTCACCGCCTGGTGGAACCCTGTGTACTGGAACACCGGGAGCATTATTTTTTCCGAAAATCCGGCCCGTTCCGCCAATCGGTGCAGTACACGTACTTTGATCCGGAACGGAAGCAGCACCTGCTGGCCCAAATCCGCGACGAGGTGGTCGAAGCGCAGCTCCTGCGCCGCTATCGGAATATCCTGGCGGCGTACATGCAGACCATCCCCGATGTGGACAAAGACGACATCCTTGAGGGTAAAAGCCCGCTAGCCGATCCGATGCAGGCGCTCAATCCCGACAACCTCACGAAAATGGCCGAGACCAATGCGCTGGTGACCGAGATCGGTTTTTTCAGCCAGTTGGCGCAGGATTCGGTGTACGCGCCGTTGTTCAAAATCGGTGCGGAACTGTACCTGCTCGACCATCAGAACAACCGCCTGTTGCGGTTCAACGTAGCGCCCTGGCAAGACGAGTCCGGCTCGCTCACCTACCACCAAAGTGCCGGCTGGAAAAAGGAAGTGCTGGTGGATGCCGCTCTGGAGCGCGTGTATGGGCGGTTTCAGGGCCGTGGCGGCTACCTGATCCTGAAAGAAATTGACCTGTGCTCAGGGCTGGTCGGGAAAATATACCGCCCGACGACCTTGCCCTACCTTGCCGAAAATTTCAAAATTCGTAGCGGCACGCTCTACTGCATCGGCCAGCCGGACGTGAACGTGCCCAACAAGCAGTTGTACAAGGCGAATATTTTCAAGTTTGTGGAGTGAAGGGTTTCTGGTTGGAGGGTTTCTGGTTTGTTCTACATTTGGGGATATGACTATCCGCCTTTACGAAACAACCGATGTTTTCTGCTCGCGGTTGGGCGGGGACAAGCCCCGCCCCAACCGGTCTGTATGGATAATTTAGGTGGAGTTAAGCCTTTTGCATCGTTGGGGGGGCTTGTCCCCGCCCTCGCTGCCCGCAATACGGCAGGGTTTATCCTGAAGGTAGCATGGCTGCCTGGCGCAGCTAAGTGACTGTTTTCTCAGGGGCGGGTATTACGTTTACTCCGGAGTGAAAGAAGTTAATTCAGACCGGCTTGAGTCAAAAACCACCGCGTCGAGCCGGGCTTGGGATCACCCCGCTTTGGCAGTTTTATTGTTGGCAAATCCCGAGCGGGAGGATGGACAATCTTTTTGCCGGACGATGTTTTAGCGAGGCGGATCACAAAGCGGCCATCTTTCATTTTCCATGCAGAAAGACCGGAGTAATGCTCGAACAAATACCGCAGTAGATTATACAGCAGTCGCCGGCAGACGATCCGGCAGTAGCCGGGGTTGGCGTGGGCAAGTTTCATACGTGTCAACTCGGTAGGACGAATGCCCACGATTCGGCAAAGGTCCGAACCCCGGAATGCGTAGGAGGAATTGGCCAGGAGAAACAGCGCCTGGTCGAGCGCCCAGGAGAGCGACTTCATGTCGGGGAAATCGGAAAGTGCAACTCGTTTCATGGTTTACATTTTTTTATTAAACGATGAGCGAGTTTCGTCCGGCCGGGTCATTCGCACAAGAGCGAGCTTGTAACTATGTAGGTTCAGCTTGTAACTATGTCATTTTCGCCTGTAACTGTGCAGAGCGGTTTTTTAAAAACGAGTTTTTCAGGCCCTGAAAACGGCGTTCACCGTGTATCGGGCTGCTTCGTTTTTTGGCCTCCAATCCTTCGATAGTGCCTCAGCGACGGCGCCAATCAGCCACATTAAATTTATTTGAATGTGTTACCGGGGATGGCCGCGCGGCGCTACTCTGCCTACTTTTGGTAAAAAAAATTATGATGCGAATTACACCCCCAAACTGGAGCGAACTATGCGCGGGCTTGCTCCACCTGCTTTACCCAAACTTGTGTGTCGGCTGCGAACATGACCTGCCCGGCAGCGGACACTGCTTTTGCCTGTCCTGCCGCCGAAAACTGCATCCGACGGATATGCATTTAGTGCAGTCAAACGCATTCACCGAACGGTTTTGGGGACGTTTGCCGATTGTAACCGGCTCCGCCTTGTATTATTTCAGCAGGAAAAGCCCCATCCAAAAGGCGCTGCACCGGTTGAA
Organism: Saprospiraceae bacterium; assembly: GCA_016787285.1. Lineage (GTDB taxonomy): Bacteria > Bacteroidota > Bacteroidia > Chitinophagales > Saprospiraceae > M3007. The sequence goes on along the minus strand of JAEUUV010000207.1, from coordinate 36,021 downwards.
GTACCAGAATCAGGCGGAGATCGGGGTACGTCTCGGGAATGTCTACGGACGTTTGCTGAAGCAATCCCCGTTTTACCAGGAACTTGAGGGCATTGTGCCGGTGCCGCTTCACCCCAAAAAAGAACACCTGAGGGGGTACAACCAAAGCGCCATGCTGGCCAGGGGGCTGGCAGATGCGCTCCAGGTACCCGTGATGACCAATGTGCTGATTCGCACAGCGCAGTCCGAGTCGCAAACACGGAAGAAACGTATGGCTCGCTTTGACAATGTTCAGGAGGTATTCGCCGTACAACAGCCCGACCGCATCCGGGGAAAGCACCTGCTTCTGGTAGATGATGTGCTGACCACCGGTGCAACCCTGGAAGCCTGCGGGAGCGCGCTGCTCGACGTGCCGTCCGTACAGCTGAGCATGGCCACCATCGCTATAGCCGTGCATTAGAATTTTGAAAAAACAGCAGCCATGAAACGCATATATCCGGCCCGCATTCAGGACAAATTTTACCTCTCGAGACTGCTCGCTCAGCTCATTCAGGTGTTGGAAGCCTGCCCGTTGCAGGTGCGGTTAAAAGCCCTGAGTTACGATACTCAGATACCGGAAAATATTTTTCGCCGGCTTCAGCAGCTGCATCTTAACCCGGCGGATGCCGGTAATATCACGGCAAAAGACTACCATATTGTTTTCGCAAACATCCTTTTCCGATACCCCACCGTGCACATATACGCGTTGCCGGATGGCACTGTTTTTTTCAAAATGTAAAACTGCCTGAACCGAATCCGGGAGGTGTTGTTACTTTTGCCTGGAATTAATCCAAACACAAGGATAACAAATATGGAACCTGCTGCACCTGCCGTAAAAAGTCCGGTCATGCTCTACACCGAGCAAACACCCAACCCGGAGGCACTCAAATATGTCACCAATCGCCTCCTGTACCGGGGCATTGCCGATTTCAAGGAAAAAGATCTGGCTGCCGAGTGGAGTCCCATGGCCAACACGCTCATGGAACTGCCCTACGTCAAGAGCGTGTATTTCAACAACAACTACGTCACCGTCACCAAGGAGATGAACTACGATTGGGCTGAGATCATGCTCAAGTTGAAAGAGTTCATCAAGGAATACGTGGAAAACGGGGGCGAGGTGGTACGCGAGGGCTTCACCGAATACTGGGACGCGCAGATGGCGCACAGCAATGCCGCACAGTTTTCAGGCGAAGACGGGGAGATTGCCCGGAAAGTAAAAGAACTGATTGACACGTACGTCAAACCTGCCGTGGAGATGGACGGTGGCAACATCGAATTCAAAGCCTTCGAAAAAGGTCGCGTGTTCGTGACCATGCAAGGCTCCTGCAGCGGCTGCCCCTCCTCCACCGTTACGTTGAAAGCCGGCATCGAAGGTATGCTGAAACGTATGGTGCCGGAGGTGACGGAAGTCGTGCAGGAAATGGGGTAAAAAGGTTTCTGGTTTTGGGTTAGCAGGTTTCTGGTTGAATTGAATTCAGATATTGGGTGATTGCCTGTCAGGGAATGGCGTGAGGAGGATTCCGGCGTCGTTCCCATGTTCGTCGGCTACAGAAAATCCACGTCAATCGCATACGGGTAACTCATCAGGTACTCCAGGGCTTTTTCTACCGGCAATCCTTCGAAGACTACGCCGTGTAGCGTGGACGTGATGGGCACGTGCAGCTTGTACTGCCGTGCCAGTTGGTGCGCAATGCGCAAGGTTCTTACCCCCTCAGCCAGTTCGGGCATAGTTTCCCGGATTTGTGCGGCAGTTTCGCCCATAGCCAGACGGGTTCCGAAGGTATAGTTCCGGCTGTTGGCGCTGGTGGCGGTTGCTACCAGATCGCCGATGCCGGCCACGCCGATGAACGCCTGACTGGTGGCTCCGAGTGATTTCCCAAAATACACCATCTCGGCCAGTCCCCGGGCAATCAGCAGCCCCTGGATATTTCGCCCCAGCCCCAGTCCGCCGAGCACACCCGACCCAACGGCAATAATATTCTTCAGCGCTCCGGCCAGTTCCGCGCCCAGCAAATCGTACGAACCGAATACCCGGAAGCGGGGGCTGTTCAGCGCATTCTGTCCGGCCTGAATCACCTCCCGGAAGCGGCTGCCCACGAGTGTGGCTGCCGGCTGTCCGGCCATGATTTCGGCAGCCAGATTCGGGCCTGACAGACACCCTACCCGGGCCACGCTGCTTTCCTCCAGCACGACCTCGCTCATGGTGCGCACATTGGCGCGGGTAACCACGATGCCCGGGGTATTCAGGTCGTCCTCTTCCATGTCCTTCAGGTCAAAACCTTTAGTCCCGTGAATCACGATATGGTGCGGACGCAGGTGTGGCCCCAGCGCTTGCATCATCCGGCGGAAAGTCGTAGACGGTACGATCGGGAACAGCAGCACACAGTTGTGCGCCAGTTCTTCCAAATGGCTGGTAGCTACAATGCGCGGCGAGAGTTGCACGCCCAGGTGCCGGTGTGTCCGGTTGATCGTTTCCACGATTTCATCCTTCCTGCTAAACAGCAAAACATCGGCATTTTGTGCCAGAATATTGGCCACGGTGGTGCCGAAACTGCCCGCACCAATTACCCCGACCGGTTTTTTTGTTGAATCCATGTTTTCAGTGTTGCTTACTCCTCTAATGCTCCGTTAGGAAGAATCGTCTTTTTCCAAAGTTCTTTGCCCTCGGCGTTGACTACTTTTATTTCTAAACGCCGCTCTTTACGAGGGCCGGAAAAGTTCAGTATCGAAAAGTTATGCTCCATGACGAGGGTGCCGTCCACCCGAAGCGCATTGTCGTCCGGTTTCCCGTAGGTGTTCACTCCCGATGTCAGCGGCGATGTAGTAAGGTCGTATACCCAGTTTCCGCGGGCATTTTTCAGGGCGCTGAACTCGGTCAGATGTACGTCGCCTGTGAGGAAAATTACGCCTTTGATATCCTCGCGTTCGATATGTGCCAGGATACTGTCCCGTTCGGCCGGAAACAGATTGATGTATCGTTCGTTCAATTTCTGAGTGCTCAGCACCTGCCCGCCGATAGCAACTACCTTAAACGGAGCGGTGCTTGCTGCCAGTGCGGCTTTAAACCAATCCAGTTGCTCCCGGCCCAGCATGGTACGGGGGCATGATTCGCAGTCGTTTGGCGTGCGGAATGTCCGGTTGTCTAGCAGAAAAAAATCTACATCCGCGTACTGAAACCACGTAGTACAGCCTTTTTGCCCGTTCACGCCAAAGGTGGGGTTACCCCAAAATGCGCGGAAAGCCTCCCATGAAATGTCTTTGTGTATCCAGGAACCATCACTGTCATTAGGCCCGAAATCGTGGTCATCCCAGATGGCGTAGTGTTGGGTCGAAGCCAGCAAGGGTTGCAATTCGGGCAGGGAACGGCTGTGGGTAAACCGGTGGAAGACACCCGTTCTGGTCGTCCAGTCCGGCTCCCGCAGGTAGGTGTTATCGCCAAGCCAAAGCATGAGATCAGGCTTTTGGGCCGCAATGGTGGAGAATATGCGGTAGTTGCTTCCGTATGGCTTGCCCGGGCGGTCGTACTCGGTTTCATTGACGTACGCACAACTACCCGTTGCCAGGGAAAAATTCGGCGGATCCGTGCGCCATTCCCATAGTGGCTGAGTCTTGAATTCAGTCGGATACGAAAGTTTTACCGGCTTGCCGTTGATACGCAGCTCGTACACATATTGCCGCCCCGGCTCCACGCGGTCGGCGATGCATTTGGCTGTATAGCCGGTGTTTTTTTCCGTCCGGACGGGGTCGGTCGCGTACTTTTCAGATGGGTTGTTTTTATCCCAGTACACAAATTCCACCGTTGCCGCGCGGGTAGTTTGCGTCCACAACAGTGCCTCTTTCATATCCACATAACCAAGCATCGGGCCGGACTGGAGCAACTCGTTTTGGGCCATGACAGACTGGTAGCCGAAAAGAACCAGCGTAAAAAGCAGGGGAAAACACGGGCGCATCATAAGCGAAAAATAAATAAGTAAACGTGCCGGCGCTGATAATGTGAATCACTTAAAGGAAAATCCAATCCATAGATCAGAGCCGGGTTAACCTTCTTGTAGTCAAGGCGTCAAAGGTAACGCAAACCTGAGTTTTCCCGCGTTAAGTAAACTTGAACGCATCCGAATCCGTCAGGCAGTTTCCTTACAGGGTTCCATTTTTTTGTTTTTAATAAAAATTTAATTTTACAAAACACTTGCTTTTTCCAGATCAAACACTTTATTTTGGAGCAATTTTAAAACAAGACCCGCCATGACAAAACATATTGCAGTACTCGCACTATCGCTGATGCTTATGGGCATTGTTTCGGCACAAAACCCCGGCAAAACGTTCACGAAACCGTTCTCTACAGACGGAGCGGAGCGAATCAAATTCGACCTGCCGGGGCCTATTGATCTTAAAATCTGGCATCAGGCTACCATCCGCGTCGAGATCAGCGTAGACTTGCCGTCCGGCAGTACCTCCATGCTCGACCAACTTGCCAAGGTTGGCCGGTATGACCTGAGCGCTGAAAATGTAAACGGCGAATTGGTCGTGACATCTCCAAACATGCACCGCGTTGTGCGCGTCAAAGGTGAAAAACTCCGGGAAAACCTCTCCTATGTGATCTACGTGCCCAAAGACATGGATGTCGTTTTGCTCAACTCGGCTGCCGCCTTGGCCGATATCCAAAACAAATAAAACACACCCGCCCCCGGATACCTCCTGCGCCGGCTGCCGTTTTTTCGGCTGCCGGCGTTTTAGTGTACTCCGGGATCAAATGATGTACTTTTGTCCCGAAAAGATTATACCGCTATGAGCAACCGTTTGATCCCTACCCTTTGCGCCCTTTGGATTGCCACAGGGGTATCCGCGCAAATGGAACGCACCGTGTACCAGGTTTTTGAGGTAGATTCCGTGCAAACCATCACATTGGACATCGTCAATTTCACATACCCGGAGCTTCACATTTGGGCCGGGAACAGCGTGCTGACCGAAGCCAATATTCAGGTTTGGGATGCGTCGCCCGAAATTGTGAACGACATGATCAAAGCAGGCCGCTATGAATTTGAGTCGGAAAAGGCGGGCGATTTGCTTCGGATTTTCACCAAACAACGCAAACGCGAAGATGTGCGCCGCCAGGGCACACCCAGCAAGTTCGTCGAACAAACCACAATCAAAGTATTCGTGCCGGATATCTACGAATTCGACCCTGCTGAATGGACGCCCGAACAAACCGACAAACCGAAAACGCTTCGCCGAAAGCCGGCGCCCAAGAGTGATGAGTGATTTCTATATTTTTTTCCGATAAAAACGGAACACAATATGCCCACCACAATCGAACTTGTACTCCCCCCGGAGGAGCGCTACGACAATGCCCGTTTGCGGCAACAGGCCGCCCGGCAAACGGGTCTCTCCCTCGAAAAAATTTCGCACGTAGAGATTCTGAAAGCCTCGCTTGATGCCCGCGGACGCGATCCCGTTTTCCGCCTGCGGGCAGACGTGTACGGCCCCGGAGAGGTGTTTGTCCCGGAACCAGCCTTGCTTCAGGGTTTTTGCCCTGTGGACGGCAAACACGGTCGGGTGCTCATCGTCGGCGCCGGGCCGGCGGGTTATTTCGCCGCACTCGAACTGATCGAACTGGGCATCCAACCCATAGTACTCGACCGCGGCAAGGACGCCCGCACCCGCCGCCGCGACCTGCGCGCTATCCAGCAGTTCGGCGAAGTAAATCCGCACTCCAATTACTGTTTCGGCGAAGGCGGCGCCGGCACCTATTCCGACGGCAAACTGTACACCCGCTCGGCCAAACGAGGCGACTTGCGCAAGGCCCTGCGCCTGCTGGTGGAACACGGCGCCAAGTCCGACATCCTCACCGAGGCGCATCCGCATATCGGCTCCAACAAACTGCCCGGCGTAGTGCAGAATATCCGCGAAACCATCGTCCACTACGGTGGCGAGGTGCATTTCGGGCAGTTAGTCATGGATTTTATCCTGAAAAACAACCGCATCGCGGGCGTAGTCACACAGGATGTTTCGCCGGAAAAAACCGGCGCCGGCAATACCACACGGGAATGGCTTGCCGATGCCGTCATTCTAGCCACAGGCCATTCCGCCCGCGATATTTACCGACTCCTGCATATGCGGAATGTCCGCATTGAGGCCAAACCCTTTGCGCTGGGCGTGCGGGTGGAGCATCCCCAGACAATGGTGGACAACACACAATATCGCCAAAGTCCGCGCGGCGAACACTTGCCTGCAGCGAGTTACAGTCTGGTCTGCCAGGTGCGCGAACGGGGTGTGTTTTCCTTTTGCATGTGTCCGGGCGGCCTCATCGTGCCTGCCGCCACTGCTCCCGGCGAAATCGTGACCAACGGCATGAGCATGAGCCGGCGCGATTCACCTTTTGCAAATTCCGGCGTAGTGGTGGCCGTGGAGCCGGAAGATTTGCAGGACTGGCAAAAACACGGCGTGTTTGCACACCTGGAGTTTCAGGCCGAGGTAGAGCGCCGCATGTTCGAAGCCGGCGACGGCAGCCAGAAAGCGCCGGCGCTGCGTTTGCCCGACTTCATCGCCGGACGTTTGTCAGCCGACCTTCCGGCCTCCTCCTATATTCCAGGCTTGTTTCCGGCGCCGCTGTACACGCTGCTTCCGCCGTTTATTTACAAACGCCTGCGCGACGGGTTGGCTCAATTCGGGAAAATGATGCGCGGCTACCACACCGCCGAAGCCGTGGTGGTAGGCACGGAAAGCCGCACCAGCGCACCGGTGCGTATCCCGCGCGATCCGGTTTCGCTTATGCACCCGGAAGTTGTCGGGCTTTACCCTTGCGGCGAGGGCGCCGGGTATGCCGGCGGGATATTATCGGCGGCTATGGACGGGCAGCGGGTGGCGCAGGTGGTGGGGAATAATCTCGCAAGCCTTTTGAAATTTTAACGTTTGCTCTGAGGTCGTTCGTCTACCTTCATGCTCCTAATCCCTTCCCGCCTGAATTATTGTTCATCTTTTAAACGGCAAAAAATGAAACCGATTTACGTATTCCTGCTCCTCCTTTTTGCTTTCCCGACCATACTGCCCGCTTCCACCAACCACCCTCCGGCAAACATTCTTGTTATTCTGGATGCCTCTGGTTCCATGTGGCAAAAATTGGAGGGCGAGTATAAAATCACGACAGCCAAAAAAGTCTTGAAAAACTTGGTTGCCCAACTGCCGGATGATGCCCGCATTGGTTTGGTGGCTTATGGCCACAAGAGCAAAAGCGATTGTGCCGACATCGAAACGCTGATGCCCCTGGAGCGCCTGAACAAAACAAGTTTTACTGCAAAAATAGACGCCATCAACCCGCTGGGCAAAACGCCTATCGCTAAATCCATCAACCACACACTTGCGTTGATCCGCAGCGAAAAAGAACCCGTGACCATCGTGCTCATCAGCGATGGTCTGGAAACCTGTGAGGGAAATGCATGTGATCTGGTGCAAAAAGCAAAAGGGCAGGGCGTCCACATTACAGTGCATGTCGTTGGATTCGGCATTGAGGAAAAAGACCAATCGCCTCTGGAGTGTATCGCTCAGGCTGGTGAAGGCCAATACCTGCCGGCAAATAATGCCAATGAACTAAACGAGGCCTTGATAAAAACTGTGGAAGCGCCACCTGCTCAGGGCGGGTATCTGTCCGTAAAAGCTACGCAAGGCGAAAACCTGATGGATGCCACCATAAAAGTGTTTAAAAAAGGAGAAACAAAAGAACTGCTCACCGGCAGGACGTACACGGGAGAACAAACCAATCCCCGCATTATGCTGCTCCCGGCCGGAGAATATATCGCGAGTGTAACCTCCGTTACGATGGACGGCAAACCCACCCAAACCTTAGCCGACATCCGAATCGTCGAAAATGACACCATATATAAAATGGTAGATTTCGCCCAAGGCACCTTCGAAATCCGGGTGACCCGAAACGGTGTTCTTTCCGATGCCACCATCGGTATCTACAAAAAGGGCGAGTCGGGAACGACAGCACAGGGGCGGTCGTACAATTCCGCCAGCCACAATCCTGCCAGATACCAGATTTTGCCCGGTACATACGACATCGAGATCGGCGGACTGGAAATTGCCGGGAAACCGACAAAACGCTTCGAGAGCCAGACCCTTGTGGGTGGCGGTATGATTTCGCTTTCGCACAACTTCGAGTCCGGCGAGATAAAAATCGGAGCCCGTAAAGGCGCTGAACTGGTGGATGCGACCGTCAGTATTTTCCGTAACGGCAAGTCGGTCGCCAGCGGACGTACCTACACCGATGTCAAAAATAACCCGAAATCGTTTGTACTGGAACCGGGAAAATACCGGGTGGACTTGAAGCCCGTGAAACCTGCGGGGTTAGCCGTCAAATCAGTGGATGTGGAGATAAAAATCGGCGAAACTGTATCGAAAATGCTGGAATGGTAAACACTCTTGGTTGTTTACTTGAATAGCACCCCCAACTGCTCCCGCAACGCTACCGGGTACAGCACTACTTCCTGGCGAATCAATTCATCCAGTGGCTTCCAAACCGCCCGAAAATTATAGGTATTGTCCGTCAGTTGCAGTTCCGGGACACCGGTGATGCGCTCATCCTGCAACTCCGCGCGGAACAGGAATACGATCTCGTGCTTTTGCTCGCCGCCGTACTCGAAAATATTTTCCAGCACGTCAATCAGTTCCGGCTCGGAAATTTCCGTGTTTAGTTCCTCGCGCATCTCACGGCGTACCGCATCGCCGGCGCGCTCGCCGTGTTCGATGCCGCCCCCCGGCGGGCGGTAGTAGTGGTATTGTTCGTGTTCGTGCCAAAACTCCTGCAACAGGAGCCGGCCCTGGTGTTCCAGCAAGCAAAGAGCAACAGCGCGCATAGGTCGGTCTTGATTTTTTTGAAAGAAAGGCAAGAAAACCGATGCAGGGGGGCAAAGGTTCCGGAAACTTACTTGCACATTTTTCGACGCGTATCTATGATGTACTGAATTTTCCAGCCGGCACCGGTTTTCACCAACTGAAACGAATTGGTGCCGCAGTGCGACAACTTGCCGTTCAGGTAAAACTTGTACGGTGTCCATACGCTTGCCAGTAATTCTTCGGCATGAATGGCGGCAAATTCAATGCGTTCGTCCAGCGTGTTTTTGGAGGGCGTGGTGACGTGGCGGACGAATTCCCTAAAATCTTCGTCGCGCACCTGTACGGCACCTTGCTTGTCTACGCTTATGGTTTGCAAAACCGGCGCTTCTGTACAGGCGCCAAGCAAGAGCGTGCTGTCGCCCTTGGCCATACCTTCGAAGAACTGATTGATCGCAGCCTTGATGGCGGCTTTATCATGTTTTTGGGCGGCAATCAGATACGGCGCTCCAAGCGCAGCGAGCAGAAAAAGAGTTCGGAAAAAAGTCATCGTTGTCCGGTTGTGTTGTGCAAAAATGACCAGTCTGGTGGGTGGCTTCCCGGTTTTTCGATGAAATCCCCGGTTCGGGTTCGATAGGCGCAACTTGGCCCGGCTACCGTCGCAACATGTAATTTTTGTACTCGCCCGGCCTCCATCCGGTGTGTTTTTCCACAAAACGGGAGAGGCGGTCTTTCCACGACCAGCGCATTTGCTCGGGATTGCCCTCAAACTGCCAGTTCACCGCCTGAATACGGGGCAGCATCACTGCCGGATGGGTACCCGCATACCGTTCGAGCGGCTCTGTGCCGTTGTAGCGAAACACCTCTGCGTTGCCCACTTTCGCCTGCACTTTTTCGTCGGAGTGCCACAGGCGGTTGAAATTTAGTTGTTTGCGTTGTTGCGCCGCCGGGTGTCGCACCCATCCGTAGTGGTGCATATGCGCATCCAGCAGGCGTACGCGCAGTTTTCGGGCATCGTCGCCGATCCGGAACCCCTGGGCATCGCGGTACGAGCGGATGCGTTTGTCGTTGCGAATGATGCGTACTTCCCGGCGATACCACCGGCGTCCGACTCCGACATAATCGTATGACCCGTAAAAATGCCGGTATTGCAAGAGCAAACCATCGGTATCCGGGTCGTCGAGCCAGCGTTCCATACCGGCGCGGATGGCGGGCAAATCAACTTCATGCACACACTCATCGGCCTGAATGTAAAAGCACCAGTCGTACTCCGGCGGGATGGCGTCGAAGGCTTTGTTGGTTTCTTCGGCCAGCACGCGACCGCCTTCGCGCAAACTGTCGTCCCATTCCGTTTCCAGGATGTGAATTCGGGCATCGCCGATGCTACGTACGAGGGCGAGCGTATCGTCGTCGGACTTGCCTACCGCTACCAGAAAATAATCGCAAACAGGTAGAATGGAGGTAATGGCTTCCACAACCGGGTAGTCGTAAAGCAGGGCATTTCGGATAAAAGTAAAGCCGGAGACTTTGGGACACATGGATGCAGGTGCGCTGATTTGAGCAGCAAATGTATTTGTTTGCACCGAACACCGTTACTTGCAATTCTTCCTTCGCGTACCCACGATATACTGGTTGATCGCAGCTTTGATGGCATCTTTGTGAAACCCCCTGTTCGGGGTTGGTAGACACGTCTTGATGCATAAACCAGCCATGATTCCCCGCGCCTATTTTTTCAAATGCTTGACAAGTATCGGCTCCAGTTCGGCCTCCATTTCTTCGCTGAACCCGGAGTGGACATGGAGCACGTTCTTGGTTTTTGCGTCGGCAATGATCAGCAGGGGGTACCCGATGATGCCAACCGCTTGGGGCAGGGTTTTCTCCGGATCAAACAGGGTGTTGTAGGTGACCTTGCGCGTTTTAAGCCATTCCTTCAGCGCGTCGTTGTTTTTGTCGAACGGGTTTATGCCCAGCACTTGAAGGCCTTTCGAGGCGTATTTTTGGTGCAAATTTTCCAGTTTAGGCATGGCCATCTGGCAGGGGAAACAGCCTTTGTACCAAAAGTCGAGCAAGAGCAAGCCCTGCTGCTGTTCGCTCGCCGAATATGTTTGCCCCTGCAAATCGCTCAGAGTAAAATCGGGAAGTGTTGCCCCTGCCTGAATGAGTTCTTGTTCGCGTTTCACCGGGGCGTTAGGGTCGTACTGCTCGAACGAAAATGTTGCCGCTAACTTTTCGGGGTTGAAATAATCGGAAAATTGCGCTTCGTCAGGAAGTGGGGTAATTGCTGAAAACAGTTTCTCCTCGTACTGCCAGCCGTCGAACAGCCAGACTTCGCTGCCCACACGGGCCAAATAGAAGTCCGGTATCGCAATATCCCAATGGTAGGCTGCAATGATTTTGTTGTTGGCCACATCGCCGAGAGCCTCCTCAATGCTGGTATCCCGCACGGTTAGCCGCAGCATCGGCAGGTCATTGAGGCGAGCGGCGGTGAGCTCTACCGAATCAAATCCGCCGGGGCGAAGGTTCGGCCGATCCACGCGGAGCAGCGGCTCGTAGATCAGATTGCTTTTTTTGACGTTGCCGCGCAGCATGCGCCGCAAGCCACCCACGTCCTTGACGGCAGTTACCCAGAACACTTCAGGGCCGGCCTCCTGGTAAAAGTTTTCTCCGTCGAAGGCGAACACGGGCTTCCCCTCGGAAATGACGACGAATGGCGCCAGCGAGTCGGGATTTGATTTTCGGAAAAAATAGCATGTGCCGCGGTGCACAAGGGTGTCCTCGCCATCGGCAAACTTGTAGCGCGCGTCAATGGTGAACACACCCTTTTCCACAGCAGCGATGCGTGGGTTTAAGGCTCGGATGATTTCGGAGCCGTCGGTGGTTTGGGCACGGAGCACCGGCACAAAAATGTGCAGCAGCAGGGTCAGGAAAACCAGCAGTTGTGTGTACATGGCATAGCGTTTTATTGGTTGGCGAAAAAAATGTCCCTTCGGTTGCCACGCCAACTTGCGCTACATTTGTCCGATCTTGCCGCCTTTTCAAACCCGTTGTCCATGCCCGCACCGGATTTTTCAACCATACCGCTCGACCTCTCCTTGCGCCCCCAACCGCGTCCTGCGTTCCTCGTACCGCGCAGATCGAATTTCGTGGCAGGCATCCCGCCCTTTCTCGGCGGGCCGTACTCCAGCATGTTCGTCAGCCAGCCCTGGACGATCCGGCAATACGCCGGCTTTTCCACTGCCGAGGCGAGCAACGCCTTTTACCGCCGAAACCTCGCCGCCGGACAGAAGGGCCTGTCCGTAGCCTTCGATCTGGCTACCCACCGCGGCTACGACAGCGACCATCCCCGCGTGCTGGGCGATGTAGGCAAGGCCGGGGTGGCCATAGATACGGTGGAGGATATGAAAATCCTGTTCGACCAGATTCCGCTCGACCAGATGTCGGTGTCCATGACCATGAACGGCGCGGTCATCCCCATCATGGCTTTTTTTATTGTGGCAGCGGAAGAACAGGGCGTGTCGCCGGAGGCGCTCAGCGGCACCATCCAGAACGACATCCTCAAGGAGTTCATGGTGCGCAACACCTACATCTACCCCCCGGCGGCATCCATGCGCATTATCGGCGACATCTTCGCGTTTTGCGCACAGCGCATGCCCAAATTCAACTCCATTTCCATTTCCGGCTACCACATGCACGAGGCCGGCGCGCCTGCCGAACTGGAACTGGCCTATACCCTCGCCGACGGACTGGAGTACATCCGCACCGGGCTGGCCGCCGGGCTGGATATTGACGATTTCGCTCCGCGACTTTCGTTTTTCTGGGGCATCGGCATGAACCACTTCCGCGAAATCGCCAAAATGCGCGCCGGGCGCCTGCTCTGGGCCAAATTGGTCAATCAGTTCAACCCCAAAAGTGCCAAAAGCCTCGCCTTGCGCACCCACTGCCAAACCAGTGGCTGGAGCCTGACCGAGCAGGACCCGTTCAACAACGTAGCCCGCACTTGCGTGGAGGCGATGGCTGCCGTGCTGGGCGGCACACAAAGTTTACACACCAATTCCTTCGACGAGGCAATTGCCTTGCCCACGGATTTTTCGGCCAAAATTGCCCGCGATACCCAGTTGTTTATTCAAAAAGAAAGTGATGTGTGTCGAGCCGTAGACCCCTGGGCAGGCTCTTATTTCGTGGAAAATCTGACCAACGAATTAGTTGAAAAAGCCTGGGCGCTCATCCAGGAAGTCGAGTCACTCGGCGGTATGGCCAAAGCCATCGAGGAGGGTTTGCCCAAACTCCGCATCGAAGAAGCCGCCGCCCGCAAGCAGGCCCGGATTGATTCAGGGCAGGAGCACATCGTAGGCGTCAATGTGTTTCAGGTAAAAGACAAGGTACAGTTCGACATCCTCGAAGTGGATAACACGGCCGTGCGCGAGGCGCAAATCAGGCGGATTCAGGAGATGAAGGCGAATCGCGACGAGGCGAAGGTGCAGGCGGCGTTGCGGGCGCTGGAAGATGCGGCGCGAAACCCCACCCCCAACCCCTCCCCCAAGGGGGAGGAGGGTTTGCCCTCTAAAAATATTTTGCATCTTGATTATGCAAACATAAGAGATGGTTCGGATCAAGCCCTCCTCCCCCTTGGGGGAGGGGTTGGGGGTGGGGTTAACCTCCTTGCTCTGGCCATCGAAGCCGCCCGCGCCCGCGCCACCCTCGGCGAAATTTCCCAGGCTATGGAAAATGCCTTTGGCCGATACAGCGCCACTACCCGCACGGTGGCGGGCGTTTATGCTGCAACAATGGAAAAGAACGACGACTTTGAAAAAGCCCACGCCATGGCCGATGTCTTCGCAAAACAGGAAGGTCGCCGCCCGCGTATCCTGGTGGCTAAACTGGGGCAAGACGGCCACGACCGCGGCGCCAAGGTCATTGCTACCGCTTTCGCCGATCTCGGCTTCGACGTGGATATCGGCCCGCTGTTTCAGACGCCAGCGGAAGCCGCCCGTCAGGCCGCCGAAAATGACGTGCACATCCTCGGCATTTCCTCGCTGGCAGCCGGCCACAAAACGCTGGCGCCGCAAGCCATTGCCGAACTGAAAAAATTGGGCCGGGAGGACATTCTCGTCGTGGTCGGCGGGGTTATTCCGGCGCAGGACTACGATTTTTTGAAAAACGCCGGCGTGGCGGCGGTGTTCGGGCCGGGCACGGTGATCGCTAAGGCGGCGCAGGAGTTGCTTTCGCTCCTCGCGCATATAGAGTGATCTGATTTAAAAACCCGCATTTTCCCGCCACACGTTACTTTTGCGCGGCATCACCCCTTTTTGAAGGCAAACAAAAAACTCGCCCAATACCACGCATGGCCAATAGCAGACGCGGACAGTCCAGCCTCAACTTCGATGGCGAGCGCACCCCGAAACTCATCGGGATGTTCCTGCTCTTCCTGTCGTTTTATTTCCTGATCGCCTTCACATCCTACATTTTCACCTGGGAAAAGGATCACGACATCGTGATGCATTTCACCTGGGAAAATTTCCTCGGCGACGTGGAGGTGGACAACTGGCTGGGCCGCCTCGGCGCTTATTTAGCCGACAGCATCGTGTACTGGGGTTTTGGTCTTGCCTCGTTCGGTTTCGTCTACTTACTGTACAACTACGGTCTGGCCCTCATGCGCAGGGTGCCGCTGAGCCACCTGTATCTCACGCTTCAGCGTACGGTTATCTGGATGGTGATTGTGTCCGTGGTATCGTCGTTTTTTTTACAAACCCTGGAGTTCCCGGTCGGCGGCGTGTTTGGCCAGGCGGTGAGCGAATGGATTCAGAAATTTCTCGGCATTCCCGGCACAGTGGCACTGCTGATTTTTTCGCTCGTGGCAACCTTTGTCTGGAACAACAACCCCGACTTGTCGGACTTTACCTGGCGACAGCTCTGGTACGAAACCCAGCGCGCCTGGCGCGACCTGCTCAGCGGCGAATACGGCAAACGGTACCGGGCCTCGCGTTCGGCATTGGTCAAAAAAGTGGACCGCAGTTCGGAAAGCACATTCTCCCACACGGAAGATAGTGCAGATAGCACCGCCACGTCTGTCCCCCCAACGCCGGAGGTGTCCACGGTGCCGAAAGGCGGTCAGATGTCGTTCGACCTGACCCGGAAAAGTGCGCTTTTTGCCGAAGATGAGGGCAAAACCAAAAAAGGCGACGCCATCGAAGACACCGAACTGGAAATCAATCTGCCGCCGGAACAGCCCGCACCCGTGCTGCCTGACGAGGCGCCCGCCTACAAGCCGCCCGTGGAGGCCATTCAGGAGGACACGCCCAACCTCTCGGAGCCGTACGACCCCACGCTCGAACTTTCCCACTACGAATACCCGCACCTGCAACTCCTGCACGAGTACGACAATACCCACCTCGAAATTGACCGCGACGAACTGGAGCAGAACAAAAACCAGATTCTGCACACGCTGATGAACTTCAAGATTGACATCGAGAAGATCAAGGCGACCATCGGCCCCACTGTTACGCTGTACGAGATAGTTCCGGCCCGGGGCATCCGTATTTCCAAAATCAAAAACCTGGAGGACGACATCGCGCTCAACCTATCGGCCCTTGGTATCCGCATCATCGCGCCCATCCCCGGCAAAGGCACCATCGGGATCGAGGTGCCCAACAAAAAACGCCAGACGGTGGGTATGCGCGAGGTGCTCATGGACGACCGTTTCAAACGCGCCAAGATGGAACTGCCCATCGCACTGGGCAAAAACATTCAGAATGAGGTGTTTGTGGCCGACCTGACCAAGATGCCGCACCTGCTCATCGCAGGTTCCACCGGCCAAGGTAAGTCAGTGGGTATCAACGTGATCCTGAATTCATTGCTGTACAAAAAACACCCTTCGCAGGTCAAACTCATTCTCATTGACCCGAAAAAGGTGGAACTGTTCCCATACGCGCGCCTGGAAAACCACTTCCTCACCTTCCTGCCCGATCAGGTGGAACCGATTGTAACCGACACGCAGAAGGTCGTGCATACGCTCAATTCCCTCATCATCGAAATGGAGTCGCGCTACAACCTGCTCAAAAGCGCCGAGGTGCGCAACATCGCCGAGTACAACGACAAGTTCGTGGCCCGCCGCCTCAACCCGCTCAAGGGCCACCGTTTCCTGCCCTACATCGTGCTGGTGATTGACGAATTTGCCGACCTCATCATGACCGCCGGCAAGGAAGTCGAACTTCCCATCGGGCGTCTCGCACAACTCTCGCGGGCTGTGGGCATCCACCTCATCATCGCCACTCAACGCCCCTCGGTGAACATCATCACCGGGGTCATTAAAGCCAACTTCCCGGCCCGTATCGCGTACAAGGTAGTGTCCAAAGTGGACAGCCGTACCATCCTTGACGCCGGCGGCGCCGAACAACTTACCGGCAAGGGCGACATGCTTTTGTCCGTCGGCGGCGACGTGATTCGCCTGCAATCCGCTTTCGTGGACACGCCGGAAGTGGAGCGTGTCATTGAGTTCATCGCCAACCAGACGGGCTTCCCCGAGCCGTTCTTCCTGCCCGAATTCCACGGCGACGACGAGGGCGGCAGCGCCAAGCACGTCAGCCTGGCTGACATAGACGATATGCTCGACGACGCGGCCCGCCTCGTGGTGGAAACCCAGCACGGCTCCACCAGCATGATCCAGCGCCGGCTGAAACTCGGCTACAACCGGGCCGGGCGCATCATGGACCAACTGGAAGGACTTGGCATCGTCGGCCCCGCCGAAGGTTCCAAGCCCCGCGAGGTGTTGTACTACGATGTGACGGAATTGGAGCGCTATTTGACAGAACTCCGCGCACGCAAACCGTAAGATCCGCAATTATGAAAGTTACCGACCATTTTGCCAAAGCCAAGGGCAAGACCCTGGTTTCCTTTGAAGTGCTGCCGCCGCTCAAAGGCGGGAGCATGCAGGCTATTTTCAACACCCTGGACGCGCTGATGGAGTTCAAGCCGCCGTTCATTGACGTGACCTACCACCGGGAAGAATTTATCTACAAGGTGCGGCCTTCGGGATATTATGAAAAAGCCGCCATCCGGAAACGCCCGGGAACGGTCGGCATTTGTGCGGCCATCATGCACCGCTTCAAAGTGGACGCTGTGCCGCACCTCATCTGCGGCGGTTTTTCCAGGGATGAAACGGAAAACGCACTCATTGACCTGAATTTCCTCGGCATAAACAACGTGCTCGCGCTGCGCGGCGACGCCCGTCAGTTTGAAGAGCGTTTTACCCCGCACGAAGACGGGCACAAATACGCCCTTGATCTGGTACGTCAGATCGCCGGCATGAACCAGGGCCACTACCTCGACCCCGACATCGTGAACGGCGAAAAAACCGACTTCTGCATCGGCGTAGCCGGCTACCCGGAAAAACACTTCGAGTCGCCCAACTTCGACACCGACCTGGCCTACACCAAAATGAAGGTGGACGCCGGGGCGCACTACATCGTCACCCAGATGTTTTTCGACAATGCCCGCTTTTTTGAATACGTGGACGCCTGCCGCAACGCCGGCATCAACGTACCGATCGTGCCCGGCCTCAAGCCGCTCACCAGGCGCTACCAACTGAACGCCATCCCGCGCAAGTTTTTCGTCAACATGCCCAAAGACCTCGTGGACGCGGCCATGAAAGCCGGCGACGACGAAGCCGTGCGCCAAATCGGTATCGAATGGTGTATCCAGCAGTCGCTGGAACTCAAAAAATCGGGCGTGCCCTGCCTGCATTACTACACGATGGGCGACACGGATACGATCCGAAGGATAACAAAGGCGGTGGTGTGAGGGTTACGCCCGGCTCACTCCCCATCCAACTCAAACAACCGGTACTCCTCAATCACCCGAACCATCTCCGCTTCTGCGTTTTCCACATCGGATACCCGGTGGGCGACGAGCGCCTGCACCCACTTTTTCCAGTCTTTGGCGTCCTGTTTCAGCGCCTTGTACCAGTCTTTTCGGCTGTGTACGGCGCCGAAATCGCGGATGCTTTCCCAAGCCGTTTCGTATTGCCGGAAACACGTGCCGGAGATATTTGCTTCCGGGCCGTTCCAGCCGGCGGAGCAGCGCGTGGCGAGGTAGTTGTTTGCTTGGACGGCACAGGCCCGCCCGCCGCCGAAACTGTTCACGTAAGCGGCGGCCAGCAACACGGAAGCCGGCATGCCGAATTTTTCCTGCTCCGTCACGGCTACTTGCGCGAACCGTTTCAAAAAAGCCACCGTGGCCGCCTCATCCACCTCGGGGAAACGAACGGTGGTTGCACCGTGGTCGCCTACGTTCAGCAGGGCGGTTGCTTTGGGCGCCGAAGAGGCATCGGTGTATTTTTCCCGGATTTCGGTAGCCGGCGGCCTGGAAACATCGTCGGACTGAAAGCGTATGTTCTTGCGCAGTATGGCGGCTAACAGCAGCAGCAGCAGGGCAAGCGAGAACCAGCGTTTTTTGACAAATTCCTGTATCATGGCAGGTGCGTTTTTATCGCTTGTGGCCGCATGAAACGGCAAAATGCCGCGCCGCCAGGCGATATGATTTTTTAAAAAATGTGTGCGGAACCGGTTGTTTTCCCTCCGGTTTTCCCTACCGTTGTTGTTTGAGGCGACAAACATAAAACAAATAGTTTTTCAAAACAATTTTTTTGTTTTTTGTACATATTTTTGCAACTCAAAACTCAAAACTCAAAACTCAAAACTGTTTCAACCCATGACCCTGACACTCGCACAATCCACCCTAAAAAAAATTTTCGGCTACGACGCTTTCCGTCCCTTGCAGGCCGACATCATCCAAACCGTGTACGACCGGCGCGACACGCTGGTGCTCATGCCTACCGGCGGCGGCAAGAGCATCTGCTACCAGATACCCGCACTCACGCTGGAAGGCACTGCCGTGGTGGTCAGTCCGCTCATCGCGCTGATGAAAGACCAGGTGGAAGGCCTGCGCGGCAACGGCGCCCCGGCAGCCTTTATCAACAGCATGCTCAGTCCAAATCAGGTGCGGGATGTGGAAGATGAACTGTTAGCCGGTCGGATAAAACTGCTGTACGTAAGCCCCGAAAAGTTGGTTTCACAAGGCTTCCAACCGCTCCTGAAACGCCTCCGAATCAGCCTTTTTGCCGTGGACGAAGCGCATTGCATTTCCGCATGGGGACACGACTTCCGCCCGGAATACACCCAACTCAAATTTATCAAGGAACAGTACCCCGATGTGCCCGTACTGGCGCTCACCGCCACCGCCGACAAAGTGACACGACGGGATATTGCCGCGCAACTCCAACTGAATGATCCCGTTGTGTTCATTGCCTCTTTCGACCGGCCCAATATCTCGCTGACCGTGCGCCCCGGTCAGCGCCGCTTCGAGCAGATCGCCGAATTTCTGAAAAAACGCCCCGGACAATCGGGCATTATTTATTGCCTGGCTCGCCGTACCTGCGAGGAGGTGGCCGAAAAACTGAATTCCCGCGGGTTCAAAGCGGCTGCGTACCATGCCCAAATGTCGCCCCAGGAGCGCAACCGCGTGCAGGAAGATTTCATCAACGACCGGGTGCCGGTCATTTGCGCCACCATCGCGTTCGGGATGGGCATTGATAAAAGCAATGTGCGCTTCATCATCCACTACAACCTGCCGCGCAATCTGGAGGGCTACTACCAGGAGATCGGCCGGGCCGGTCGCGACGGGCTGCCTGCGGATGCCCTGCTGTTTTTCAGTTACCAGGACGTGATGACCTACCGGCAAATGTTCGAGGAAGGCGAGGCTACAGCGGAGCAGAAAGAACTGAAAATTGCCAAACTGAACCGCATGTACCAGTTTGCCGAAGCGCCCGTGTGCCGACGGAAAACGGTGCTTCATTATTTTGGCGAAGCCTATGACAAAAACTGCGGCAACTGCGATGTGTGCCAAAACCCGCCAAAGGAATTTGACGGCACCACCGCCGCACAAAAAGCCATCTCGGCTATCCTGCGCAGTGGAGAGCGGGTAGGCATGAATATGCTGATTGACGTGTTGCGAGGCAGCCGGCGGCAGGAGATTTTCCAGGCCGGGTACGATCAAATCAAAACATACGGCGCCGGCAAAGAGTACAGTTTTGAAGAGTGGCAGTTCCTGCTTGCGCAAATGCTGCACCACGGCCTGATCGAAATCGCATACGACGAAAATAACTGCCTGAAAGCCACCGAAGCCGGTCGTGCCGTAGTGTTCGGAAAGCAGCCGGTGCGCCTTGCCTTGCCCCCAAAGCCCGAAGAAAAAGCCGCCGAACGCGTCGCCGCACAGCGCCAGCCCAGTCGAACCGCGGTGCTTCGCGACGAACTTTTTGAACGCTTAGTGGCGCTCCGGCGCAAGGTCGGTCAGCAACAGGGGGTGCCGCCCTACCTGATTTTCAGCGATGCCACACTGGAAGAAATGGCCCAAAAACGCCCGGTCACGGATGCTGATCTGCTGTACGTGAGCGGGGTGGGCGAACGCAAGTTGCAACTCTATGGCGATGCGTTCATTTCGGAAATCCGCCGGTTTGTACGCGAAAAATCGGAGGAGGGACTGAACGTGCCCGGAAGTACCTACCTGCTCAGTTGGGACTTGTTTCAGCAAGGGAAACCGGTGGAAGAAATTGCCCGACTGCGAGAAATCAGCCCCATTACCGTGGTCAGCCACTTAGCCACCATGTACGAACGCGGCGAACTGGTGGACATCAGTCCCTGGGCTTCGCCCGAGGCACTCGATCTGGTGCAGGGGGCCTTGTCTTTGTTCGAAGAGCCGTACCAGTTGAAGGAAATTTTCGAACACTTCGAGCACCGGTTTTCCTACGAGGCTATTCGTTTTGCGATAGCGGATGCAAAGCGGGGGAAACGGAAATGACAATC
The DNA here is from genome assembly GCA_016787285.1 of Saprospiraceae bacterium. Classification (GTDB taxonomy): domain Bacteria; phylum Bacteroidota; class Bacteroidia; order Chitinophagales; family Saprospiraceae; genus M3007. Next base: position 15,319 of record JAEUUV010000207.1, on the reverse strand, counting down.
CGCAATTAGAAAACAACCTTTGTGTTCCGCTCGCGAGTAGGGCGGGGACAAGCCCCGCCCCTACGACAAAAAAAGGTTTAATTCTGCCTAAATTGTCCATGCAAATCCTGAAGGGGCGGGGCTTGTCCCCGCCCTACTCGCGAGCGGAATGACAAATAAAACGATCAAGTTCAATCCGCAATCAGGATTTTTTCCTAATAGCGGATGGCCATTAAAACGGAAATGAACACGCACAAAGAGAACGGCAACCGGAAAACACCGGTTGCCGTTCTTGTTGTTGCGCTTAAGCGCTGAGGTAAACTTACCAACCTGGATTTTGCTGAGCAGCCAGCACCGGATTGGTGTTGAGCTCGGAAATCGGCAAAGGCCACACAAAACGGTAGTCGTCGTACGGAATCGCCGGAAGACCCAGCGTGCCGGTGTAGTTACCATTCATGTCGTAGTTGACGCCGGGGCCCCAGCTGGCGAGGGTAGTCTGGTTGTAGAATACCTTGGCCGGTATACCGCCCGTAGAGAAGTCCGGGTCTTTCGCCAGGCGGTGGATGTCGGCCCAACGGCGGCCTTCAGCCAGAAACTCAATGCGGCGCTCCTGCAATACGGCTTTCAACATAGCCTTGGCATCGGCAAAGGTGCCGGCGGTGTATTGCTTGGCCACATCTGTTACGGCGCGATTGCGTACTTGGTTGAGCAAGCCAAGTGCCGTAGCGACGTCAGGCGACGGCACGCGCAGGTGTGCTTCGGCCACGTTCAGGACTACTTCTGCATAGCGAATGATCGGGTTCCAGTCGTCCTGATTCGTCACATTGCGGTACTTGTGGCTGAAATACGCGCGGGTGTTGGGCTTGGTCAACTGCGTGCGGCGCAGGTCGGTGGAATCCCAGAACGGAGCATTGAAAATGATGGGGCTGATGGCCACCAGTGCACGGCCGGGAGCGATAGCGTACATCACGGGCAGGGCGCCGTTTACAAACGGATTATCCACATTGGAGTTTTCAATCGAGAAAATGGACTCCGTGTTGGACGTGAAGCTGGCGAATGGTCCTTCCGGTGCAGCCGTCAGGCTGTAGCCGCCTCCGGGGATCAGCTTATTGCCTTCCGTGATGACATTCGCCCAGTCTCCTTTGTGCTGGTAGACACGCGTTTTGAGTGCGATAGCGGCCCCTTTCGTTGCCCGGCTGATTTTGAGCGTACCGGCGCGGGTGGCAGGCAGGTTTGCCTCGGCGAAGTCCAGATCGGCAATCAACAGGTCGTAGCATTCCTTGACCGTATTGCGGCCTTGCTCCTGAGCGGCATCTTTGGAACCGGAAGTATTTACAGCGCGGGTGCGGTAAGGCACACCCAGATGCGATGCGTCGCCGGTGTGCGCATACGGACGGGCAAAGTGGATCAACAGCTCATGGTGCGCCAATGCACGCAGGAAACGCGCTTCCCCTTCGTAGGCTTTCGCCTGAGCCTCGGTCAGCACGCCATTGGTTTGAGCGCTTTGAACGCCTTCGACGACGATATTGGCCTTGTTGATCAAGCCATACAGTGTTTCCCAGTGGTACTGGTTGTTTGCCGTAGTCGGGTTGTACGTGGACTCATAGGTGAACGCATAAAATGCAGCCACGTTGAGCATGTCTTCTCCGCGGCAGTCGCCTTGTTCCACATTGGCTGCGCCGAACGGGTAGCCGCGAACGGCGCCACCGGCATAGAAACCGCTCTGAGCGGCATCATACACGCCGACCATCGAAAGTTCACAGCGAGCCGCTGTGGCAAATGCCGCCGTTTCCGTGATGCGGTCGAACGGCTGCAAGTCTGTTACGTCTTTGTCGCAGGCAACCGTTGCCGCGCTGATGACCAGCGCTGCTGCGATTGTACGCAGGAGTATGATAGATTGATGAGTATTCTTCATTGTGTTAAGTTTTTTTGTTTAGAAACCAAGGTTAGCGCCTACCGTAAACACTTGCTGTTGGGGGTTGCCGTTCCAGTCCACCCCAAAACCGTTGGTGTTGGTTTCCGGATCAAGGCCCGTGTAGCCGGTGATCGTGAGCAGGTTCTGGGCCTGCACGTAAATGCGCAGCGATTCGATGCTGAGGCGCTGTGTGAGCGACTTGGGCATGGTGTAGCCCAGTGCTATATTGCCCAGGCGGATGAAGTCGCCGTCTTCAACCCAGCGCGTGGAAGCCACGTTCGGGTTGTTGATTGAGTTGCCGGCGTTCAGGCGCAGTTTCGGCGTCTTGCCGTCGCCGGGGTTTTCCGGGCTTTGCCAGCGGCCCAGGATTTCCGTGCCGTTGTTGCTGAAGCCCATGTCAAGCAGGTCAATACGGGTACGGTTCATAATCACGTTGCCGCCGGAGAAGCGGAAGAAAATGTTCAGGTCGAACGAGCCGAGGTAGAAGTTGTTGTCGAAACCACCGAAGTACGTCGGAAGCGCTGAACCCAGGACGCGGCGATCCAATGCCGAGGAGAGCGTGGCGGCTGCACCCGTAGCGCCGGGCTCATCCGGATTGAACACGGTGAAAGCGCCGGAAACGATGTTTTGCTGGACATACGACCCGTCGGCTTTCTGATAAACCGGGTTGCCGTTGGCAGGGTTGACGCCGTAGTAGTCGTATCCGTAGATGGCGTTGATGGATTCGCCGGCGCGAATGATGTTGTTTTCGCTGATTTGATCCTGATCGCTGCCGTCTATGTTTTTCACTAGCGAGGTAACCTCGTTGTTCTGCGTGGAGAAGTTCAGGCTGGAGTTCCAGCGGAAGTTGCCGCTGCGCATCACCAAAGCGTCGAGGGTTACCTCAATACCGTCGCCGCGCATGCTGCCGATATTTTGGAAAATCCGGTTGCCGGGGATACCCAGCGACGGAGCCGTCGGCGCGCTCAGGATGATGTCGTCGTTGTCCTGACGCCAGTAGGCCACGGAACCGTTGATGCGGTTGTCGAACAAACCGAAGTCAATGCCGAAGTCGAGTTTTTTCTGGGCTTCCCATTGCAGGCCGTCGTTGCCGAAGTTGCTGTAGGTGATACCGTTTTGCAGGCCGTACGGAGCCGAACCGTAGGAGCCGATGTACGGATAGTTGCCGATGCGCACGTTGCCCACCTCGGCATACGAACCGCGCAGACGCAGGTCGGAAATCACTTTGGAAATACTTTCGCCCCAGAAGCCTTCTTCCGAAATACGCCATGCGAACGATGCGCCGGGGAAGTAACCTACGCGGTTGGCTTCAGCCAGCGACGACAATGCATCGCGACGGATGGAGGCGCTGATGTAGTACTTGCGAGCAAAGTTGTAGTTCACGCGACCCAGGTAGGAAGCGATGCCGTTTTCGCCGATACCACCGTCAATAGCCTGGTTGGAATACGTACCCGATACGATGTTTTCCTGGAAGAAACGATCCGAGAGGTTGGACACCGTACTCTGGTAGAATGTGTTGCGCTGTTTCTGATATTCTTGCAGGGCCGTCAGATCGAGGTTGTGTTTTTCCGCAATGGATACGCTGTACGTCAGCATGTTCTGCCAGTTCCAGCGCAAGGAAGGCGAAAACGCCTGGCCGATCCGGCCGTTGGCCGAGTAGCCGTCGCCGTGGCGCGGATCCTGGAAGTAATAGTCGTCCACATAGTTACCGTCAATACCGACCTGAGTGCGGAACGTGAGACCCTTCAGCAGGCCGACTTCGCCATAAATATTACCCAGCAAGCGGGTGTTGATGGATTTGCGCAGGTCGTTGTCCAGCACAAAACGCTGATTCGGAATACCGTTGGCAATTTCAATGCGGTTGTTGCCGCGGCCCAGCGTACGCGGGTTGATCGAGTCGAGGTTGTAGCCGGTCGGGTCGTTCACATCGTACACCGGTACGTTGGGGAGCATACGCATCACGGCAAAGGTGTTGCCCGACAGGCTGTTTGAACCGGTCAACGGGCCGTAGTTTTCCTGGCGGGAAACGCCGCTGGAGAAACCGATCTTGAGCCACTTGTTCACCTTCTGGTCAATGTTGGCGCGGAAGGTGTAGCGGCGCAGACTGTTTGACACCGCAATACCCTCCTGATCGGAGAAACCGAGGGAGAAGTAGTAGTTGGTGAAATCGCTGCCGCCCGATACCGACAGCACGTGGCTGTGCTGGGTAGCATTGCGGAAGATGGCGTCCTGCCAGTCGGTTTCCACCAGGTTACCGTTAGCATCGTACATCAGGTTGGCGATCGGAATGGTGTCGCCGGTATTCCGGCTTTTTTCGTTGTTGATCGTTACGAAATCTTCTGCACCCAACAGATCGAACAAGTTGGTAGCCTGCGCTACGCCCACATACATGTCGTAGTTGAACTTCGGCTTGCCTTTTTTACCGCGCTTGGTCGTGATCAGCATGACCCCGTTGGCGGCACGCGAACCGTAGATAGCGGTAGCGGCGCCGTCTTTCAGAATTTCGTAAGACTCGATGTCGGAGGGGTTCAAGTCGGCCAACGCGTTCATCGGTGTGAAACCGCCCTGATTGCCGTCGAAAATAGGCACACCGTCCACCACAACCAGCGGGAACGTACCCGAAGAGATCGAGTTGACCCCGCGAATGCGGATTTGCGGCGGAGCGCCGAGAATACCGCTCGGAGGCGTCACCTGTACACCCGCAGCGCGGCCGGCCAGCTGTGCGTCGAAGCTAGGCGTAGCCAGGTTGGCGAGTGCGTCGCCTTTTACTTGCGAAATGGAGCCGGTCACGTCGCGTTTCAACTGCGTACCGTAACCCACCACCACTACCTCGTCGAGGTAAGCGCTACTGGCTTCCAGCACAATGTTGTATTCGCTCTCACCGGTAATCGGCACTTCCTGGGCAAGGTAGCCGGTGTAGGAGAACCGGAGCGCGGTGGCGCCGGCGGGTATCTCCACGCGGAATTTGCCCTCAATGTCGGTACGGGTACCTGTTGCCGTACCCAGTACGGCTACCGTTGCGCCAATAAGGGGATCGCCCTCATTGGATTTCACCATGCCGGTGACGGTACGGTTTTGCCCGAAGGCATAGCCAGCGCTCATCAGGATGAGCGCGAGCCCAAGTAAAATCCTGTTCATACTCAGAAAGTTTGGTTAGTGAATAAATGATTAAACTTCAATTACGTCTGCAAAGGAAATCAGAGCAGTGGCAAACCTGCTCTTTTCTCCGGCATTTTTTTAATCCAAATTTGTCATTGGGGTGAAATTCCGGTAACAATGACTGCGCCCTGCGCAAGTCTTAGCGGAGATACCAATAATTGTTGCGTACTACCCAATCTTCTTCGCGCCGGTATGCATCGGTTTGCTGCGGACGCAGGAGCACCTCGTCCAGAAAAAACGGCTGGTTGGCGTGCTCTTTAAACAAAAACGCCTTCAGGCGGGAGTTGTCCCCCCGAACCTCGAACGGCAATTCGAACAAGCCCCAGTCGTTCACAATTGTTTTGAGATGAAACCGCATGCCCTCATGCCGGAACTGAATTTCATTGCCGTTGCCGAGGTCGTTTTCATAAATTTTCAACTCGTGGTTCATCCCGAGGTCTTGCCGGGCATACATCCAGAAACTCAGCACATACTGCCCTTTCGGGAGCTGGTCTTGCCACATCCAGGTGGTGTCCTGCATGTTGCCGGTGTAGGCGCCGGCGCCCTGAAATTTCCGTTTGGCCGTTGAGAGCGAATCGAAGGACAGGTAATGCAAAAACCCCGTTTGTGATACCTGCCAGGCGCCCTGCGGAGTCAAGGCACGGGATACATGTTCCTGCTCAATGGCTTCGCTTCGGGCATACACGTATGCGCGAATACTGTCCAGCGGGAGCGACAAAATTTTCAGGTCGGGGCTGTCGTACACCGGTTCGGCTTTGCCGACCAAGTGTGGGTATCGCTGCCGGACTTCTTCCCAGGCCGGGCCGTGGACGAGTATTGCCAGCGGGCGGTTGTCCAGCAAGTCATTGAGCATCACCGGCGGGCGGCAGGGTTCGAGGACGAATTGCACGGAGTTCAAAGTTTGGGCGCAGGAGGTTCGGCTCATGTTCACGCCCATGTCGGGTATGCCGGTGTGCAGGGCGGTGGTTTCGTTGCGGATAAACTGGGCAAAGTCAAAGTTCAACCACACGTTTTCCGAACCGAAGTGGTAGTACGGCAGCGGCAACAGTGCCTGATATTTTGAAAAATCCACCTTATTCAGCCAGTGTTCCGGCGTCGGCGCCGCTACGTCGCGCTTTTCCATGTTGTCCATCCGCCCGATCGGGCGCAATTTCTGAAAGGTGTACGCCTCCCAACACAGCAGCACCACAGGCGCCAGGGCGATCACCCAGCGCAACCCACGCCCCCGGCCGCCCTCGAAGCCCTTGAACCGCACACTCCAGTTCCACAACACATAAAACGCCAGCACATTGATCACGTAAAAATACGCCCAGGTGAACCGCCCCAACCCGCGGAACTGCCGTAGCGGCCCCATGTAGTCCACCATCCATTCGTTGCCTTTGATGGCAAACGGAAAGCCGCAGGCGAATACCAAAAGCGCCAGCGCTGCCGCGAAAATGCCTTGCAGGTAACGTTTGTGCACGCGGTGGTAGGCGGCCTCGTCCCAGGATTTGCCAAACATGCGAAAACCCGAGATCAACAACCACAGGGTGAATAAAAAGGAAAGCGCTCCGGCATAAGCCTTCGCCTCGCCGTTGACCCGGCGAATGGAAATGATGTTCTCGTCAATCCAGTGGTACAGCGGGAAATCCTCATACGGCAGAAGCACGCCTTCCCATTCGCCGATGTAAGTCGTGAACCCGTACGGGCTGCCCGGACGGTCGGTGGCGTAGTCCGCCCAGTGCAGCCAGATGTTGAGCAGGGCAAACGGCACCGCTACCATCACCACAAGGTGGCTGACCCGTACGCGCAAGTTGCGCAGTGAAGGGTCGCGAATCAACTGATACGCCGTGTATAGCCCCAAAAACAGGGCGCATATTCCGAAGTAGTAAAAGTGAAACTGCGCAGCTACCCAAAGCAACAACCCGATCAGCAAACTTTGATAACGCCTGCTGTACCGTTCCTCATAACTGCTCAACAGCAGGAGCAACAACGGGAACACCCAGGTATGCGACAGCGCGAAATGCGCATCGAAGCGTCCGTACTGCGGATTCAGAAATACCATCCCCAGCGTGATCATGCCGGCATACCACACCGGGAGGTGTAATTTGCGCAGCAACAAAAACAGCACTGCACAGCCCAGCAACACCGATATTACCTGAAACAGGTTGATTGCTCCCACCGTGCGTCCTGTCAAATCCGACACATTCCGGCTCCACCATTGCATGGCCGAGCTGAGGATCGGTTGGTTGTCGGTGAACAGCACGTGCTCACCGTAGGGGTAGTTCATGCCGCCGTAGTGCGCAAATGTGGAATCGTGGCGCACATGCCAAACGCCGGTCATGTAGTTTTTGAAGCAGTCCGGCGAGCCGCCCAGCATGTGGTCGTTGGGCGACTGAAGCCAGTGACCATGCTTCAGCCAGAACAGCCCAAAACATAAAACGAGTACTGCGAGCAGCCCCCAGAACGTGTGCGAGCGCTTGGGAGAGGTGAGCTGTTGCAGGATATTTTCGAGTGCGCGCATAGTTTCAAAACTTTGCCGGGAACCGCCGTAGAGGAAAGTTTCACAGAGGCTCACAGAGTTTGAGAGAACACAGAGTTAAAAAAGTTTTCTTCGCAAGAACAAAAACTCTGTGCCCTCTCAAACTCTGTGAGCCTCTGTGAAACTTCATGCTACGGAATGAAGTGCAGGCGCGGCAAAGAAACAGGTTTCGCAGAAAATTATCCGTCTGTAAAATGCATGCAACCCCTCGCAAGGGCTTCGGCAAACTTTCCGGTAGCATACTTTCCCGGCAGTTATCTACCTTCGCCAACGAAACGAGTGGACTAACCTTGCACACACGATGAAATGGCTGATAAATGCCACGGTCAAACAGTACCTGTTGCGCCTGCGCATGAGACGCATTGAGCGGTATATGTACCGGCCGGAAGCTGCGCAGGAATGCTGGTTTCGCAAACTCATCGAAACCGCACGGCACACTGAATTCGGGCGCGCCCACCGGTTTTCCGACATCCGAAATACCGCCGATTTCGCCCGCCAGGTTCCTGTAACCGATTACGACAGCCTCAAACCGTTCATTGCCCGAATGATGCGCGGCGAGCGCGACGTGCTCTGGCCCGGCGAAATCAACTGGTACAGCAAAAGCAGCGGCACCACCAGCGACAAAAGCAAATACATCCCCGTGCCGATGGCGAATCTGGTGCATGCCCACATCGCCGGCACCTGGGACTCCATCGCCTTGCTGTACCACAACCGGCCGGATATGGAAATTTTCCGCCGCCGGAACCTGGTCATGCCCGGCTCTTTCGCTTCCGTGCCGGAGTACCCGAAATCCCGCACAGGCGACGTGAGCGCTATTCTGACCTACCACATGCCTGCCATCGGGCGCATGTTTTACACCCCCGATTTCGATACGGCGTTGATGCCTGATTTTGAAAAAAAGATCGAACGCATTGCCGATTTGGTCAGCCAAACCGACGATCTGGTCATGTTCGGCGGAGTGCCGACCTGGCTGCTGGTGTTGTTTCGCCTCGTGCTGGAAAAAACCGGCAAGACCAATTTGCTGGAGGTTTGGCCGCACCTCCAGGCCTACATGCACGGCGGCGTGGGCTTTGAGCCGTACCGCCGCACGTTTCGGGAACTGATCCCGAGCGACAACTTTGTTTATCAGGAAATTTACAACGCCTCCGAAGGCTACTTCGGCGCCCAGTGCGACCTCGGCCGGAACGATATGCTCCTGCTGGCCGACAACGGCGTTTTTTACGAGTTTATCCCCTCCGAAGAGTGGGACAAAGAGCACCCCCGCACGGTGTTGCTGGCCGATGTGCAAACGGACAAAGACTACGCTGTGGTCATTTCTTCCAACAACGGCCTCTGGCGCTACACGCCGGGCGACACCGTGGTGTTCACCCGGAAATACCCGTTCTGTTTCCGGATTTCAGGCCGCACCAAACAGTTTATCAACGCCTTCGGCGAAGAAGTCATGGTGGGCGACACCGACAAGGCGCTCGCCGAAACCTGCCGCCAGACCGATTCGCTCGTGTCCGAGTACACCGCCGCGCCCGTATATTTTTCCGGGGGCCGCAGCAAGGGCGGACACGAATGGGTGGTGGAATTTGAAAAAGCCCCTGCCGACCTCAACCGCTTCAACCACCTGCTCGACGAGACGCTCCAGCGCATCAACTCCGACTACGAGGCCAAACGTTTCCGGGGCATGGCGCTCGACTGCCTGCGCCTGCACCCTGTACCGCCCGGCACTTTCCAGCGCTGGATGAAAGCCCGCGGCAAATTTGGCAGCCAGAGCAAGGTGCCGCGCTTAGCCAACCACCGGCAATTTGTGGAGGAGGTGCTACAGTATGCCCACGCGGAAGGCTGGTAGAAAACCAGGTTTTAAGTTTTGAGTTTTGAGTTTTGGGTTTTGAGTTGGCCGTGTTGCAGGATGCCCAGGTGGAAGGGAGGTAAGGAAATTACGTTCCGAAAGCCTCCCCGGCGATGCGCAGCATGTCGGCGTATACCTCCGGGTTGCAGGCCAGCATTTCCCCGCCGTGAACGAAGTCGTTGCCCCCGCGGAAATCGCCGACACGCCCGCCTGCTTCCTGCACGAGCAGTGCTCCGCCGGCTACATCCCAGGCATTGAGTCCGTACTCGAAAAAAATATCGAATCGCCCGCAGGCCACGTAGGCCAGATCGAGCGCGGCGGAACCATAGCGCCGCACCGCGCGGCCTTCGGCCAGCAGGGTACGCAACACCTGTAACCAGGCATCCACCCGGCTGAAATTGTGGTATGGAAAACCCGTGGCCACCAGCGCCTGACGCATGGTATTCCGCTTGCTGACCTGAATGGGCCGGTCATTGCACCAGGCGCCGCCGTTGCGCCAGGCGAAAAAAAGTTCGTTGTTCGGCACGTGCAGCACAATGCCCGACAGCAACTCGCCGCCGGCCTGTAGTGCCACACTGATGGAATAGTGCGGCAAGCCGTACAGGTAGTTCGTGGTGCCGTCGAGCGGATCAATGATCCAGCACAGGTCGGCGGATTTGCGCTGCTCCACGGTTTCTTCTTCGGTGATGAACGCTGCTTCGGGGAGCAGTTTCCCGAGGCGCTCCACGAGCATTTCCTCAGCGGTGCGGTCCACGTATGACACGAGGCCGTTGAGGTGCTTTTCTTCAATTTGTCCGGGCTGAACGCGCGTGGCTTCCTGCCGCAAAAAGACGGCTACTTCGAGTACGGCGGCATTAGCGTGGCGGGTGAGGTGTTCGAGATCGTGCGTGGGCATGGGAGTGGGTGTTTTGGGGTGAAGGTACGGTATCTCACCACTCCGGTGGTGTACATCCAGGCGGGGATAAGCCCCGCCCCTGCGAAAAACACCTGTTTTTATCTTTTGCCCGGCATTGTCAGGCAGAGGCAGGACTTGTCTCCGCCCAGCTCAACCCCGCTGCCACTTCCCGAAAACTCGCCAGACCCGCTTCCAGGTTCTCGATAATTTCCAAGGCCAGCACGTCCGGGTCGGGCAGGTTGTCGAGGTCGGCGAGCGATTGGTCTTTGAGCCAGGTAATGTCGAGGCTGGTTTTGTCGCGAGCGATGATCTCTGCGTAGGTGAACATCCGCCAACGGCCCTCCGGGTTGGTTTCGGGGTGGTAGGTTGCCGTGCGTTTGTGGCGGTTGCCGGGGTTGTAGCACGCGATAAAATCGCGCAGGTCGTCCAGTTTTAGCGGGTTTTTCTTGAGGGTGTGGTGGATGTTGGTGCGGTAGTCGTACACCCAGATTTCCTTCGTCCAGGGCGTTTTGCTGCTGGGTTTGTTGTCGAAAAAAACCACGTTGGCCTTCACGCCCTGGGCGTAGAAAATGCCGGTAGGCAGTCGCAGGATGGTATGCACGTCGGTCGTTTCCAGCAGTTTTTTGCGCACGGTTTCGCCGGCGCCGCCCTCGAACAGCACGTTGTCGGGGAGCACGACCGCCGCCACACCGGTGGCTTTGAGCATGGTGCGGATGTGCTGCACGAAGTTGAGTTGCTTGTTGCTGGTGGTGGCCCAGAAGTCCTGGCGGTTGTAGGTGAGGTCTTCCTTTTCCTGCTCGCCTTCCTCGTTGGTGAAGGTTTGGCTGCTTTTTTTGCCGAACGGCGGATTGGCCAGCACGTAGTCGTAGCGTGCGCCCGAGTCCGCGATCAGGGCATCGGCGGGGGAAATAAAGTTGTCGCTGTCTATGTCGCCGATGTTGTGCAGAAACAGGTTCATCAGCGCCAGGCGGCGAGTACCGGCCACGATTTCGTTGCCGAAAAACGTCCGGTGTTTCAAAAATTCCCGTTCCTCCTTGTCCATCTGGTGGTGTTCGGTCAGAAAATCGTAGGCCGCCAAAAAGAACCCGCCCGTTCCACAGGCCGGGTCGGCGATGGTACGCATCGGTTCGGGGCGCACACATTCGACCATCGCGCGGATGAGTGCGCGGGGGGTGAAATACTGCCCGGCGCCGCTTTTGGTGTCCTCCGCATTTTTTTCCAGCAGGCCCTCGTAGATGTCGCCCTTGTCCTTCACGCCCATCATCAGCCACTGCTCGGCCTCTATCATGGCGATGATTTTGGAGAGTTTGGCGGGGTCCTGAATCTTGTTCTGGCTCTTGGTGAAAATCTGCCCCAGAATGCCCTTTCCCTTGCCCAGTTCCCGAAGCATGGTGTTGTAGTGTGTTTCGAGTTCGGCGCCTTTCAGGTCCACGAGGCTTCCCCAGTTGTAGGCGGGCGGGATGGGCAATGTCCGGCTGTAGGGCGGCTTGCTGTACTCGTCGGCCATTTTGAGGAAGAGCAGGTAGGTCAGTTGTTCGAGGTAGTCGCCATAGCCCACGCCGTCGTCGCGCAGGGTGTTGCAGAAGGACCAGACTTTGGTGACGATGGAAGCAGAGTTTTTAGATTCGATCACTTTTTCAGGTATTTGTTGAGTTCGACGACTAATTGGAATACGGTGGTACACGGATTTTGGACGGCCGGCAGGTACCCGGCGTGCTGTGCAAATAATCGTTCCGCATGGCGGATAGCGGCCTGCTGATCGGCATTAGGGTCGCTTAACAACCGCTGATATATTGCCCGACAGAACTGCAGTCCTTTGCAGTCGCGCTCATACGACATTCCCCAATGGTTGCCCAAGAGGTTGTAATACGCGGCTCTGTCCAACGCGGCTTCCAGAAATTGATAATGCAACACAAACCACAACTCAAAGGCGTCATTGGAATACGCCACTCGAAACCTGTTGTCTTTAGCCAATCGGATCGCCTCATTAAAGTCGTTGCGCTGCAACGTTGCATCTTCCGATGGATCAAAATCCATGTCAAACACTACCCAGACCTCTCTTTCAGAATCAGGAGGCTTTTGTTGTACCCATTCTATCGCGTGCTCGACGAGACTCGTTTTCGAACGCCCAATGCCAAACGCCTCCACTTGGGCTGTCTGCACGGGAAAAGATTTGAAATAGCATGGCTCAGTGTTCACGCCCTCGCAAATGATGAGGAAACGTTTCGCATTCGCCGCGCGGCTCTCCAGATCGTAGGCTCTTGCATTACCTGTCCGGCGGTTCCAGGCTTTATTCTGATCCGTTTTCTTGACGTGTTTTGCCATTGGTTTCAAAGGTAAATGCCCAGTCAAATTGGTTCGTCAACGGGACGGCCCCGTACCTGCCGTGCAAATAGTCGGTTTCCAAAGAAGCGTCGTTGCGAACCCCTTTGAATTCCACAAGGTCGGTCAGGATGCTTTGGCCGCTTCGGGATTTTTCCACAAATGCTATCTGGTCGCGGCGGAACAGGCCCTGATCCAGCAGGTGCGTATCGTGCGTAGCCGCTATGAGTTGCGCATTGTGCGGATTGGTGACCGGAGAATGGAAAAGTTCAACAATGGCACGGATCAACTGCACGTGCATACTGGAGCCAAATTCGTCCACAACCAGCACTCCGCCGTGTTCCAGGGTATTGATCAAAAACGGGCTCATCCAAAACAGTTTCTGTGTTCCGTAGGATTCTTCGTTGAGGAAAAACGGCACCTCTGTTTTATGTTTCCCCGTTTGATCCAGGATGCTCCTTTTGGTCACCACGACAAACGGCTTCTTTCCTTCGGCACGCATTTTTTGATAATACTCTCTGGCTGCCCCACTCAAGTCTTCCTCCGCTATCTCTGCATTGCCGAGGTCTTCGATGCCGAGATCCGCCTGCTTCAGTACGTCGGCCATCTTTTCCCGCATACGTTCCTCCCGGAATGCCTCCATCGCAATGGCCTGTGCCAAGATGTCCTCGATCCCACTATACACGGCGTAATGCTCTAAAAAATAACGATTAATCCTGAGCGCAGTCGGGCCATTGAAGGCAGCCACCAACGGCAAGAACAAGGCGTTGGAACGGTATAGTGGCGGCATCTCGTCTTTGCCGATAATCAGCCTGGCACCTTCTTTAAACGTGCGGGGGTTCACCTCGATGCCGTTCTCGTTGCGTCGAAAGTGGTATGACTCCGGCTTCTTGCCGTCGCTTGAATAAAGCCACTCGCTGACAATGGCAGTCCCTGTCGCTTCAAAACCGTAGCGGTAATTGCGGTCGTCCAGTCGGAATAGAATCTGAAAAAAAGTCGGTTTTTTGAAGGATTCCGTATCCATCAGGTGCGGCGACAACGATGCCTGCAAAATGGTCGCGTCTTGCAGGGAATGCCGGAATATCCGGACAAACGTCGCCATCGCCTTCACAAGGTTGCTTTTGCCACTCGCATTGGCGCCATAGATCACCTTGCTTTTGACAACGCTCAGTTTGTCGGTAAGCCGGCAAACATTCTGCTCATCCAACTTCGAATTTTTCGACTTGATGGGGGCCGCCTGCAGGTGCAGGGTCTGCATCTCCCGGAACGAACGAAAGTTTTCTACACTGAATTCAATTAACATGGCGCTGCTATTTGTGAATTTTTCACAAATGTATTGGTTTTTTGATTTGTATTTGTAATTTATTTCACCCTCAAACGCCCGCTTCAATACCCCCCGCCCTGCCGCCATATCATGCTCGGCTGTCGATCAGGTTCATAATCAGTTTTATCATCAGTTCTTTTTCAGCGGGATCGCTTTGGGCAACCAGCAGGGCCAGCGCCACCAAGGCGTTGTCATTGATTTTCAGTTCGCCCGACTTTTTGAAGCGGTGTTTGTTTTTCTCCAAAAACCACACAAACAAAAACGCGCCGATGCGTTTGTTGCCATCGCTGAATGGATGGTTCTTGATGGTCAGGTACAGCAGGTTGGCGGCTTGCTCCTCGATACTGCGGTACAGGTACTCACCGCCGAAGGTCTGGACAATACTGCCGAGGATGCCCCGGAAACTTCCGTCCTTCTGGTTGCCAAACAGCGCCGTGGCTTCTTTTTGAGCGATCAAGCCCAGTTTTAGTTCTTCAATTGCAGCCTCGGCTTCCTCGAAGGCGATTTCGTAGGTGATGTTTTCATTCACCTCGCCCGGCTCCAGCGTGTGGCTGTCGAACTGGTTGAGCAGCACAAAACTCCGGGTATAGTGGCCGATAATCTCCAGCAAACCCCTGGCTTCGGTGAGTTGCAGGGCCTCCGTGTCGCCGGCTAGCCGGATACGCTGCACGGTCTGCTCCAGTTCGCCCAGGTTGTGGGCCAGTTGCTGCAGCCGTGTTTCATTCAACGCGTAGCCGCGCACCAGGTAGTCTTTCAGCCGTTGGGTGGCCCATATTCGGAATTGGGTCGCTCGCTGAGAATTTACCCTGTAACCAACCGAGATGATTGCATCAAGACTATAAAACTGCGTTTGATAAGCCTTGCCATCGCCGGCAGTATGTTCCAAAATGGAACTAACTGACTGCTCATCCAACTCACGGGTCGCAAAGATGTTTTTCAGGTGTTTGGTGATTGCCGGTCGTTGTGTGCCGAAAAGTAAGGCAATTTGCTTTTGGGTCAGCCAGATGGTTTCTGCTTCCAACTTAACCTCCACTTGAGTTTGATGGTCGGCACTTTCATAAATGAGCACTTCGCCTTTGTTTTCCATGGTGTCTTATTTTGCCACAAACATCAACAAACCATTTTACAACAACAAACAAATTGTGGTAAATAATTTACCTGTTGCCCCCTACCCCTCAGGGCAAACGCATCAAACAAGATAACGACCTCGGAGAGGTCAAACATTGGTAGAAAACGGTCATTCTTGTCGTTTACACGACCTCGGTACCGGCGCGCGATGATTGCTGATGTTACAAAACCCAAAACCCCGAAGGGGTTGTATATTTATAGATGGCAAGTAGTACAAGTACCAACCCTGAAGGGGTTGT